>DXHZ01000049.1 GCA_019113145.1 Candidatus Avanaerovorax faecigallinarum
GCCTCGCCAGTACAACGGCTTTTTGGAATAGTGCGAATTCTGTTTTTCTTCGTGCTTTGATCCTCTTTTGCGTTGATTTTCCTTTGACACGAGGCCTATATTCTGATATTCTTTTTCGTGGTGTTTTGACATTTCAAAAACAGCTAACCGGAGGGAGCATCTAATGGATTATATTTTTCTGATTATCGGCTTTGTCCTTCTGATCAAAGGCGCCGACTTCTTTGTGGACGGCAGCGCCGCTTTGGCGGGTTATCTCAAAGTTCCGTCCGTAATCATCGGCCTTACCATCGTTGCTATCGGCACATCTCTTCCCGAAGCCGCAGTAAGCATTTCGGCAGGCCTTGCGGGAAGCAACGAGATTGCGGTGAGCAACATCGTAGGTTCCAACATATTCAACACGCTGGTGGTTGTAGGCGCCAGCGCACTTATAAGGCCTTTTGCCGCCGACAGCCAGATTGTAAAAAGAGACCTTCCGGTAAACTTCCTCGTCACCGTGATTCTCTACATCATGGTAATCGGCGGAATGCTTTCAAGAATCGAAGGTCTGATTCTTCTCGCCGGCATAATCACCTACATAACCGTAATGGTCCGCTCGGCTTTGAAAAACAGGGTGGAGGAGGAGATTGAGCCTATTTCTCTCTCAAAGGCTGCACTTTTCATCGCTCTCGGTCTTGCCGCAGTAGTCTTCGGCGGAGACGTGGTGGTGGACAGCGCCACAGCCATCGCAAAATCCCTGGGCCTGAGCGAAACTCTCATCGGACTTACCATAGTCGCCATAGGTACATCGCTTCCTGAGCTCGTAACCAGCGTCGTTGCTTCCAGAAAAGGGGAAAGCGGCCTGGCTCTCGGAAACGCCATAGGCTCCAACATATTCAATATTCTCTTCATACTGGGTATGTCATCGACTCTGATGCCGATACCTGTGGTGAGTGAAAACATCACGGACGCTCTCGTCCTCATAGGCATATGCGTTCTCATCTACGCATTTGCCCGGTTCGGAGAGAAGATTGGGAGAATCAAGGGCCTTATAATGATTGCGATATATATAGCATACACGGCGTATATTATTATGCGGTAACAGTTTAAAAGCTGCACGTCGGCGAAACATCACCTTCGTGCAGCTTTATTTTGCCATCCGGCAACCGTTATTTCAGCTTCCAGCCTGCGCTCTGCTTCTGAAGCTCTACCATCCGTGCGAATATTCCTCCCTTCTTCATCAGATCAGCAGGAGTCCCTTCCTCTGCAACCCGGCCTTCCTTCAGCACAATTATCTTATCCGCAGCCTCCACCGTACGCATACGGTGAGCTATTACCAGCACGGTTTTCCCCCTGAGAAGTCTGGACAGCGCTCCCTGAACCTTCGTCTCATTTTCAACATCAAGGCTTGCTGTTGCTTCATCAAGCAGAATAATCGGAGCGTCCTTTAGCAGAGCCCTGGCTATGGAGATGCGTTGCCGCTCTCCGCCGGAGAGCTTTGCGCCGTTTTCCCCGATAAAAGTGTCATATCCTTCCGGAAGTCTTTCGACAAATTCGTCGCAGTTTGCAGCCTTTGCCGCCGCAAGAACCTCTTCATCCGAAGCTCCGTGTTTTCCAAGCCTTATATTTTCCATTACCGTATCGTCGAAGAGAACCACATCCTGAAAAACCACCGAGTAGTCCGCAAGTAGAACCTCAGGATCCACCGTCGATATGTCAACGCCTCCAACCTTTATGGTTCCATCGTCTATGTCCCAAAGTCTTGCAGCAAGCTTTGCGCAGGTGCTCTTTCCCGAGCCGGACGGTCCTACCAGAGCCGTAACCTCCCCTTCTGCCGCGGTGAAGCTCACATCATCCAGCACCTTTTTCTCATCATACGCAAAGCTTACGTGTTCGAACACTATATCGTGGCCTTCAGGTTCAAAGCGCTCTGCTCCTTCGGCCAAAGGCGTGGAGTAAATCTCGTTTATCCGGTCTGCCGATACCTGGGAGACGAACATTTCGGCTATCAGAGCCAGGCTCTGGTCAAAAGGTGCGTACACCCTGGTTATTACCATCAAAAACAGAAACAGCATCATGAAATCTATATTTCCCGACAGTATTTCTCCGGCTCCTGCCAGAATTGTGGTGGCAACGCCCAGACGCATTATTACGCTTGCGCCGTTTATAAACAGTCCGGTACTCAACTCCCCTTTTATCATAACCTTTTCATGATCATCTATCTTCCGATTCAATTTTTCAAGGTAAAGCTCCTCCCGGTTTGACGCGCGTATTTCCCTGACGTTTTCCAGAGCCTCCTGAATACCGTCAGAAACTCTAATGGCTGCAGCTTTTGTCCGCTCTGCCGCTTTCTCCGTCATCTTCCTGCTTCCGAACAGAAGTATAAATGCGACGGGAACTCCCCACAGGCACGCGATTGTCAGTTTCCAGTCGTAGAATACAAGGCACACGGCGATCAAAGCCGTAGAAATATAAGATCCATACAGATAACCCAGAACGTGCGACCATACGTGCTCCATTCTGTTCACATCGCCCATAAGGGTCTCCGTAAGATCTGCAAGATCTCTTTTGCCGAAGTATCCCAGGGGAAGCCTGCGGAGCCTTTCGGCCAGAGTCAGCCTTGTAGTCCTCACTTCGTTATATACGAGGCCGTAGGTGGTTCTGTACTGCTGCACGTGGGTCACCAGAGACAGAATGACAAATATAACTGTAAGAGATATGAACATTCCCGCTCCCGGAAGGGGCGTCCCATTATTAAGCGTATCCATGAAGGCCGTCATCAGCAGATATAGAATGCCGATGCCGCACATAACCGTAAGATTGACAATTACTGTCCACAGCGCGCCTTTTTTCATGTTTTTAAGTCCCTGCTCTGTCAGGGCATATTTTCTGCGCAGATTTTCACCGAACATCCTTATCCGCCTCCTTCTCACTCACAATTTTCCAGCGGGCCGCACGGTTATATTCATTCCACATCCGGGCATAAAGTCCGCCTTTTTCAACCAGTTCGTCGTGGGTCCCTTCTTCTGCCACGCGTCCTCGGTCCAGAACAATAATTTTGTCGGCATTTACCACGGTGGAAAGCCGGTGAGCGATCATAATCACAGTCCGCCCGCGCATCAGGGTGGTAAAAGCTTTTTGAATCAGAACTTCATTTTCGGGATCAGCAAAGGCCGAAGCTTCGTCTAAAACCACTATGGGCGCATCTTTCAAAATTGCCCTTGCCAGCGCTACTCTCTGCTGTTCACCTCCGGAAAGGTAGGTTCCTCCGGCGCCTATTACGGTGTCCGCGCCGTCAGGCAGCTTTTCGATTATGTCCCCGCACTGTGCGGCCTTAAGCGCTTTTTCGGCGTCTTCCCGGGAAGCATCCGGCCTTGCCGCTCTGACGTTGTCAAGAATGCTCGCTTTAAAGAGCCTGCTGTTCTGAAAAACGAAGGCCACCCTGTCCATAAGCAGGTGGGGATCAACATTTCTCACGTCAACACCTCCGACTCTGACGGAACCCGACGTTACATCCCAGAATCTCGGAATCAGACTTGCCGCCGTGGTCTTTCCTCCTCCGGAAGGTCCTACCAGAGCCACCGTCTGTCCCGGTTCTGCAGTAAACGTCACGTGAGAAAGCGCCGGAGTATCTGCTCCGTCATAGGTAAAGCTGACATCTGTAAATTCCACCCTGCTGTCTTTCGGAATTTCGGGGCTTTCGCTCACCGGAACCTCAGGTGCTTCCATTACCTGATTGATACGCCCAAGAGCCGTAGACGCCAGCATCATTCCTGACGCCGCAAACATTATCCTTGCCAGAGCCGTAGAAATTACTGCAGAAAAAACCGCATAAAACGCAAAGTCCGTTACAAATGCCGCAAAATTCCCGCCTGCCAGCGCTCCCGGAGCAAGGAAGATCGCCGCCGGAACAAGAAACACGAACGCTCCTTCGGTAAATGTAAGATTTATGGACTGAGGCACTCTGCACACATCTGCCTGATAATGTTCCGCCTTCTTACTGTAATCATCTATGGCTTCCTTGAATGCTCTGAAGGAGTATACCGTCTGCTGAAACACCTTGACCACTGGTATTCCCCTGACGTACTCGGTTCCCGCCTTCGATATCCTGTCGAGAGCTCCCTGGTATTCTGCCATGATTTTCGCGTTTTTTCCTCCCATCATGGAAAACATCGCTATTATCGAGATGATTGCAGCCAGTACGCAGGATGCGCCCATTCGCCAGTCAAACACGAACATGAGTACAAGCATGGATATGAACATCACCACTGTTCCTATAACATCGGCAAGGTTGTGGGCAAGGAGCGTCTCCGTATCCGATGCCGCCGCATCAAGTCTTCCTCTTATCAGACCGGATGCATTCGAATCAAAATATCCCAGGGGCGCCTTCATCAGGCGGGCCGTCCCTTGCTTTCTTATGTTGGAAGCCGTTCTAAACGCCGCAAGATGAGTGCACATGAGGCCGATAAAATAAATCAGTATCCCTCCCACGGCAAAAGCGAAGGCTATCCACCCATACGCAGTCACATTCTCGGCTTCCTCCCAGTCCGGAGCTACGGATATAAGCTCTCTTGCTACAAGCCATATCAGAATGTACGGCGCCATGCTTAAAACCATAGATACCGCAGACAGTACCAGTCCAAGAAACGTGAGTCCTCTGCGGTTTCCTGCGTATTCCAGCATCTTGGCTACATCGTTCCTTTTTTTCTCCTTCTTCATCTTTCCCTCCTTTTCAACAATAAATTAGTTTTGTATTATCTTAGTTAGTTATAACTAACTAAGAGTCAAAAACTACAGGCCTTTCGCCCCGCAGATTCTTGTCGTGTCATTGTCCCATGATTTTCATCCAGCCCGCCGTATAAAACGTTCTAAGCTCCCTGAGATAGTTCTCGGCCTTATCCATCGGCATCTCGTGAATCACCAGCTCAAAGAATGCGTTAAACATTCCGGTAACAAGTATATGAGCAAGATGCTCGTCTATATGGGGTGCCGGTCTTTTCAGGCCCTTCAGTACGTTCATGTATGCGTACGTCGCATCCAGTTCTATTTCCACCATCTCGTCTATCAGGTGAGAAAATCTCGTCCCGTCCGATTTAAGGAGGATCAGTTTAAACTCTCTCAGATGTTCGTATGCGTAGTGAAGCATGTCGAACATGCAAAGCCCTGATATGGAGCTTAAATTTTCAGGCTGCCTCTCCTCAGGTATCGCCGCAAACTCTTCCTGGGCGGTTTTAAACCTATCCAGTATGTAATCATAGTGCTTTCCCACTATGTCGGCGAACAATTCTTCTTTGCTTTTGTAATACCCGTAAAAGGCTCCCGTGGTAACTCCCGCCTTTTTTACTATATTGCGAAGTGATGCCGATTTATATCCCTTATCAGAGAATTCCACAATAGCCGCCTCCGTTATAGCGTCGAGAGTGGAACTTTCCGTTTTTATAACACTGTTATATATCACTGTTATATTCTATACCTCTGTTTCGCTTATGTCAATACCGACATTTCGTTTTTACAACCCTTTCCTGTATTCGGCTTCCATATCCTCTATCAGATATCCGTCACTCATACAGTGCATATCTGAAATCCCGTTACTCATAAGATCATATACCTCGGAATGATAGAAAAACTTCAATGCGTCATCTAAGGATATACCCTCCCTGTCGGCGAACTTTTCTACTATGCGGGCGTATTTTTTTTGAAGCAGTATCGGATTCGCATTCATATCTCTTCACACCTTTCGTACTTCAGATAGTCCAGAGCAGACTGAGTCCTGAAACATATCTGCATATTAGGTTTTTCGTAACGCAACCGGTTAAGCGCTTCCTTCTTATCTATCAACCCGTCAAAATACAGCTCAACGGTGTTGAACACTTTGTCATTGGCAACGCCGCCTGTAACTATGTCGTATGCCGATGTATCGTGTCCGCTCCGGCAGTTTAAGATATAATCAAGCCATTCTTCCGAGTAACTGCTGAAAGTCAAAGTCTTAAGATCTTCCAAAGCTTTCTCATTGAAGGTATAAATCGATACTATGCCTTTCTTTCCCCGCCGTTTGAATTTCCCGCACCATCTTTCCGCCTGTTCGTAAACCGGTGTTGTGTAAAAGCCTGCACCAAAGTCAACGGTCTGTCTTGAATGAAGTAAATCAGGTTTGGAAACCTCTATGTATGATCCATGATAAAGTATCAAATCTCCAGTCCCCTTTCTTTCATTACTTCAATTATGTCGTCAACGATATATTCCCTGCTCTGGGTATGAAGTATGTCGTACTCCGGAACAATATATGAACCGAGAATGTCACTTTTTTCAGCAAGCATGGCATATACATCTTCTGTGCTTCTGCCTGTTTCGGCCGCAATGCTTTCTATACAGAAAATCACAAACTCCAGCTCATCAGAATTTTTAATAGTGTCGATTTTGTTCATGAGCATCCCTCTCCTGACAACTTTTCTTGTCGCGCAATCCGGCTTTTTTCATACTTAGACAAGTTTTCTTGTCACCGAAAGATTAAAAAATTAGAAATCCGAATTTCCGAAAGGTCTCTGCTCCGGGGTCAGATACGAATCCAGCTCCGCCAGGCGGTCTGCACCTTTTGTCACCTGGGCGATGCCCAGACGCACTGCACTTCCCACTCTCATAGAGCCCATCAGGATAGAGGAAAGGTCTCTGAGCCTTAAGCTTATCTGGATATCGGCACGTTTTCCGGAATCGTCTATCTTCCAGCCTCCGTCCTCAAACGCTATGGTCAGCCAGTTCATACCATTTACCAGCTCATACTTATATGCGAATTCAACTGTTAGCCTGCTGCCTTTGCATGCCGGAATCTTTCTGTGCGCCGTCTGCTCCAGGAATCTGTCCGGATCTATAATCTTCTGCATCACGCCGACGGCCGAAACGTTGGTCTGAATGTATCCGAACGGGATGTAATTGCCGGAAATATCGGCGCTGTCCTCGAGTACGTGGTAAAAGTCAGGGTCCCCGGTCCTGAGAACCACAGTCTGCACCTGGTCCGACTGCAGCCTGAGAAATCCGAGGAGCTTTTTAAGCACCGCGCCGCTTTCGTATATCATCTCGTCGACCACGATGCGGTTTAGGGTATAGTTCACATCGCTTGCATTCTCGAACCGGTAGGCAAGATATCCTGCCAGCCTGTCCCCGTCAAAGCATCCTATATACTTAGTCACCTCGTCGGCATTCATCGCCTCGATTTCCTCGGAAAACTTCATCAGCTGACCATGCCCCGCCTCCACGAAGCGCCTGAAGCATGCGAGGACTTCCTCTTTTTCGTCTCTGCCCAGGAACCTGAGCCCGTCAAGGCTTTCAGCCTTTGGCAGAGATGTGGTCGGCACACGGTACTCGTCCATCCTGGAGCCGTAGCCGTAACCCATATCGTGATAGAACTTCATATTGAACGGAAGCAGCACCGCCATGGCGTATCCGCTGTCCGTAGTGTAATCCTCGAAATAGTTGACCATGTCCAGGGCGATTTTTCTCTTCTTATACAAAGGGTGCACGCCGAGAGCCATAAGTCCCTTTGTCTTTCTCATCTCACCGAAAAGGTTTATCTCAAAATCCACGATTTTCATGGTCGCCGCAAGAACCCCGTCTTCAAAGCATCCGAAAAACTCCACGTCCCTGCCCCTCTCCATGTCGCGGATAGTCTTATCCCTGTAGTACGCTCGACACTCGTCATCCAGCGTCTTATACGCAGGATAAGAGTTAAAGTAAATCTCCATGTATTCATCGATGCGTTCTGTCCCGATTCTTTTAATCTCTCTCATGGTTTTCCTCCTGTCCGGCTCACGAATGCTTTTTGTCATTATACCATATTTCAGAATTAAATGGACGCTTCGCCGAAATACTTAAGAAATTTTTCTTGCAAAATCCTCTCCGGGATAATAAAATATACGTGTTGCACTTGTTACATAAGTGTGCTTCCATGGCTCAGTTGGTAGAGCAGCGCATTCGTAACGCGCAGGCCGTGGGTTCGAGTCCCACTGGGAGCTCCATTTCTAAAGCCCTTGAAATTGCCTTAAAATCGGCGTTCAAGGGCTTTTATATTTCTTCATTTTCTGCAATCCTGCAGCCGCATCGCCCTCTGCCCACTGTGATTTCCCCCGATGTCTCAAGCTCTTTCAGTACATGCCTGAGCCTGTCATCGCTGATATATACGTTGCGGCGGCGCAGTTCTGCAAGTATGGAGAGCCGGCCTATTCCGGAGGAAGGCAGGGTGTTTTCAGAAATAATGCCCAGAACTTCTCTATGTACGTCGTGTATATCTTTCTCCGTCCCTTTTTTATCCGGCTTTTCAGGCGTTCCTTCAGCAGCAGCTCCATTTGAAACTGTTTCGGGAAGCTTTCCCAAAGTTGCAAAATAGTCAGCGGCATTTTTCAGCTCTCTGACGTTTCCCGGCCATGCATAATTGATGATCCGGTCGAGCTCCTGACTGCTGAGCTCATGGTACTTTTCTCCCAGCATGTATTCCATCAGAAGAAGAGCATCGCGTCCTCTGTCCTTCAGCGGCGGCAGCGTTATAGGAATATTGCACAGGCGGTAATACAGGTCTTCCCTGAACGCTCCTGTCTTCACCTGTTCTGCCAGGTCTTTGTTTGTAGCCGCAATGATACGGACGTCGACGTCGATGACCTTATCGCTTCCGAGACGCATTATCTGTTTCTCCTGAAGAACCCTCAGCAGCCTCGCCTGAAGATTTAAAGGCATATCCCCTATTTCATCGAGAAACACCGTTCCTCTTCCGGCCTGTTCAAAGAGTCCCAGTTTCCCCCTTCCGAGAGCTCCTGTAAAAGCGCCCTTCTCATAGCCGAACAGCTCTGATTCAAGCAGCGTTTCAGGCAAGGCCGCACAGTTTATCGCTACGAAAGGCTGATCGCTTCTCTTAGAATAATTGTGCATCGATTGCGCCAGCAGTTCCTTCCCTGTGCCGCTTTCTCCGTAAATCATAACAGTAAAATCTGTAAGGGCCACCTTCTTTGCAAGTTCCAGCGTAGAGTCCATAATCGGTGATTCTCCTATAATCTGGTTGAAGGTGTATTTTGCCACCAGACCCCTTTTCATGAGCAGATTGCTGAGATCCTGCTCAGAATTTTTTATATCCCTCTCGTCGTCGAAGAGATAGTAACTGCCCATCACCTGATCTACAATTTTTACGACTCTTTTTTCTACGATGTAATTCACTCCGTCGAAAGTAAAAAGTGCATTTTTAAATGAATACGGTTCCAGCATTTTTTCGTATTCGCCGTTAAACAGCCAAGTGGCGTCACGTCTTCTGCCCTCATAGGGAAAGAATCTCTCCTTTGCCCTCCGATTCACATACACCACCTTGTTATCATTGTCTGTTATGAATATAGCTCTTTTTGCATCGCTGAAAACCGAGTTGAAAATTTCGCTTTTAAGTCTCTCCCGCGCGTAGGCTCTGTTTCTTCCCTCATTTATCTCAGCCGCAATCTCGCTGTACCTTATTATGTTTCGCGTGACCTGCGGCGTATTAAGTCCCAGCATATTGGTTATATCCATTATAGTCTCCACGGATATGCATCTGTTGCCTATATTTATTATATGCTCTATATAGTCCGGAACTAATTCTGTCTCGTCAGGGGTTATGGAATATCTTATGTTTTCAAAATCTGCGGCATCCGATGTGCTGAGAAGCGGTATAAGATTCAGATTGTTGAGTCCCAGGGCATAAAGGTTGTTAATGGTCTGGAGGGTGCTTTCGTCCGTATCGTTTACAACCAGAACTTCGGTGCCGTCGGGAATTACGAATATTTCTGGGAGGAACTCCCTTCTGATAGTCCTTGTCATTGCTATTACCCTGTCCAGAGACGATATGTATTCCCTCATGGCGTGTACTCTGTCCTCATAAAGAACTACAAATACATCTCCGTCATCTATGGAGCCTCTGACAATCTCGCTTAGAAAACACAGCTTTATCCGTACAAGCCCGCCGTATACAAGCTTCAAATCCTCCAGCAGCGATTCGGACACCTCTGACTTCTCTCTGTTATTGAATACAAGATAGATAGTTTTCATAATTTCTCCTAAACCTCTGTGATGCTCTCCTTGCATGTTTATTAGGATATAATTATAGGGTCTTTAGCCCATTTTTTCAACCTATATCCTGTTTTTATCCCATAAGGCTCCCTGGCTGCACCATAAAAAACGCTAAAACTGCGTCTTTTGTCTCGTGGCATAGCTTTTGCTTTATCTGAATCCGGAATCGGCTGCCGGATGGAGAGAGCCGGCAGTCAAAAGAGAAAGGAATGGAAAATATTATGTTTGCACTGTTTGAAAACCTCACTAATTTTCTGTGGGGAACGCCGCTTATCGCAGTAACGCTGGTAACCGGTATCTATCTGACCTTAAGGTCCGGATTCTTTCAGTTCCGTCACTTCGGACACATCATCAAAAGCCTGTTCAGCAAGGACCGCAGATCCGGCGGCGGAGAGGGAGACGAAAAGAAAGCTCTTACTCCTTTCCAGGCTATTTCAGTCGCTATCGGAGGAACCGTAGGCGTCAGCAACATGAGCGGTGTTGCCACGGCTATTGCGACTGGTGGTCCGGGAGCGCTCTTCTGGCTGTGGGTAGCCGCCCTCATGGGAATGATAATAAAAATGGCCGAAGTTACCCTCGCCGTATACTACAGAGAAAAGCAGCCTGACGGAACATTCCGCGGAGGCCCTACATACTACATGCAGAACGGCCTCGGAAAAGAAAAGGGATATAAGTTCTGGAAGATATTCGCAGTAATCTTCGGACTCTGCATCTTCATGACCTGGTTCATCACCCTCCAGAACTACACCGTATCCGAAGCCATAGGAGGAACCTTCGACATCCCTTACATTATTCCTTCCATCGTCTATGTTCTCGGAATTTATCTCGTTATTATCGGAGGAATAAAGAAGGTCGGCGTAATCGCATCCTATGTTACACCTGTCATGTGCGCGTTCTACATCATAGGCTCACTCATCATTCTGGCAGTAAACTGGGACAACATTCCTAACACCTTCGCCATGATCTTCAAGGGAGCCTTCACCGCGCAGTCTGCAGCAGGCGGCTTCCTCGGAGCATCCGTAGCCTATACCATGAGACTGGGCTTTGCCCGTTCCGTGTACAGCAATGAGGCGGGCTGGGGAACCTCTCCTATGGTACACGCTTCCGCCAACACGGATCACCCTGTGAAGCAGGGACTGATGGGTGCGTTCGAGGTATTCGTTGACACCATCATCATCTGTACCCTTACAGGTCTTGTAGTTATTGCGACGGGTTACTGGAATTCCGGGCTCGAAGGAGCTACTCTCACCCTTACGGCATTCGAATCTGTAATGGGCTCCGCAGCGAGAATCATGGTCGCACTGAGTATTTTCCTCTTCGGTCTGACCACTTCCACCGGATGGTTTACCTACTACCAGGTCATACTGGATCACTGGCTGGGCGGCAATCAGAAGGTTAACAACATCGCATCCAAGATCTTTATCATTGGAACACCGCTCTGGGGTTTCCTGGTAACACTGCTTACTGTTTATGGAAACGGCACCCCTTCTCAGCTGTGGGTAATTGCAGACTTTACAACTGTATTCCCTACCTTCTTCAACATAATCACCCTGTTCCTCCTGAGCGGAACCTTTATCACGCTGCTTAAGGATTACAGGGCAAGATACCTCGGCGAAGGTAAGCTGAACGAAAACACTGCTCTCTTCTACGAAGAAGCTGTAAAAAGAAACGGAAACAAATAGGAAGTTAACTCATGGACAGAATTTTTTACAACGGTAAGATAAGCACTTTGGATGAATCGGACAGCTTCTGCGAAGCCGTCGGCATCGAGGACGGCAAAATCGTCTTTGTCGGAACTGACAAAGAGGCGGCGGAGCTTGACGCAAAGGAGCGGGTTGATCTCAAGGGACGCCTTCTCCTTCCGGGATTCGTAGACTCCCACCTTCACATGCTGCACTACGCATTCGTGGCAAACTCGGTAAAGCTCTTTGACTGCAAAAGCGTAGAGGATACGTATGCCGCAGCAAAGGCCCGCCTCGACCGGCGCGAGAAAAGACCTCTGAGCTGGCTGTTCTGCAGAGGCTGGAACGAGGAGCATTTTGACAGGCCTGTTTATCCGACAAGAGCAGACCTTGACGCTCTGGCAGATGACATTCCCATAATAATGGTGAGAGTCTGCGGCCACGTAGCCGTAACCAACACCTGCGGCCTTGAAAAACTTAAAAAAATCAGGGAATACCCGGAGATTGAAAGGGATGTAGACGAGGAGACGGGTCTCCTTAAAGAAAACGCCGTTCAGTTCTACTATTCGGTTCTGGACGCTCCTCCTGCAGAAGAGATAGAATACCTCATCAAATACAGCATTGCCGATTTGAACAAAGCCGGAATCACCGGAATTCAGTCCGACGACCTGGCTTCCCTTCCGGGAAAAGACTGGCGCAGAATCATGAACGCCTATAAATCTCTGGATGCAAAAGATGAGATGAACCTGAGAATCTATGAGCAGTGTCTGTTTGAAAGATTCGAGGATCTTAAGACCTTCGTAGGCGAAGGCTACCGGACCGGCGACTGCGGAAAATTTTTCACCGTAGGTCCCGTAAAGCTTCTTCACGACGGGGCTCTCGGCGCAAGAACGGCTGCCCTGAACGAGCCTTACGAAGGCTCTGATGACAACCTCGGAATCTCCATATATCCTCAGGATGAACTGGATGAAATCGTAAGATTCTGCGATGAAAATCACATGCAGATGGCGGTTCACTGCATCGGTGACAGGGCTATGGACATGGTTCTCGAAGCCATTGAAAAATCTCCGTCGCGGGCGGATAATCCGAAAAACCGTCACGGTATAGTCCACTGTCAGATTACCAACAGGCGGATCCTTGAGAGAATGGCTAAGAATAACGTTCTCGCATACATTCAGCCCGTATTCGTCGATCTGGATATGGATATTGTCGAGGAAAGAATCGGTAAAGAACGTATGGACGGGGTCTATGCGTGGAAATCCATGCTTGACCTTGGCATCAGAACCATGGGCGGCTCGGACGCTCCCGTAGTCAGCTTCGATATACTGGAGAACATCTATTTCGCAGTCACCCGAAAGAATATGAGCGGCAAACCTGAAGATGGCTGGATTCCAGAAGAAAGGCTGTCTGTTGCCGAAGCTGTACGCCTCTTCACAAAATACCCGGCTTACGGTTCATATTCGGAGGACGTGAACGGAACCGTTGAACCCGGAAAAAACGCCGATTTCGTGGTGCTCAGTGAAGATATTTATTCCGCTTACCCTGACCACATAAAGGACATCAAAGTCGATATGACGATACTTGCCGGAAAGACAGTTTACGAAAGATAGAGAGTTAACCAAAACCCCCGCCGGGCAGCCGGCAGGGGTTTTCCTATATTCTTTCAATCTCTCTTTTTGCGGCTTCTTCCATCGCAACGCATCGTCTGAATGCCTGCTCCATATCTTTTCCACAGGCCAGCATGCCATGGTTTGCCATTATGCATCCCGCATTATTTCCAAGCGCTCTGACCGTGTTTTCAGTGAGCTCCTTTGAGCCAGGAAGGCCAGGTCCGCCCGCTTCCGCAATCGCTCCAATTATCGCCTTAAGTTCAGGGTCCTCCGTTTTCAGAGGTTTTCTCGCCACCGCAAAAGCCGTACAGTAATCCGAATGAGTGTGAATAACCGCTCCCGCATCAGGGCGTCCCATATATATGGCCGCATGTAGGGGGCTTTCCGACGTGGGTTTAAAAGGCCCTTCATACTTCAGTGTTTCAATTTCCACTTTAACGATATGCTCCGGAGTAATTCTCATATAATCCATTCCGGACGGGGTAGCGAGCATGTATCTCTCATCCAGACGTGCCGAGAGATTGCCCCATGTTCCGCGGACAAGACCGGCCTCAAGTACCTTTCTTCCGTATTCCACCAGTTCGTCTCTGAGTCTCAGCTCTCTTTCAGATTCCTGCCTGAAGGAATTCTCCGCCGCCGAATAATTCACTATGTAATCGGCCCTCAGCTTTTCCGCATCTGCACGGTTCAGAGGAACTGCGCCTCCGAGAGCCTCGGCTTCAACGGCTGCTCTCATGCATTTTTCCACTACTGCGGCCGCTATGCCGGCTTCGTACTCACTTCTGCCCGCAGCAAAAAGGACGCCGTCCGGAGTGAAAAAAGCTGCACTCTTTGTCATATTCCGTTCAAGCTGCGAAAGCCCCCCGGCTTCATCTGTTCTGCAGACTTCAGCTCCGACCAGCTGAGCCATGTCTCCCGTCACAGCCGGAAGAATATCATGGGTTTCGGCATACTTCCTTACTGTATCTGAATCCGATATTTTATTTATTATCACCTTTTTCTCCTCTGAAAAAATCTGCTATTCCTTCTGAAATCTGAATAAATGCCGCGAGCTGTCCTGCAAAAGACGCATCTCTTTCTCCCATAACTATCTCAAATCCCGGCGTCTCTTCATCCGCATAAAACTTTCTCCGGGACTCTTCATTCAGAAGCAGGTTAAGGGATCCGTCGGCATTGCATCCCTGAAACAAAGGCGTCATGAGGTCCTCTCCGGGATTTTCCACCGAAATCAGCGTCTCAAGCCCTGCATACGCGCATATTGCAGAATCCTCCGGAAGCCTGGCTCCCCGCCTGTATCCCGAGTCTTCTCCGAAAGAGCTCATCCACTTGACTGTACTTTCCAGCTCGCTGTGCCACGTTGAAAAAACCACCGGGCGCAGGGCTGAGTCTGCATCGGCTAAGGCTGCCCCGTACTCCCACGCATCCACATCCCACGAAGGTGATGAAACAGCGTCGTAAAAC
>DXHZ01000050.1 GCA_019113145.1 Candidatus Avanaerovorax faecigallinarum
GACGATATTCTGCATGGACGCTCCCATGGCTGTTTCTACTGCAATTTCAAGTCCTTCAGGCACCTCCATAAGGGATGCGGCCGTTCCGTATATGCCCTTAAGGGATGATTTCATCACGGTCTTTACGGCCATGTTATAGCCTTCAAAGTTGGCTTCCATCTCCTCTATGGTCCGTTTTCTGGAAATAAGTCTTCCAAGCTCTATCTTTAGTTCAGAACTCTCCGTGTTGAGAGATTTCAGCTCCTTTTCGGATTCGGCTTTTCTGCCCTCGCTTGCGGCGATTTCCTTTTCAAGCTCTGAAATCTTCTCTTCTGCTGACTTTGCGGCAAATCCGGCTTCGGAAAGCTGTTCTCTGAGATAGCTGAGGTTCTTTTCCGCTCCGGCGTTATCCGCAGTCAGGCTTTCCCGCCTTCTCTCAAGCCCTTCCAGAAGTCCGGCCATGGACTTTATCTCGCCCTCTTTTTCCGACAGAGACGCGTGAAGCGAGAATATGCGGTCGTTTCCTCCCGCTGCGGCGCTTCTTATTTCTTCTGCCTTTCCTATAAGCTGAAGGTGTTTCTCTCTGAGAGAGGTGTAAAGTGCTTCCGCGCTCTCTGCGTCCTTTGTACGCTCTGCGTGAGAGTCTCTTATATTTTCAAGGTTTTTTTCCTCAATCTGAAGCTTTTCCTTCAGCGCTGCGACTTCATCTGAAAGCCGTTCTCTGTCCCTTGCTATAGTCTGAAGCCTCTGCTCCGAAAGCTTCCCTGCGTTCTCTATGCTTCCTATCTCTTCGGTAAGAGCCATTATCTCGTCTCTCAGCTGTCTTTCGCTTTCCTCGAGAGCTCCGTTTTCAGCTTCGAGCTTTGCAAAGGATTCGTCGGATTCCCTTTTGCCTTCGGAAAGCTTTTCCGCTGAAGCCGCAAGATTTTCGATATCTCTTCTGTACTCGTCGTTTTTCTCCGTAAGGCTGTCGATGGTCCTTAAGGATATGTTTATCTCAAGCTCCTCATACCTGTCCCTGAGCTCGAGGTATTCAGAAGCCTTTTCGCTGTCCTCCCTGAGTCCGTCTATTCTGTCCTCGATTTCACCTATGATGTCGTTTACCCTGTCAAGATTTACAGACGAAGTCTCCAGCTTTCTCTCGGCTTCGGCCTTTCGGCTTTTGTACATGACAACTCCGGCGGCCTCTTCGAATATCTCCCTGCGGCTTTCCGGCTTATTGCTCACAATGTCGGAAATCTTTCCCTGACCGATTATGGAATATCCGTCCACTCCGATGCCGGTATCCATGATGAGCTCTCTGATGTCTCTGAGCCTGCACTGGTTGTTATTTATCAGGTATTCGCTTTCGCCTGAACGGTACATACGTCTGGTTATAGCCACCTCGTTGTAATCTATATCGAGGATTCCCGCCGAATTGTCTATTACAAGAGTGACCTCTGCCATGCCGCGAGATCTTCTGCTGGCCGTTCCGGCGAAGATTACCTCTTCCATCTTTCCGCCGCGCAAAGCCTTGGGGCTCTGTTCTCCCAGCACCCATCTGATGGCATCGCTTATGTTACTCTTTCCGCTCCCGTTGGGGCCCACCACACATGTGACACCCTCGTGGAATTCTATCACTACCGGATCGGCAAAGGATTTAAACCCGTGCATTTCCAGTCTCTTAAAGTACATCCTGCTTCTTTCCTCCTGTTACAGCGTCTCTGGCGGCGTGCTGCTCCGCCTCTTTTTTGCTCTTTCCCTTTCCCTTTCCCAAAAGCTTTCCGTCCGCTATAAGGCTTACATAAAAAGTCTTATCGTGATCCGGCCCGCTCGTTTTATCCAGTACGTAGTTTATATCCGCGCTTCCGTGCTTCTGAAGCACTTCCTGTATTCTCGTCTTATAGTCGTAGAAGAGTCTCCCTTCCACTGCGTCGTCTATGGTCTTTTTGAATTCTCTCCTTATGAATTCCTGAACGGCGGAAAATCCTCCGTCTATGTACATGGCGCCTATTATGGCCTCCATGGCGTCGGCAAGAATTGAAGCGCGCCTTCTCCCTCCAGATCTTTCCTCTCCCTTTCCCAGATTTAAAAACCTGCCAAGTTCCAGGCGTTTTGCCGTTTCTGCAAGGGAATTCTCGCACACTATAAGAGCTCTCAGTCTTGTCAGCTGTCCTTCATCTACGTCGGCAACTCTGTTATATAAAACGTCGCTTATTACCGCATCAAAGAGCGCATCGCCCAGGAACTCCAGCCTTTCGTTGTTTTTTCTGTTCTCTGCAAAAACACCATAAGCGCCGCATTTATCTGCGGCGCGGCAGTTTTCCCTGCAAAAGGAGCTGTGAGTAAGAGCCTGCTCCAGAAGGCTCCCGTCTCTGAACCTGTATTTAATTATCTGCTGAAATTCTTCACTGTTCACTTACAAGTATCTCCTCGATTTCGAGAACTGAATTCTCTATGGTTTCAACCACTCTCTGCTCCACATACGGAACCGCCTTCAAAATTGTCTGCTTGACGGCAAGAGCGTCAGAAGATCCGTGCATTTTAAGGAGTCCGCCTTTCACGCCCAGTATAGGAGCTCCGCCGTACTCGGCGTAGTTGAACTCCTTCTTTATTCCCATAAGCTGATCTTTTAAGAGCATGGCCCCCATCTTCGCTTTGGCGGTCGCGGTAAACCTTCTCTTCATCTCCCTGAGAACCATAAGTCCCATACCTTCGGTGAGCTTTATTATGGCATTTCCCGTAAAGCCGTCCGTAACTATTACGTCACATGCTCCGTCGGGAACTTCTCTTGCCTCCACATTCCCTATGAAGTTCAGGTGGCTTCTTGAAAGCATCTCATATGCAGCCTTTGTCAGAGACGTACCCTTTCCTTCCTCGGTTCCGTTGTTCACAAGCCCGACGGTAGGATTGGCTCTTCCGATAACCTTCTCCATGTATATGCTGCCCATGATTCCGAACTCTAAAAGGTTGTTAGGCTTGCACTCGGCGTTGGCCCCGGTGTCCGTCAATAGTGACGGCTGTTTTCCTATAACGGGATACACGGCGGCGAGGGTCGGCCTGTCTATGCCCTTTACTCTTCCGAGGATCAGAAGTCCTCCGGCAAGGAGAGCTCCGGTACTTCCGGCGGAGAGGAACACGTCGCCTTCCCCTTCCTTCACCATTCTCAGTCCCTTTACAAGAGAAGAATCCTTCTTGGACCTTACTGCCTTTACCGGCGCCTCGTCGTTGGTGATTACCTCTTCCGCTCCGGTAACGGAGATTCTGTCTCCGGTATACCCTGCCTTTTCTATTTCGGAAGCGAGAAGGTCCTCCTTTCCCACAAGGCTTATCTCTATTTCGCTGTTTTCCTTTACGGCGTTTACAGCGCCTTCCACTATGGCTCCAGGCGCGTTGTCTCCGCCCATTCCGTCAAGTATAATCTTCAATCTATTTCTCCTCTTTCACCATGGCATTAATTACGCCGTCTATCTTTCTCGCAACTTCTCTGAAGTCGTCCTCTTTATATCCTCTCGTTGTCATCGGGGCAGTTCCAACTCTGACGCCGGCCGTCTCCTTAGGACCTCTCTTATCCCCCGGAACGCAGTTTTTGTTAAGGGTAATTCCCTCCTCGTCCAGTCTTTCCTGAAGGTCCTTTCCTGAAAACGGCATATCGGAAAGGTCTATGAGGAACACGTGGTTATCGGTTCCTCCCGTCACAATCTTATATCCAAGCTTTATAAACTCGTCGGCAAATGCCTTGCAGTTCTTTACGACCTGCTCGGCATATACCTTAAACTCAGGTGAGAGCGCTTCTTCCGCGCAAACGGCCTTACCTGCGATTACGTGCTCCAAAGGTCCGCCCTGAGCGTACGGAAATACCGCGCTGTCCACTTTCTTCGCAAGCTCCGGCCTGCAGAAGATGAGACCGCCTCTCGGGCCTCTCAGTGTCTTATGAGTGGTGGTAGTGATTATGTCTGCGTATCCGAACGGCGAAGGATGAACTCCTCCTGCAACGAGGCCGGCAATGTGAGCCATATCCACCATCAGATATGCGCCGGCTTCCTCTGCGATTTCAGCAAAAGCTTTAAAATCTATGATTCTTGCATAAGCGGACGCGCCTGCAACGATAACTTTCGGATTATATTTAAGAGCTTTTCCTCTCACGTCGGCCATGTCGATGAAGCCGTTTTCGTCAACATCGTAGAATACGATATTGTAGAGCTTGCCGCTGAAGTTGACGGAAGAACCGTGAGTCAGGTGTCCGCCGTTATCGAGGGACATGGCAAGAACCGTATCGCCGGGCTCTATAATCGCCTTATATGCCGCAAAATTGGCCTGTGATCCGCTGTGAGGCTGCACGTTTACGTGATAGTCCGTCCCGAAGACTTCTCTCCACTTATCGCAGCAGTATTCCTCCAGCTCGTCCACGAACCTGGTGCCGCCGTAATATCTTCCCTTATTTCCCGTTTTTCTGTCGTAAGGGTACCCTTCGGCATATTTCCACGAAAGACAGCTTCCGCATGCGGCGAGAACCGCTTCTGAACAGTAGTTTTCGGAAGCGATAAGCTCGATGTTGTTCTTCTGTCTCTCGTATTCCTTTCTTATCATCTCTCCCACTGCGGGAGAGCTCTCAGAGATGAACTCTATATTCTTAACGTTGTATGCGCTGTCGTCTTTTCCGTTTCTGTCGAACATTTTTATCCTCCTTAGAAGCTGAAGTTACAATTGGACATATTTCGTTATATTATATCATAATCTGACCATGTTTGTACATATAATCCGCATTATACCCGCTCATAATCCTTGCGTATTGACAAAGCCTTCACTCTATGGTATCTTTTCTGCAGAGAAAGGAAGTGAAGAACGCATGGACGATCATCCCGGGTCTAGCAAGATAACTTTATGGGATACTTTTGAATCATGCATGAATATATGAATATTTAAGGCATAGTCCTGAGGGAATGTCCTCTGTGGCTATGCCTTTTTATGCGTGAAATTCAAGTGTTTTTATAGTTTATGACTTAGAAAGAAAGGACAAAAAAATGCTGGTATCCATATTATTACTAATAGTGCTGACCTTTTTAAACGCAGTATTTGCAAGCGCTGAAATTGCCGTTATTTCCATCAACGATACGAAACTTCGCACCATGGCCGATTCAGGCAACAAGAGAGCCAGAAAGCTGGCAAAGCTGACCGAACAGCCTGCAAGGTTTCTGGCGACCATCCAGGTAGCGATCACTCTGTCGGGATTTTTGAGCAGTGCCTTCGCCGCAGACAAGCTGGCCGAACCTGTAACCGAATCCCTCATAAAGTCCGGAGTGCCCGTTCCCGAAGATGTGCTCTCTATAGTGATGCTTATCGTAATCACCGTGGTTCTCGCCTACTTCAACCTTGTATTCGGCGAACTGGTTCCTAAGAGAATAGCTATGAAAAAGTCCGAGGCTCTCGGTCTCGGAATGGCCGGAATGCTCTACGCCACATCCAAAATTTTCAGGCCTCTCGTTGCTCTTCTCACCGTATCCACCAACTTCATACTGAAGCTTCTCAGAATGAAGCCTGACGAAGACGACGAAAAGGTTTCCGAGGAAGAAATCAGAATGATGATTGCGGAAGGAAGAACTCAGGGCGTAATCGACGAGCACGAAGACGAGATAATTCAGAACGTGCTGGACTTCGACGACACATCGGCAGAACAGATCTGTGTTCACAGGCGGGACGTTATCGCCTTTGATGAAGAAGATCCTCTCTCCGACTGGGAGGAGGAAATCTGGGATTCAAAACACACCCTCTACCCTGTCTACAGGGAGAACAAGGACGACATAATCGGTATTTTAGATACCCGCGATTATTTCGCCCTTGTAAGAAAAGACGCTCAGGCAGGCCCTAATGAGATTAAATCCCTTCTGCTGTCTGGACTTAAGCCGGTATTCTACATTCCTGAAGATATGAAGGCCGGAAAGCTGTTCCAGATAATGCAGACAGAGAGAAAGCACTTTGCCGTTCTTCTCGACGAGTACGGCGGAATGTCTGGAATAATCACCATTCACGACCTCATCGAGGAGCTTGTGGGAAACCTTTACGACCCTGAAGAGGAAGAGGAACCTGAAAAGATAGTTCAGATCTCAGACGATAAATTCAGAATTGCAGGAGATGCCGAGCTCGAAGACATTGAAGAAATGCTGGCTATGGAGCTTCCTACCGACGATTACGACACCTTCAACGGATTCGTATGCGGCATAACCGGAAGAATTCCTGAGGACGGCGAAACCTTCACCTGCGAGGACCGCGGCCTTCACATAGAAGTCACCAGAGTCGAAGGACACCGTGTCGCTATGGCGATCGTGACAAAATGCGCAGTTCCTGAAGAAGATGAAGAATAACAGTTTAATCTTGCGATGATTTTTCATCACTGATTGCAGGTGTTCGATGTTAAAAAAGAGATGCATACTGACGCTTTAGAGTCGTCAGCACGCATCTCTTTAATTTTCTACCCGCTCACCGCCGGATTATATACGCTGGGTGCCTTAATAGTCTTAATAAGGGCGGCCTGCTGTTCCTGAGTCAGGTCAGAAGGAGCTACTCCGTAGTAATACCGCGATGCGGCGCTTATTCCGTAACAGCCTTCGCCGAAGTATATGGAATTTATATAAAGCTCCAGAATTTCATTTTTTTCATAGTGTTTCTCTATTTCGCGGGCCATGAGGGCGTCGGCAACCTTTCTCGAAAGCTTCTTATCGAATTCGAAATACATGTTCTTCGCAAGCTGCTGGGTTATGGTGCTGCCCCCTTCCGCAAAGGACATAGTCTTTATGTCAATCCATATCGCCCTTCCTATAGAAACGATATCCACGCCGCTGTGTTCGTAAAATCTGCTGTCCTCCGATTCAAGGAGAGCGTAGGTGAACTCGGAAGGAAGGTCGGTAAGTGAAATGTAGTCCGGTTTAGACTTTATTTCGCTGACTTTGTCCTCTAAAGGCACCTGCTCCAGCGCGTCCGTGTACATGTTGTATCCCTTTACAACCACAGGAATACTTACTATTATTCCTACTGCTATGATAAACAGCAGTATTTTAAGTATGAGTTTAAAAAGAAATTTAATCATAATCCCTATTATCCCTTTCTAAAGGCCTTAAGCCTGTTCAGGTATTTATTAACAACCGCAACGAATACGAAGCCGAAGGAAATTGCGAGAGAAATGACTATGGCGGTAGTCGCGTTCTCCCAGGCAAAGGCGCTGTCCTCCGATACTATTCCGTACATCGTATTGTACAGGTTCCGTCCCGGAATCAGCGGAATTGCTGCAGCCGTGAGAAATATGGTAGCCGGGGCCCTGTTGACCCTCGCCATTATTTCCGCATATACGGCAACGAAAAGGGCCGCTATGAAATTGGCGGCAAAATATCCTTCAAGCTGAGCGTAAGCCCAGAGATACACACCCCAGGAAAGGACTCCTCCTATTCCCGCATAGACAATCTGTTTACCCTTTATCTTCAGTATAATCGCAAATCCTAACGATCCTATAAATGCGGTGGCGAGCTGTACGATTATATATTCCACTACAGAACACCTCCTAACAGTATGATGGAAAGGGCGAATCCGCAGGCGATTGCTGCGGCCGTGAGAACCGCGTTAGTCAACCTGAGCATTCCCGTTGCAATGTCGCCGATAAGCATATCGCGAACGGCGTTAGTCATGGCGATTCCCGGAATCAGAAGCATGATGCCTCCCATCATTATGAGATTTTCGTTTTCTCCGAGTCCGAGGGTTACGGTGAGAATGGCGGTAATTCCCGCAACAACCGAAACGATAAAGTTATATACTATCTGGTTCGTCTCACGCTTTTGCATAACGTCTTCCATAAAGACTATGACGATGCCCATTATCCCGGCGGATATTCCGTCTCTGAGGCTTCCTCCGAAGAAAACGGCAAAGGCTGCCGCAACGAGAACGGATCCGAGAAGCTTCAACGCTCTGCCCGGAGTGGGTCTTTCCATTACCTTTCGCAGAAGCTCCTGAATCTTTATGTGATCCGGTGTATGTTCGCAGACGTATCTTGAAAGATCGTTGAGGTAGTCCAGCCTGTCGAAGTTCACGTCGTATCTTATTATCTGGCGTATCTGAGTGATTATATGTCCGTCGGGCGCGGCTATGGTGACCTGAATGTTGGAGGTGATAATAAAGACGTTTATCCTGTCTTTGTTGGCTCCGTAGGCCATGCACATTCTCCTGATGCTGTCCTCCACCCTGCTGACCTCTGCACCGCAGACTATCATCTCTTCGCCTATGTCCAGAATACCCTGAAGTATCTTCTCGTAATTCATATTTTCGCCTTGCTGAAAAACTAACGTGAAAACTCGTACTTCATAACCTCGGGATGACAGCTGACCATGTACTGAGGACAGTATTTGCACTCAAAGAAGTTAGGCGCGCTGTCAGGGTCAATGGCGCTGAAGCCGTTTTTGCGGAAAAATCCCGGAGCCCTGGCCACCAGGTACAGACTTTGTCCGCCCCGTGAGCGAACCTCGGAGAGAACCTGTTCGAGCATCTTCTCCCCTATTTTTTCCTTCCTGTATGCGGAATCCACGGCAATGCCGTCTATGATGAACTTGCCTTCTCTCAGAGCCAGCACGGCCCCGCCGATCAGTCTGTCCCCGGTGTCCGTAACCTTATAGCATCTGACTATATCAGTATCCACCTCTTCATCGCCGTCAAACTCAAGCTGATTTTTCACGAAAAACTCCACCAGCCTGTCGTATTCGTCGGTCGCATAAAGAGTGAGACCTCCGCCTATATCTCTTATTTTTACATCCGCTGCGCTCATAAACTATTCCTCCATACCGTCGCCGGGAATATATATCCTGAGTCTGTTGTGAAGAACCGAAAACTCCAGAGGGAATTTCTCACCGTGCTCTCCGTCTATATCCGTCGGAAGCTGCCCGTCTAAAGACTCCACCCTCAGCCTGCTTGTCTGGAAGTGGAGAACTTTGTTGCTGGAGTAGTGCTTTCCCTTGAGAAGCTTCATGAATACCTTAGGCATCTCAAAGACCGACATGCTGCGGAATAGCATAACATCGAGAAATCCGTCGTTTATCTCGGAATCCGGCGATATCTTCTTAAATCCGCCCGCCGATTTTCCGTTCATAACGACCATGAAGTACATCTTTTCCCGGTATACGTCCTCCGGCGTCGTAAGTATGACCTTCTTCGGCTTAAGGTTCGGAATTTCGGACATTCCCTTAAGGTAGTAGGCAAGAACGCCTATGGTGTTCTTCAGAGTAGGATCAGTCTTCTGGCTCACGCCCACCACCTGACCCATGGCCGCAACGTTTATAAAGTGGCGGTTGTTTACCTTGCCCACATCCGCATACATGAGATTCTCACCGAGGGCAACGTCTATCATTCCGTTTATATCGTCGGGTATGCCGAAGTAATACGCGAAATCGTTGGCCGTTCCCGCAGGAAAGATTGCAATGGGAAGGTCAATGCTGTTCTTTATCATGGCGTTGACGCAGATATTTATGGTTCCGTCGCCGCCTGCCGCCAGAATCTGCCTGTACTCGTCCTTATACGTGGATTTATCGAGACCGGCAAGATATTCGTTAATCATGGTACCGTGGGCCGCCCTTATGGGAACGACAACGTATCCGGCTTTCTGGTATCTTTCTATAATGGTGTCCAGGTTTGATTTGAAAACACCGCTTCCCGAGTTCGGATTATAGAAAAGTATAACTTTCTTCATCGTTCTTCCTCCAAAAATCCCTTTTCTCGCAAAATATGTCTCACCTCTCCTATAAGGTAAAGTGAACCTGCAAATATTATAACATCAAAGTCTGCGGCTTCCAACGCTTTATTTACAGCCTCCTCGGCGCTGCCTGCCGTCTCTCCCCCGGCGCCAAAGGCTGCCGCTCTTTCCGCCAGCGTCACGGGCTCTTCCGACCGCGGGTCTTCGGTCCTCGTGAATATAAACCCGTCCGCCGCTCTTGCAAAAGCCGAAAGTATACCGTCTATGTCCTTGTCCTTCATCATGGCCGTAACTATGAGCGCCCGCTTTCCCCCAAAGAGTTCGCCGCAGGCTTTTGCAAGAGCCTCCGCCCCTTCCGGGTTATGGGCGCCGTCCAGGACGATTACGGGTCCTTCTCTTCTTATTACCTCCATCCTTCCCGGCTGAACCGCCGCGGCAAGACCTTTTCTTACGGCAGCTTCATCTGCTTTAACGGCTCCCGTCCGGTTCATCGCTTCCACGGCGGAAAGTGCCGTAAGGGCATTTCTGACCTGATGGTCTCCTGCCATTCTGATTCTGTAGCTTTTGCCGCCGGAAACGGTAAATTCTGTTCCGGCTAACGACCTTTCCGTAATCTGCGTCTTTATTTCAGACACGTCGATAAACTCAGCGCTCAGCTCCAAAGCTTTATCCATGATTACGGATTTTGCCTCTTCTCCGGTAACCGCGGAAATGACGGTACAACCCGCCTTTATGATTCCCGACTTTTCTCCGGCGATTTCTCCCAGGGTATTTCCCAGTCTGTCCGTATGGTCCATTCCGATAGTAGTGATTACGCAGGCAAGTGGGTTTCTTATGACGTTGGTGGAATCTCCCCGTCCTCCAAGCCCCACTTCAAGAACCACCGGATTAGCCTTTATCTCATTGAAGTAGAGAAAGGCCGCAGCCGTAATCATGTCAAACTCCGTCACCGGAGTTTCCCCCGGTTCAAGCTTTCCGGCTTCTTCAAGCTCTCTTCCCAGAACTTCGGCCGCCTTCATGACCTTATCTGTCAGCCTGTTAAGGTCAGAGTCGGAAATAAGATTATGGTCAACTTCAATTCTCTCGTTGAATCTCTCTATGTAGGGGGACGTGAAAATACCGGTTTTATATCCCGAAGCTTCCAGAATCTCGTATATGAACCTGGAAACTGACCCTTTCCCGTTAGTTCCCGCAATGTGAACGAACCTGAGATTATCTTGGGGATTTCCCAGCTTCTCCATGAGCCTTCTCATTCTCGAAAGATTCTCCGGATCCCTGAACTTATCCATGGAGTGTATTATGTTTTCAGCCTTTGTATTTCCCATATCTCTTCCCGTCTAAACACGAAGCCCGCCTTTTAAAGCGGGCAGTGTTTCATAATGCTATTTTCCTACTTTTGCAGCCACGGAGGCAAGTCTCTCGTTAACCTTTTCGAGCATATCCTCGTACTTGGCCTGCTTTTCTCTTTCCTCGTTTACTACCTTTTCCGGAGCCTTTGAGACGAAGCCTTCATTGGAAAGCTTGCCCTTAACCCTCTTAACCTCTCCTTCAAGTCTGGTCTTTTCCTTCTGAAGTCTCTCGTATTCCGCCTCAAAGTCAACAAGCTCGTCAAGAGGAATATATATTTCAATTCCCTCGATTACGGCGCTCATTACCTCTTCAGGAACGTCGGTCTTGGAATCGGTAAACTTTATCTCGGTTATATTAGCAAGGTCTCTTATATATCTTTCGCCTTTTTCTATCTCGGAAAGCTTCTCTCCCTGAGACAGAATTACAGCCGTAAGCTTCTTTGACGGCGCAGCCTCTGCCTCCGCCCTTATGTTTCTTATGGCGCGGATTGCCTCCATGGCGGTCTCCACTGTCTCTGCATCCTCCGCAAAGTTTCTTCCTTCGGCGTAAACAGGCCACTTTGCCCTTATGAGCCAGCTGTTTCCATCGGCGCCGGTTTCGCAGGAGGAATGAGGCAGGAAGCTCCAGATTTCCTCAGTGATAAACGGCATGAACGGATGGAGAAGCTCCAGCATGTTCTTGAGAGCCGTTACGAGAACAAATCTTACGACCTTCTTGTCCTCTTCATCGTCTCCCCAGAGTCTTTTCTTTACCAGCTCGATATACCAGTCGCAGTACTCGTTCCATATGAGCTCGTAAACCCTCTGCCCAGCAAGAGCAAGGTCAAAGCGTTCAAGGGCTTTCGTGGAATAGTCGACGGCTTCGTTAACCTGGTGAAGAATCCACTTGTCCTCAGGTCTCAGAGCCACACCCGAGTAATCGTCAACGTCTGCGCAGGCCATGCCGCAGCACGTCTCGCAGCACTTTGCCATAGGAAGGAAGTTTCCGTCCTCGTCCTTCAGATTCATTATAACGAATCTGGAAGCGTTCCACAGCTTGTTTGCAAAGTTTCTGGCCGACTCCAGCCTGTCGGTCTTGAATCTCATGTCGTTACCCGGCGTGATTCCGGTGGTGAGCATGAATCTTAAAGCGTCTGCGCCGTAGCCGTCTATAACCTCCAGCGGATCTATTCCGTTTCCGAGAGATTTGCTCATTTTGCGGCCTTCCGCATCTCTTACCAGTCCGTGAACGTATACGTATTCAAACGGAGGCTCTCCCATGGCTTCGCATGCTGAGAACACCATTCTTACTACCCAGAAGAATATAATGTCGTATCCCGTTACGAGAACATCCGTCGGGTAGAAGTATTTAAGCTCAGGCGTCTCATTTGGCCAGCCCAGAGTCGAGAACGGCCAAAGGGCTGATGAGAACCACGTATCCAGAACGTCCTCATCCTGTCTGAGATGAGCGCTTCCGCACTTAGGACATGTCTTCGGCTCTTCCTCGGAAACGATAAGCTCGCCGCAGTCCTCGCAGTAATACGCAGGGATTCTGTGTCCCCACCAGAGCTGTCTTGAAATGCACCAGTCCCTGATTTCCTCAAGCCAGTGGAGGTACGTCTTTTCAAATCTTTCAGGAACGTGCTTGAGCTTTCCGCTCTTTGCAGCCTCGATTGCAGGCTTTGCCAGCTCCTCCATGGCAACGAACCACTGATCGGAAAGCATAGGCTCGATGACCGTATGGCATCTGTAGCACTCTCCCACAGGGATTACCTTTTCCTCGGTCTTAACCAGGTAACCTGCATCCTCCAGATCCTTTACCCATGCCTTTCTGCATTCGTATCTGTCCATTCCCTCGTACTTTCCGGCAAGGGAATTCATGGTGGCGTCCTCGTTTATGCAGCACAGGTTTTCAAGTCCTGCCCTCTGTCCTACCTCAAAGTCGTTAGGGTCGTGAGCCGGGGTAATCTTTACCGCGCCGGTTCCCTTTTCAGGGTCAGGATAAGGGTCAGCTATGACAGGAATCTCCCGTCCTACCAGTGGAAGAATTACCTTCTTTCCTACCATATGTCTGTATCTTTCATCGTCAGGATGAACGGCTATGGCCACGTCTCCGAACATAGTCTCCGGACGGGACGTTGCCACTATCATATCCTCGCCGCCTTCTTCCGCAGCAGGATATCTGAAGTACCAGTAAAGTCCGTTCTTGTCCTCGTGTTCAACTTCCGCATCCGAAAGAGATGTTCCGCACTGAGGACACCAGTTTATGAGCCTGTTTCCTCTGTAGATGAGTCCCTTCTCGTAGAGTTTCACAAAGAAATGTCTTACGGCTTTGTTGCAGCCTTCGTCCATGGTGAAGCGTTCTCTGCTCCAGTCGCAGGAATCTCCCAGCTTTCTGCACTGACGGGTTATCCTTCCGCCGTATTCCTCTTTCCAGGCCCAGGCGCGCTTTAAGAATTCCTCTCTTCCAAGCTCTTCCTTCGTCTTGCCCTCGTTTTCCCTGATGCTGTCGGCAACCTTTACTTCAGTTGCGATGCTTGCATGGTCGGAGCCCGGAAGCCAGAGAGCGCTGTAGCCCTCCATTCTTCTCCATCTGATGAGTACGTCCTGAAGAGTGTGGTCAAGGGCATGTCCCATATGGAGCTGTCCCGTAATATTAGGAGGCGGCATAACTATTGTAAACGGCTTTTTGTCCGGGTCGATATCGGCTCTGAAAGCGCCGCCCTTTTCCCACATTTCATAAATGCGCTCCTCAAAATCCTTCGGGTCGTATGTTTTCGCCATATCCTTTTTCATGTGCATACTTTCCTTTCTCATTCTCTTTTTTTTACTGCTCGCTGGCTTCCGGCCCCGGCTTTCAATGCCGGCAGCTTTCACCTTTTGTCAATAAAAAAGCCCTCTGACATACATCAAAGGACGAAACATTTCCGCGGTACCACCTTCGTTCTCCGGACAGAATCCGAAGCTCTCATTATTAAACCGAAGCTCGAAAAGCAACCTTCGCCCGGCAACTTCCCTTAAAGTCTCTCAGCCCACGGACTTTATTCTCTGTAAGGTGTTCTTCCGCCTACTCCTCTTTTCTCAAACGCTTCATATTAACTTTTCAAAATATGTTAAAGGGCAGCCCTTTCAGGCTACCCGTATATTTTAGCAATGTTTTGCAGCGGTTGCAAGAGGGAAATTGCTTCTGAAGTTACTCAATACGTTTTAAAAACGCCTCAACAGCACAATAGAACTTTTCTGCACCTTCAATCTGTTCTATCGCCTCTTCCCTCGAAGCTAAATAGAAATCGTCATAATCGCTTGAATTTCTAATTTCGCTGGAATCCATAATTATGTCAGAGTAACTTTTATCAAATATTCCAGTTTTAATATAGTTCCTCTGAAAATACTGGATTACTCCGGAGTGCTTTTTGAAGTCCACTTCATCTAACGCCAGGACTGCTCTCATGGCGTAAAAAATAGCATAGTAAGCTCTGTTATTACTGCTTTTGTAGCTTCCTGATTCAAAAAGCTTTCGTGAATCGTCAATGAGTTCCTTTGCTCTTTCCAACCTGTACAAAGCGAGCGTTCTGCTTTTCTCATTAAGCAACAATCCTCACCCCTTCGCTATCTATATTTCTATAGTAAGGCAGCACTTCCTTATATTCCGCAAAGTCAGAAAGTGGAATACATGTTATGCTGATTACTACATCGTATTCCATGCTTAAAGAGCTCATAAGGGACACAATATCCTTCCTGTATTTTTTTAAATCCAGTCTGTCATTATCGACAATAACAGCTATATCTATATCGGATTCGTTATCAAAGTCGCCTCTTGCATATGATCCGTACAGAATTATATCTGAAACGCCATTGTCAATGATGCGTCTCACTTCAGTGTATATCTTTGATAGAATTTCTTTTAAAACACTTCCTGACATAGCATCGCCCTCTTATCGTCCATGCTTCTCTTTCAACGAATATCTTGTCTGTATTTTACTTCATTATCTGATATATTTCAAATACAATTCATATAGTCAGTTACCACGGCTCTCTTCGGCATATTTTACATAAACGATTCCGCGACATAAAGCCTTTTCTCCGCTTCACTTCTGAATACGATTATTTTGTTTCCGTCTTTCCTTTCCCGCCAAAATGTGCACCTGTCGTATTCAGGCCTTTGACCTTGTGATACGCCTATTTCGTCAAGCCATCCTTCAGCTGTATTTGCATAAGCGCCGTCTTCAGCCGGTTTCCAGTCAAACATTCCGTCTGTATATTCATTATCGTCGTATTCGAATACGTGGTATCTTATACCGTCTCCGTGAAAGCTTTCACCTGAATCCCTGTGATATACTTCTTTAAGATCCGCCTCTTTAAATTCCTGTAGATTCCAGTTATATACGATTGCGCTATCGCAGCCGTTGTTTTCATAACATGCATAAATACCAATGACTACGACAGCCACAAGCAGCATGCACACGCAGGCTTTAACTGCCTTTTTTGCTTTCTCGCCCGCGCGCTTTCCTATACACCGTGCAATAAGTCGAATCATTTCTCCGACGCCCATACCGGCCGAAGAAAGGAAAATGCACACCGCCATCATGGAAAACTCCGGAATATTTACCTTGCTGAAGCTCACCATGTTCGCCATGCTGAAGGTGCTGTAATGAGCCAGCATGTACATGATTCCGAAGCCGAGCGTCAAAAGCCATTTTCCTTTCCCGAAATAGTCCCGCGCCCCGATGATAACAGAGGTCAGAACAGTAATGACAGGAATTATGAGCCACAGCACGAGGACGCTGTAGCCAAGCGCATCTACCTCATCTGCAATCCAAAACGACAAAACCGATATAGCCCAGATGAGCATATATGCTGATACCGTTATAATCTCGGAAAGTCTTCTTCTGCTTTTTACGGTATTGGTGCTTTCCTCCAGATATTCGATATATCCAGGCTCCTCCCCTTTAAGAAGGCTGTCGAGACTTACGCCGTAGACATCGCTCAACAGTACCACACTTGATATATCAGGATACGTCTTTTCGTTCTCCCAGTTGGAAATGGTCTGCCTGCTTACGTTCAGCGTCTCAGCCACCTGTTCCTGAGTGAGTCCCGCATCCACTCTCGCTTTTCTTATCTTTTCACCTATGTTCATGGAAACCTCCTTTTGAGTTATGCGGATATTTTAAACCTGCACAGCCCCGGAAGTCTATCAAAAGTCTTTTACATCTGTGAAATTTCAACTCTATTCTTGAGGCTATTCGGGAAATGGTTTACAATTAAAGCGCAAATGAAATTACACTTCAAATAATCAGTATTAAGGATATTCAAATGGTAAGTTTTAAGAAATACATTATTTTATGGATAAGTCAAAGTGTTTCACAGTTAGGAAGCTCTATGACGGCTTTTGCTCTGATTTTATGGACATATCAGCAGACACATTCTGCGCTGTCTGTTTCAATTATGTCATTTTGCGACTATGTGCCATATATCGTTGTAAGCATATTTGCCGGAACTTTCGTGGATCATCACTATAAAAAGAACGTTATGCTTGTTTCAGACTGCTTGGCCGCTTTTGCCTCACTTCTTATTCTCATGTTTTCTCTTAACGGCATGCTTTCCGTGGCTTTCGTTTATCTGTTCAACGCTGTAATAGGAACAACCACCGCATTTCAAAATCCTGCATCTTCTGTAGCTGTAGCTAAATTAGTCCCGGAAAATCTGTTGAGTAATGTAAGTGGAATGAATTCTTTTTCAACCAATTTAATTGTTGTGTTCAGTCCTGTGA
>DXHZ01000051.1 GCA_019113145.1 Candidatus Avanaerovorax faecigallinarum
CCACTTCTCTCATAGTGGCCTACGTTCTTCACAGGGCCATGAAGATTCCGGGAAACATCTCCGTTCTCGTGGGGGTGGGCTCATCCATATGCGGAGGCTCTGCCATCGCTGCAACGGCGCCGGTCATAAAAGCTCACGACGACGAGGTGGCTCAGGCCATTTCGATTATATTTTTCTTTAACGTGGTGGCGGCCATAGTATTTCCGGCCTTCGGTAACGCCATAGGCTTTGATACAACGTCGGGAGAAGCCTTCGGAATCTTTGCGGGAACTGCGGTAAACGACACTTCGTCTGTTACGGCCTGCGCCTCTACATGGGACAGCATGTTCGGCCTCGGAAGCGCCACCCTTGACAAAGCCGTTACCGTAAAGCTCACAAGAACCCTTGCGATCATACCTATAACTCTGATCCTCGCCCTTTGGCGCACTAGAAAGGAAGAAAAGGAAGACGGCGGCAGCGTAAGCATAAAGAGCATATTCCCGTTCTTTATTCTCTACTTCATTCTGGCCTCGGTTATAACCACCGTCGCAGTAAGCATGGGCGCAGACGTTTCCCTTTTCAACCCGGTCAAAGAGCTTTCAAAGTTCTTTATCGTCATGGCTATGGCCGCAATCGGTCTCAACACCGACCTGATAAAGCTGGTAAAGACCGGCGGAAAGCCCCTTGTCATGGGACTTTCATGCTGGGCGGGAATTACGGGCGTGAGCCTTCTCATGCAGCACCTGCTGGGAATATGGTAGAAACAGAATATGAACTATGGCCGGCAATTTCCATATCGGGGTTGCCGGCTTTTTCTTTGCACATTTATTACCGACAGTTATTGACATACGTCAGAAATCGTGATATATTATTGACATACGTAAAATAACCCTTTAAAGAGGTGAATGCTATGGCAAGACCTGCTAAGAAACGGACTATTTTGTCCATGCCCGCAAGCGAAGGCTTTGTACCTTTAGGCGCAGCCGATACGGGCCTTGAAGATGCGGTAAACCTGAACATGGAAGAATACGAAGCCATCCGGCTCATCGACTACCTGGGCATGAGCCACGACCAGTGCGCCGAGATGATGCACGTATCCCGCCCCACTATTTCGGGCATATACGCTTCCGCCAGGATGAAAATCGCAGATTCAATCGTAAACGAAAAGCCCCTCGTAATCTCCGGGGGCAACTATGAAATACACGAGAGCAGTCTTGCAACGGCGCATATTCAGTATGAAACGGAGGATAAGAAAATGAAGGTAGCTGTAACCTACGAAAACGGCCAAGTGTTCCAGCATTTCGGCCACTGTGAGAATTTCAAGATTTATACCGTTGAGGACGGTAAAATTACCGATGCCAACGTTGAGAACGCAGCCGGAAGCGGCCACGGCGCTCTTGCCGGATTCCTCAAGGATCTGGGTGTAGATACTCTCATCTGCGGCGGCATAGGAGCAGGCGCGCAAAATGCCCTTACAGATATGGGAATAAAATTTTACGGCGGCGTTACCGGTTCTGCCGATGAAGCCGTAGACGCGCTGATTAACGGCAGCCTTCAGTATAACGCCAACGTTATGTGCAGTCACCACGGCGAAGGCCATGGCGAGGGTCACAGCTGCGGACACCACGGTCACGGCGAGGGTCACGGCTGCGGCGAGAACAAACACGGCTGCGCAGGCAGCGACGGCCATGGCGGCTGCGGACGGCAGTAACTGATTACAGACTTATATGGCCGTGCGCAGAAGGCGCCTGCGGCGGCGCCTTTCTCGTGAGGTAACCATGAGATTTTCGGGGAGTCTTCGACAATGAAACGGATTTTACGTTAATTTGCCGAAGACTTTTCGACTTTATTTAGAGAGAAAATGGAATCTGCCGAAAAACTCGGTGAGTCACATGGGTTTTCACCGTTGAAACCTCGGCAGAACCTGTGAAGGCAGCCTTAAAAGCCGAAAAAGCTTCGGCAAAGCCGCCGAAAACAGACGTCTTTGTCGAAGCCGCAAAAATCATTTGATAATCGGTTTCAGATAGTATGCCTGATGCGCCGCCTTACACCAGCATATCTACTTTCAGAATCTCCGTCCAGTCACGTCTCATATGAAGAAAACGCAGTATCACTACCAGTCTTTCATCTTCCATAGTAACGTAAAACGCAAGATAATCCTTCACTCTGACAAACCTGACATTGAAGAAACTCAAAACGCTGTCATCCAAAACTGCATATCTTTCCGGAAAAATGGCAAGACTGCCTATTTCTTTTTCGATAGCTTCTATAAGGTTGTCGGCAGCCTGCGGGTTTTTCAGGACATAATCAATGTATTCGGCTGCTTCAATCATATCGTTTTTCGCGGTTTCGGTAATATCGACTCTAAATTTCATGGTTCCGCTTTTTCTTTATCTCAGACATCGCATCAGTAAACGGTTGAATTCTGCCCTCGCGGATATCATCCATACCTTCCTGAATCAGACTGTACAGTTCCAGTCTACCGGCGAGTTTCTCATATGCTTCAATACTCATAACGGCCAGATCTCCTTTTCCGTTCTTCGTTATAAAAACGGGCTCCTGATACTTATGACAGAGCGAAGATATTTCGTTATACTTATTGCGAAGATCCGCGCTTGATCTGATATTCGGCATTTCTCCCACCTCCTATATAAAGAAATTATACTTTAATTTCTTTATATAGTAAAGTTAATATCGCTGACAAACCGTACCGTCCTAAAATCCCTTCTGCTCATAAACTGCGGAAAACTCTCTGTCCTCATATTCGAGGGTAACCTTAACGTAAGGATTGTCGCCTCCGTCGTAGAATTCTATTTCTGCATCCGAGATTTTGTTAAAACCGTTCAGTCTGAGACTTTCCAGTGCCATGGCTTCTCCCTTTGCCCTGTCGAACCGGTACCTGCCGTATCCGTAGGCGTTCTCATCGTAGAAGAGAGCCGCCGTTGCTGCCGCCTCCTCTGCCAGATCCGTCAAAAGTCTTTTTTCACGAATTCCCACATTAAGCTCGGCATAAAGACTCATTACCGTCATGGCAAAGATAAGAATTGCCGTTGCCACTATTACATTCTTCATCCTGTCCTACCTGTCCGTATACTCGCTTGCCGCATACCTCTTCACCCTGTATTCGAACTCGGAATCCTCTTCATCCATTCCCCAGAAGCCTATGTCCGCCACCAGGTCGGAAACGGTAACGCTTATTTCGTACATAACGAAGGAACCGCGTTCCTTCGGGATTCTGTCTCCGTCCACGAGAATATCAGACGGTTTACAATCCAGAATTTTCGACAGTTCTTCTTTCAGGTCGTCTTCGTTTTCCTCACTTACGCAGCCTTCCTGCCTGACGGTCTCCCTGAAGGTGCTAACAGCGTTATCAACCGCTGCAAGCCGCAGAGCGGTGTTCTGACTCTGCACGAACTGGAGCAGGACGGCCATGAGAAGCAGCGTGCACCCTACGGCTGTAATCAGGTTCTTCATTTTCCGTCACCTCTAAACCCGTCCCCGCTTCAGCTTCCGTATATTTCTATAGCCTTTTCCATGGCGTCTGCACCGGCCGTTTTAAGACTTTCACCGTCGCCTGCTATCATTCCGAAGATGATGACTCCAAGGATAACCGTTCCTATGATGATAACAATTTCCTTCATCTCACGCCTTACGTCCCTATCCACCTATACGCATTGAATCTATACTGCTTACGCCCTGCTCAACGATGCTCTTTGCAGCACCCTGAAGTGTCGCGTCTCCCTCTCCGAGCACCATCGTATTCACTATGATAACTCCCAGCAGTATCGTTCCGATTATTATTATCAAATTCTTCATCTCGCATCCTCCCGCCCGAGTCTGCCGCTAAAAAACGCTCTGCAGCATTTCCATTGCGTTTATAAATATGACTACTCTTACGAAGTTAAACAGAACGGCAAAGACCGATGCCGTGGCTATGGCGGTGATTATTATATTCTTTGTCTCCGCCCTGCGCATGGCCTCCGTCGTCCGCTCTTCCTCCATGGATTTTTCAAAGGCTTCCATGTAACCGGCCAGTTCCGCCGGATTTATCTGATCCAGCTTGGCGAGAATCATTGAAAAGTTTCTCGCCGTCCTCGTGGGCACTCTTTCCTGCAGCACCTTAACGGCTTCCTCACAGCTTCCGGTTCTGTAGCCCGACAAAATCCTGCCGTAAACGTCTCTCATAAAGGTACTGCTCTTCATAAGCTCTTCGATAATGAAATCCGCCGACATAGGTCTTGACCTGTACACTACCGAAAGATTCTTAAGCATGATACAACCGGAAAGTATGTCCTTTTCGTAGCCCTTTGAATATATCCT
>DXHZ01000052.1 GCA_019113145.1 Candidatus Avanaerovorax faecigallinarum
ATCTATGACAACCTCTTCGAGAAAAATGCAGACGGAGGTTATGATCCTTCTATCTGCGAAGACTATGATGTAACTGACGATGGACTGGTTTACACGTTTAAAATCAGAGATGATGTGAAATTCCATGACGGGACTCAGATGACGGCGGAAGATGTTGCCTTCTCTATCAACAGAACCATAGAAAAGGGATGGGCCGCAGATATGGTTGCCGCCATTGAAAGCGTAGAGGCAACTGACGATTATACCGTGGTGCTCACTTTGTCGAGACCTTTCGGAGGCATGATAGGAAGCCTTGCATCACCGTATTTCTCTATAATGAGCAAAGCTTACCTTGAAGAGAACGGTGACGATATCGTAGAGCGTAAGCCTATGGGAACCGGCGCATATAAGTTCGTTGAATGGGTCAGCGGAGACCATATCACCCTCGAAGCCAACGAAGACTACTTCAAGGGCGCGCCTTCCATCAAAACCGTCACATTCAAACCTATTACCGATAAGAACACCGGCCTCATAGCGCTTCAGGCGGGAGAAGCTGATGCATTCCTCAATGTGAACTATTCCGACATACCGGCTGTAGAGGGGGATGAAAGCCTCGCTTTTTACAGCACTGACCTTGCCGCAGTGCTCTCTCTGAACATGAACATTGAAAACGAGATTTTAAGCGATGTCAGAGTAAGACAGGCTGTAAATTATGCTATAAACCGTGACAATATCATTCAGGGTGCGCTGGAAGGACAGGGTACGGCGGCCAATTCGCCGGTTCCGCCTACATGCGACGGATACTCCGAAGATGTGAAGGGATATGAGTATGACCCTGATAAGGCAAGAGAACTGCTGAAAGAAGCAGGCTATGAAGACGGACTTTCCTTCACCATCAAAATAAAGGAAGACTCCAAGAATCAGAAAGTTGCTCAGGTTATACAGTCTGACCTTAAGGCTGTGGGAATCGATGTAGAAATCCAGATTCTCGAAGCGGGAGCGTATACTACGGACGTATATTCCAACGGCGACTATGAAATGACCATATCTGCATGGTGCGCCATGTTCACAGACGCATATTCACTGCTTTACAGCCAGTTCCATAAGGACTGCTACGGCGGAACGGGAAATATCACTCACGTAACGTCAGATGAACTTTCATCCATGCTGGATTCCGCAGCACAGGCAGGAGAAGATGAGAAGACTGCAGCATATACGGAAGTTGCACAGAGCATCATGGATAATGCCTACGTTGCACCGCTGGTATTCGAACCTACCACTATCACTGCAAGCGCAGACCTTGAGGGTGTGGAGGCGGATGCTCTCGGAATCTATCAGGTGAAGAATTTCTCGTGGAAATAACAGAATGTAATGTTCCGGTCTAATTCAGACTTTAGAACGGATTAAGCTGTGGAGACATCTTTTTCCGGATGTCTCCTTCAGTTTTTAAGAAAGGAATTCACTTATGATTAAATATATTCTTCAGCGTCTGGCAATGATGATTGTCGTCGTGCTGGGAATTTCCTTCATAGTATATACCATTATGAATCTGACGCCGGGAAATCCGGCACAGCTGATTCTGGGCCAGAGCGCGCCGCCGGAACAGGTGGCAAAGCTGGAGGAGGAGCTGGGACTCAACGACCCGTTTTTTGTGCGGTACTTTAATTATATAACAGATATGGTTCGCGGAGACTTTGGAGAGTCCTATCAGACAGGACTTCCTGTGTTTGAGGAAATACTCAGCAGATTCCCTACGACGCTGACTCTGGCGGCCGTTGCGATGTTCATAGCGGCACTGATAGGAGTGCCTATCGGAGTCATATCCGCCGTAAGGCAGTACTCGTTCATGGATGCGGCAAGCACCGTGGCGGCGCTGATCTTCGCATCGATTCCGAACTTCGTGCTGGGACTTATTCTCATGCTGGTATTCAGCCTGAATCTGGGATGGTTCCCTGCGACTTTTCTCAACAATCCGTCCAGCTATGTCCTTCCTGCAGTCACCCTTTGTACGGCAACCATGGCGACTCTTGTACGTATGACAAGGTCAACTATGCTGGAAGTTCTCAAGCAGGACTATATTCGCACTGCCCGTGCAAAAGGTGCAGAGGAAAAAAGCGTTGTTCTTCACCACTCTCTGCGCAACGCGCTTCTTCCTATAATAACTGTAATCGGAGTTGACTTCGGTTATCTCCTCGGCGGTACGGTTGTAATCGAGTCGGTATTTGCAATTCCGGGGCTCGGTTCCCTTCTCATCACAAGCATAAGAATGAAGGACACGCCGGTTGTAATGGCTGCGATTATGTTCGTTACTCTGGCATACAGTCTTGTTAACCTGATTGTAGACATAGTTTATGCCTACATCGATCCACGTATAAAATCTCAGTATGAAAGGGCGTGATGATATGAATGAAAACATAGAATACAAAGCCAGAAGTCAGTTCGTATCCGTGCTCTACAGACTTAAGAAGAACCGCCTTGCCATGCTGGGACTCGCAGTCCTTCTTATAATGGCCGCTGTGGCGCTTTGCGCAGGCTTCATTGCGGATTACGACAAGGACGTTATAGGTCAGGACACGGCAAACAGACTACAGGGACCGTCGGCCGAGCACTGGTTCGGAACAGACCAGTTCGGGCGTGACGTTTTTGCAAGAATAGTATACGGAGCAAGAATCTCCCTGACCATGAGCATCATAGCCATGCTCATCGCCGTGGCCATAGGCGCCATTATAGGTGCGATAGCCGGATTCTACGGCGGATTCAGGGATAATATTCTCATGCGTATAATGGATATTCTGCTTGCGATTCCGCCAATGCTCATGTCTATTTCCATCGTTGCGGCTCTGGGACAGAGCATGGTGAATCTGCTTATAGCGCTTTCCATCGCATATATACCGGTATTTGCCCGAGTCATAAGGTCGTCTATTCTCTCTATAAAGGACCAGGAGTTTATAGAGGCGGCGAAGTGCTGCGGAAGCAGTGACAGGCATATCATATTCAAGCATATAATACCTAATGCCATAGGGCCTATAATAGTTCAGGCTACGCTGGCGATGGGTTCAACCATACTGATTATCGCATCCCTGTCATTTATGGGACTGGGTGTTCAGCCTCCTGAATCTGAATGGGGCACCATGCTTTATGAAGGCCGTGACTATCTGAGGCAGGCTCCTTATCTGGTGCTGTTCCCGGGAACGGCTATAACCCTTGCGGTTATTTCGCTTAATCTTCTGGGTGACGGCCTCAGAGACGCTCTCGACCCGAGACTTAAGAATTAGGAGGGAAAGATGAACGATACAGTATTGAAAATAAACGATCTTCATGCAGAATACCGCACAGATGAAGGAACGTCTTCGGTAATAAACGGCATAAATCTTTCCCTTGAAAAAGGTGAAACTCTGGGACTTGTGGGAGAAACCGGCGCAGGTAAGACCACAACTGCACTTTCGGTTATGAGGCTCATGCCGAAAAAAACAGGATTTATTACGGGCGGAACCATCGAGTTCGAGGAGGAAGGAAATCTTCTGGAAAAAAGTGAAGCGGAAATGAGAGCAATCCGCGGACACCGCATCTCCATGATTTTCCAGGATCCGATGACGAGTCTGAACCCTGTAATCAGAGTGGGAGATCAGATAAAGGAATCATTTAAGATACATTTTCCGGACCTGTCCGGAGACGAGATGGATAAAAAAGTGGACGATATGCTTGAAATGGTGGGCATACCGGCTTCTCGAAAAAACGAGTACCCGCATCAGTTTTCAGGAGGAATGAAGCAGAGAGTTGTCATAGCCATGGCTCTTTCGTGCGAACCGGAGCTGCTCATTGCCGATGAGCCGACTACGGCGCTGGATGTGACCATACAGGCGCAGGTGCTCCATATGATGAGAGAGCTCAAGCGAAACCTTGGCACGTCTATGATTCTCATCACTCATGACTTGGGCATCGTATCGCAGAACTGTGAGAAAGTGGCCGTGATGTATGCCGGAACTATTCTGGAATCAGGTACGGCAGAAGAAATATTCGGGCAGACTCAGCATCATCCGTACACTACAGGACTTTTCGGTTCGATACCGGATATGAACAAACCGACTGACAGGCTTTCCCCTATAGACGGACTTATGCCCGATCCCCTTAACCTGCCTGAGGGATGTGTGTTCAATCCGAGATGTCCGCACTGCATGGATATCTGCAGAACGGAAGCGCCGAAAAACAAGATTCTTGACGGAAGTCACATGATATGCTGTCATCTGTTTGACGACAGGAACCCGAATAAGGAGGAAGCCGAAAATGAGTGAAAGACCAATGCTTGAGATAAAACATCTGAAGAAGTACTTCCACACTCCGGCAGGAGAGCTCCATGCCGTAGACGACGTGACACTTTCCATTGAGAGAGGCCATACTCTGGGAGTTGTAGGAGAGTCGGGATGCGGCAAAACCACTCTGGGAAGAACCGTCCTCAGACTGACTGAGCCTACGTCTGGGGAAATAATATTCAACGGAGAAAACATTCTTGACTATAAGAAGGATAAGATGAAGCATCTGAGAAAGCAGATGCAGCTTATCTTCCAGGATCCTTATGCTTCTTTGGACCCAAGGCTTTCGGTCGCAGAAATAATTAAAGAGCCTATGCTCGTAAATAAAATGTACAGCAGGAAAGAAGCTGACGAGCGGGCCCGGGAACTGATGGATACAGTAGGTCTGGCAAGGCGTTTTGTAAACGCATATCCTCACGAACTGGACGGAGGAAGGAGACAGAGAATAGGTGTCGCCAGAGCGCTGGCTACAGACCCTGAATTTATCGTGTGTGACGAACCTGTGTCAGCTCTTGACGTATCTATTCAGGCTCAGATACTGAACCTGATGATGGATCTTCAGGAGGAGAGGAAACTTGCGTACATGTTCATAACTCATGACATGAGCGTTGTGCGGCACATTTCCGACGAGATTGCGGTAATGTATCTGGGACAGTGCGTAGAACTGGCCGAAAAAGAGGAGCTTTTCAACAATCCGAGACATCCGTACACAAAGGCTCTTCTCGCAGCTATACCTGTCATAGACATTACAGCCAGAGACAGGGAGCCGGAGCTGCTGAAGGGAGAGGTATCATCCCCTGTAAATCCGGTAAACTACTGCAGATTCTATACGCGATGCCGCTATGCATGTGAGAAGTGCAGGGAGCATGAGTATGAGCTGAAGCAGGTTTCAGAAAACCATTATTCGGCATGCATTCTGGAGCAGACAGGAGAGATTGGCAATGAATAACATGAATAAATGGCTTGAGAATTACGCTGATCTGATTCTTACCCGCGGAGTGGGACTCAGAAAGGGACAGACTCTCGTAGTTGAGGAAACATCGGTTACCGCCGTGGAGTTTTTGAGAATTCTGGCGGAAAGAGCATACAAGCTGGGTGCAAAAGACGTAGTGATCCACTTCTCCGATCAGGAACTTACGCGAATACGTCTGGAGAATGCTTCAATGGAGACCCTGAGATCCACGCCGGACTGGTGGGTTGACGCCAGAGCGGGCTATGCAGACAAGGACGCATGTTTCCTCAGACTGAACAACGATTCGCCGGACGGCCTTGCAGGAATCGACGATGAAAGAATTGCTGCGTGGAAGGCTGCTACGACCGTTCCGCTTAAAGAATTCAGCTTTATAAAAAAAGACAACAAGGTTAAGTGGAGCGCTTCGGCGATTCCCGGAACGAAATGGGCGAAGAAGGTATTTCCTGATCTTTCAGAGGAGGAAGCAGTTGAGGCCCTGTGGCGGGCTCTGTTTAAATCATGCTATGTGACCGAAGAGAGCGGAACAGCCGGCTGGGACGAACATATCCGTGAAATGACGGAAAACGTGGCGAAGCTTAACCGCCTGAACATAAGAACTCTGCATTTTACCAACTCTCTGGGGACGGATATAACCATGGATATATGCGACGACGCATCTTTTGCCGGAGGAATATGTCACTGTCCGGAACCGGACGGAGAGCTGTTCGCACCTAACATCCCGACGGAGGAAATCCTGACCACACCGCACCGCTTCAAGGTGAACGGAACAGTTTACAGTTCCATGCCTTTTGTACATGTCGGAAACATCGTCGACGGGATGATGCTCAGATTTGAGAACGGAAAAGTTGTGGAATACGATGCTGAAGTCGGTAAGGACGTGCTGCAGGGAATACTGGAGACAGACGAAGGAGCCCGCTATCTGGGTGAGGTCGCCCTCGTTCCTTATGATTCTCCGATAAACCAGATGGGAGTCCTGTTCTACAATACGCTGCTTGACGAAAATGCGGCCTGCCATCTTGCTCTTGGAGCCGGATATTCCGACATGATAGGAGGAGAGGACAGGAGCCTTGAGGCTCTTCAGAAGAAAGGACTGAACTCATCGGCTCTGCATGTTGATTTCATGTTCGGAACCGGGGACCTCTCGTGTGAAGCGACGTGCAGCGACGGAAGAAAGGTTATGATATTCAGGGACGGAAAATTCAATCTGTAGACGGCTGCGTTTCGTGGGCGCCAAACTGTATATATAAAAAATCCTTAAACTGTCTATTTTAACAGGTACATTTCGGAGATATAATGACACCGTAGATAGAAATATGGATTATATACTTACGAGGAGGACGACCCGAAATGAGAAATTCTGTTGAAAGAACCGGCGTAGCAACAATGGTGCTGACGGCGATGATGATGTGCATGGTCGTGGTTATGACCATGATTATAAGGATTCCTATTCCCGCAACCCAGGGGTATATTCACCTGGGCGACTGTATGGTTTTCTTCTCTGTGCTGCTTCTCGGATGGAAGTGGGGCGCCGTGGCCGCAGGACTCGGTTCCGCCATGGCTGACTTCTTTGCCGGATATATGCAGTACGTTCCGATTACGCTTATCGTAAAGGGACTCATGGGACTTATCATGGGACTTGCCTTGGAGTTTGCCGTGAAGAAGGGATTATCGAAAGGAAAGATGAAAGTGATGGAAATAGCGTCCATGATAATTGCAGGATTTGTCATGGTGGCAGGCTATTACGTGGCAGAAGGAATTCTGTACGGAAACTTTCTGACGCCGCTGGCATCTGTTCCGATGAATATACTCCAGTTCGCTGTTGGAGTGGTTCTCGCCACGGCTCTGTATACGGCGCTGGAAAAGACCCCTGCGGGCAAGCAGTTCGCTTACCATATCGATTAGAATATAGGACAAGAGTGTTGATAAAAACCGCTATGACTGTTGAAAAATCAATAGTTATAGCGGTTTTGTCTTACGATAATTTTACGATGGCGGGACTCAGTTCGACATTGCCAAAATGTTTTAACCCGCTGCCGCATAGAGCATTACCCCGCAACAACACCTTATCAACTTTTTATTACCGCTTTTTCATCAGCTTCCTGAACTCGATGCTGAACATTGTGCAGGTGGTTGCAACGGCGACGGCGTCGGCAACGGGCTCTGCGAGAAATACCGCAAAGACTTTGTCGGAGAAAAAGTGAGGCAGTATGTATATGAGAGGTATGAGCAGGATTATCTTCCTGAAAATTGCAAGGAAGGTGGAAACCTTTGCGTTGCCGAGGGCGATAAAGCTTTGCTGACAGGCGTTTTGAGCGCCCATGAGGAAAACCGAGGCCATGTATATTCTGAGAGCCCACACAGACAGGTCCGTCAGCTCTGGCTCCGAAGTGAATATCATGACCGGAAGCTGCGGCAGGAACATGCAGACGGCCCAGAGCAGGGTGGCGTATGTCAGGCAGCATTTCAGGAGAAGGGTGAAGCCTTTCTTTACGCGATCGAGATTTCCCGCGCCGTAGTTAAAGCTGATTATAGGCTGTCCGCCCTGCGTAAGCCCCTGAAGAGGGAGAAGGGCGAACTGCATGACGCTGGACAAAATGGTCATGGCGCCTACGGCGGTGTCGCCGCCGTATTTCAGCAGGGAGGAGTTGAAGCAGAGCACCAGCAGACTTTCGGTGGACTGCATGATGAAGGGCGCAACGCCGAGGGCAAGGCAGGGCGAGAGAATATGCCTTTCAACCCGGAGATACTTTTTCTTAATGCGAAGAACGGTGACGTTTCCCGTGAGGAATTTTACCGCCCATAGAGCGCTCAGCGCCTGTGATATGACGGTGGCGAGAGCTGCACCTTTAACTCCCATACCGAAACCGAATATGAAAATCGGGTCGAGAATAATGTTTGTCACTGCGCCGATTATTACGGTGAACATGCTGATTTTGGAAAAGCCCTGTGCGGATATGAAGGAGTTCAGTCCCAGAGTAAGCTGGACGAAAACCGTTCCCAGGGCGTATATGGTCATGTAACTTTCGGCGTATCCTATGGTATTTTCCGAGGCCCCGAAGAGATAGAGGAGCGGACGCTTAAATAAAAGCACCAGAACCGTCAGAGTTACCGAAAGGAAAATAAGGGCGGTGGTGCAGTTTCCGAGAATCTTTTCTGCGTGGGCGTTGTCCCGTCTGCCCATGTAGATGCTGGCTTTCGGCGCGCCTCCCATTCCCACGAGACACGCAAAGGCCGAAACTATCATAATCAGGGGAAAGCATACTCCGAGTCCCGTAAGAGCCATAGGACCCGTTTCCGGTATGTGGCCTATGTACATTCTGTCCACCATGTTGTAGAGGGCGTTTACAATCTGAGACGCTATGGCAGGAACGGCCAGCGTGGCGAGAAGCCGTCCCACCGGTTCCGATCCCAGGTCTGTTTCTTTCGATGTAGTAAGTTTATCAAGAAGCTTCATGTTGTCCTCTCCGCTTAAGCTATGTACGGTTAAAAACTAAAAAAATAAAGTAATGCGAGCGCCGGAACAAAACCGGACAATTTACAATTATATCACCCGGCAGAAAAGTGTCAATCAAAGTGTGCAACTGTGCGGGTTTGGGGCGATGTTATTAAGGCTCGCCGGGATACTGAAAAACATAAATACCGATTTATACGGCAAAGTCAATGATAAAAAAACTTAAAAAATGTTTGACGAGGGGGGGTAAAAAAGGGTACAATGGACTAACACTTGCGAATTCAAAATATTGTGTTTTGAACCTGACAATTAAGAGAGAGGAGAAGGTGAACAATGAAGAGCAAGAAATTATTGGCCCTGGTTGTTTCGGCAGTAATGGTTCTTTCCCTCGCAGCATGCGGCGGCGACAAGGGAACCGAAGGCGAAGCGGCCGGAACGGCTTATCCGGGAACAGCTGACGAGGACACATATGTTGTGGACTTCAGAGCTGAACCGCCTGAGCTTAACAGCTTACTTACTTCCGACGTAACCTCCGGCGACGTACTGAGAATGGTTATCTCCGGACTCTACAGACTGGACGAAAACGACCAGCCTGTACCTGATCTGGCAGAAAAGACCGATATCAGCGATGACGGATGCACCTACACCATGAAGCTGAGAGAGGACGCAACCTGGTCTAACGGCGAACCTGTAACCGCCCACGACTTTGTGTTCGCATATCAGACTATCTGTAACCCTAAAACCGGTTCCGTATACGCTTACATAGTATACGACAACCTGCTTCACGGAAACGAAGTTTACGAGGGAACTATGGATCCTTCCGAACTGGGTGTAAAGGCTCTTGACGACTACACTCTGGAAGTTACCTTTGAGAACCCGCTTCCTTATGCAGAGCATCTGTTCTCGTTCGCATCATACTATCCGCTGAACGAGAAGGCGTATAACGAGATCGGCGCTGACGTATACGGCGATGAGGCAGACAAGATCGTGACCAACGGAGCATACACCATTTCCGAGTGGGTACACGAAGACCACATCACCCTTACCGCTAACGAGAACTTCTACGATCCTGACAGATGCGCAATCAAGAACGTTAAGTACCTCATGCTGAAGGATTCCAACGCAAGACTCAACGCATTCCAGGGCGGAGAGGTTGACGTTGTAAACCTTACGGGAGATCAGATGGCTCAGGCCAAGGAGCTTGGAATCCACACCGAAAGCTACGTTGACAACAGCGTATGGTATCTCCAGTACAACCTCCAGCACAAGGAAACCGGAATGGACAATGTCAGTATCAGAAAAGCTCTGATGCTGGCTGTAGACACCAAGGAGCTGTGCGACAACGTGCTTAAGGACGGTTCCGTACCTGCTACCGGTTACGTTCCGACCAGCATCAACGGCGGTAACGGCGAGCTTTATAGAGACACTGCCGGCGACATCATAGAGCCTAATGTGGAAGAAGCAAAGACGCTTCTGGAAAAGGGTCTTGAGGAAACCGGACTTACTGTTGAGGATCTGAACAAGATTTCGCTCCTCACCGACGATACTGACGGAGCCCGCAGAACGTGCCAGTTCCTTCAGGAGCAGTGGAAGGCTAACCTCGGAATCGAAGTTACCATCAACCAGCAGCCGTTCAAGAACAGACTTGACGCTATGAGGACCGGAAACTTTGACGTAGTACTGGCAGGATGGGTTCCTGACTACAACGACCCTATGACATATCTGGATATGTTCATGACTACCAACGGAAACAACTACGGTAAGTATTCCAACGAGCAGTACGACAGCCTTCTGACCCAGGCTATGAAGGAATCCGATTTTGACGAGCGCGTAAGCCTCCTCGTACAGGCAGAGCAGCTCGGAATCGCAGAGGATGTAGTAGTGGCGCCTATTTACTTCCAGTCCACTTCCTATGCGGTTTCCGACAAGGTTAAGAATATGACCAGAACAGGATTCCAGGAATTCGACTTCACCGATATCAGAGAATAACGGTTGAAATGTTAAGCGTATAAGGCTTATATGCGGTTATATCGGCAGCAGTTCCGCCGACTGAGGCGGGGCTGCTGCTTTTGAGCCTTAATTGAGAGGGGTTTTTGAGGAAAGAAAGGCGAAAGCCTGAAACAAGGAGTTGATATAATTTGTCGAATCAGATCAAGTATATACTGAAGCGGGTGGTAATTTCCCTTATCACCATTCTGGTTCTGGTAGTGGTTACGTTTCTTCTGATGCAGCTTCTGCCGGGAGATCCGTTCATATCGGGGAAAGCCCTGCCGCCTGCCGTGGAAGAAGCGGTTAAGGCAAAATACGGCCTTGATAAATCGGTGCCGGAACAGCTGATTATGTATCTCACCAACTTTGTACAGGGAGACTTCGGAATTTCCATTCCTGACGGAAGAGCCGTATCCGACGTAATAGGCGAGGCATTTCCCGTATCCTTTGACCTGGGAATCAGAGCGCTCATATTTGCATTTATAATGGGAATCCTTCTCGGAGTCGTTGCCGCCGTAAAGCGCGGAACGGCCTGGGACAGCACGGCGATGTTTTTCGCTCTTATAGGAGTATCGGTACCGTCCTTCATCATGGGATCTATCCTCCAGTACTTCCTCGGACTTAAGCTTATGCAGGCTACGGGAATGCAGATATTTGCCATAATCGGCTGGAACGGGCTTAACAGTAAGATACTGCCGGCGTTCGCACTGGCCTTCGGGTCCATGGCGACCATAAGCAGACTTATGCGTACCAGCATGCTGGACGTTCTGAGCCAGGACTACATAAAGACTGCAAAGTCCAAGGGACTGAATCAGAGAGAAATCGTCTGGAGACATTCCATTAAAAACGCCATCATGCCGGTAGTCACCGTAATGGGTCCGCTGGTGGCCGCTGTACTAACCGGAGCCTTCGTTGTCGAGAACATCTTCTCGATACCGGGTATGGGAAAATATTTTGTCCAGGCGATACAGACGAGAAACTACACCATGATAGCCGGAACCACGGCATTTTACGGAGCGTTCCTCATATTTGCCAATCTGGTGGTGGACATCATATACGGATTCATAGATCCGAGAATCAAGCTTACGGGAAGGAGGGACTAAATCGTGAAGACAAAACAGAAAACGGTAATCGAAAAAATATCCGATGTATCTTACGATATGAGTGTTCCCGTTCCTACCGAAATGTTCAGCGTCATCGGCACCGATGCCGGAAGCATGGAGGCTATCGCAAGGCCGTCCATCAGCTTTACAAAGGACGCATTCAACAGACTTAAAAAGAGCAAGGTAGCCATAGTGTGCACGGTCGTTCTGCTCATAATCATTCTGGGAGCGATCTTCATTCCTATGTTCACACCTTACTCGTATTCGGAGCAGAACACGGGCTTTTCCAACAAGCCGATGTTCTCCACTGACCCAATTACGGGCAGCTTTTACCTGTTCGGCACCGATGAGCTTGGAAGAGACATATTCACGAGAGTCTGGTACGGAGCCAGAACATCTATGACGGTTGCCGTATCCGTAGCCCTCATTGACTGTTTTGTGGGAGTCGTATACGGAGGCATTTCCGGATACTTCGGAGGCAGAACGGATACGGTGATGATGAGAATTCTCGAGATAATAAGCGGAATTCCTTACCTCATCATAGTAATCCTTCTCATGACCGTTATGAACCCGGGACTGACGACCATAATCGTGGCATATTCCCTCACCGGATGGACGGGAATGGCAAGACTGGTCCGCGGCCAGGTCATAGGCCTCAAGGAGCAGGAGTTCGTGATTGCGGCTCAGACCATGGGCGCAAGCTCATCGCGCATAATAAAGAGACATCTGGTACCTAACATACTCAGCGTAATAATAGTAAACATAACTCTGGACATTCCGTCGGTAATATTTACGGAAGCCTTCCTCTCTCTTTTAGGACTGGGTATGCCGGCGCCTATGTCGTCGTGGGGCGTTATGGCCAACGACGGTATAAAGATGTTCCAGATGTATCCTACTCAGTTGGCCGTTGCGGCAACGTTCATATGCGTGACGATGCTTTCGTTTAACCTTTTGGGCGATCAGTTAAGAGACGCCTTTGACCCTAAACTCAGGAGGTAAGGAAATGGAAAAAGTACTTGAAATAAAAGACCTCCGGGTTTCATTCGATACCTATGCCGGCGAGGTTCAGGCCGTCCGCGGCGTGGATCTCACGGTGAACAAAGGCGAGGTCGTCGCAATAGTGGGAGAGTCGGGCTGCGGAAAGAGCGTAACCGCTCAGACCGTAATGAAGCTTAATCCGATGCCTCCCGCAAGAATCAAGACGGGAAGCATAGACCTGTGCGGCAGGGATATAGTGGCTGCGTCCGAAAAGGAAATGCAGGATATAAGGGGCGAACTGGTGAGCATGATTTTCCAGGACCCTATGACCTGTATGAACCCCACAATGAGGGTGGGAAAACAGCTTACGGAAACTCTCATCAAGAAGAAAAAGATAGAGAAGAAAGACGCCGAAGGCGAGGCCGTAAGGCTTCTCAAGCTTGTTCAGATACCTAACGCGGAGGAAAGAGCAAAGCAGTATCCTCACGAGTATTCGGGAGGTATGAGACAGCGCGCCATGATTGCCATGGCTCTTGCCTGCGGGCCGCATCTTCTCATAGCCGACGAGCCTACCACGGCTCTCGACGTTACGGTGCAGGCGCAGATAATGGAGCTTCTCGTAAAGATAAAGGAAGAAACTCAGACGGCGATAATCCTCATAACCCACGACCTGGGCGTTGTTGCGAACCTTGCAGACAGGGTGGCCGTAATGTATGCTGGAAAGATTGTGGAAAAGGGCAGCGCCAGAGATATTTTCTACAATACTCAGCACCCTTACACGAAAGCGCTCCTTAAGAGCCTGCCGACTGTGGATACGAAGAAGGACGAAAAGCTTGTTTCCATTCCGGGAACTCCGCCCGACCTCTTTGCGCCGCCTAAGGGCTGCGGGTTTGCAAGCCGCTGCGAAAGCTGCATGAAGATATGCAAGGAGTACCAGCCGCCGACATTTGAGGTGGGAGAAGGCCACGAAGCGTCCTGCTGGAGACTGCATCCCGACTTTCCGGGAGAGAAAGGAGACGTGAAGTAAATGGAAAGAGAAAAACTCATAACTTTAGATCACGTGTCCAAGCACTTCCACGTGGGAAAGGGGCAGACCCTGGTTGCTGTAAACGACATTTCCCTGGACATATATAAGGGCGAGACTCTCGGAGTCGTAGGAGAGTCCGGCTGCGGAAAGTCCACGCTGGGAAGAGTCGTTATGGGAATATACGAGGCGACAAAGGGTACTATAACCTTTGAAGGCAAAAAACTCGATCTCAGAAGAGCGAAAGATAAGATGGAATACGCGAGAAAAGCTCAGATAGTATTCCAGGATCCGTATGCCTCCCTGAATCCGAGAATGCTGGTAGGAAGCATAATCGCGGAAGGCATGGAAATTCACAATATGTATGACAAGGAGAAGAGGCAGGAAAGGGTGTACGAGCTTCTTGAGACAGTAGGTCTTAACAGGGAGCACGCGAACAGGTTTCCTCACGAGTTTTCCGGCGGACAGCGTCAGAGAATCGGCATAGCGAGAGCCCTTGCCGTGGAACCTGAGTTCATCGTCTGTGACGAGCCTATTTCCGCCCTGGACGTATCCATACAGAGCCAGATAATAAACCTGCTTAAAGATCTTCAGAAGGATCACGGCTTCACATATATGTTCATCGCCCACGACCTGAACATCGTGAAGTACATTTCCGACAGAATCGCCGTAATGTATCTGGGAAATCTGGTGGAGCTTGCAGACAGTGAGGAAATTTACGCCCACACGCTGCATCCGTACAGTCAGGCGCTTCTGGCGTCCGTTCCGATTCCGGATCCGGACAGGGAGGCGGGAAAGGAAATGGTGGTCCTGAAAGGGGACGTGCCGAGTCCTATCAATCCTAAGCCGGGCTGCCCGTTTGCGGGAAGATGTCCTCACGCCATGGAGAAGTGCCGCGCGGAGTCCCCTCAGCTTAAAGAGGTGAGACCGAATCACTTCGCGGCGTGCCACCTGGAGATGGAATAGATAAGGTTTATAACTCTCAACTTGAAATACACGGGTTTAATAGGGGCTGCCCGGCCTGATTCCGCCGGGCAGTCTTTTTCTGTATCGGGGTTTGACCGCCGGGCTTTTCAGCCTCCAGGCTGCGCAGGTTTTGGTCAAAATGCGGCTTTGCAGTCTGATAGCCAATTTTATTTTGGCCATATTGGCTTTTATGGCCGTAAAAACCAATTTTTCTTGGTCAAATCGCATTTCCGAGACATAAAAACCAATACCATTTGGCTGATTTTTACATATTTTGACGTATATTTACTTTTATAGCTATATTTACGCCCATACGCCTACTCTCCGCTTGGTTTTTACGCCTCATATTCTTGAAAAAGCCAAGAAATTTTGCTTTTTCCATTAGATATACGAGAATTAGCCAAACCGCCTGTTCTTTTTCAAAGCCTGAGATTGCTCGTTGAAAAAAAACGATACCGAGGATATAATAAGTGGTAACGCGGTTTAAAGAACGCTTCAGACAAAGGAGATAACATATATGCCTATTAAAGTACCTAACAATCTGCCTGCGGTAAAGACTCTGACGGAAGAAAACGTATTCGTCATGACCGACACCCGCGCCATGACCCAGGACATAAGACCGCTGCAGATTCTCATTTTAAATCTCATGCCTACCAAGATAGACACGGAGACGCAGCTCACAAGGCTTCTGGGAAACACCCCGTTACAGGTGGAGCTGGAGCTTCTTCAGACCAGCAGCCACAAGGCCCAGAATACATCTGAGGAGCACATGCTCGCCTTCTATAAGACTTTTGACCAGATAAAGCATAAGTTCTACGACGGACTCATCATCACCGGCGCCCCCGTGGAGCTTATGGAGTTCGAAGAGGTGGAGTACTGGGACGAGCTTTGCGAGATAATGGAGTGGTCCAAGAGCCACGTCCACAGCACCTTTCACATATGCTGGGGAGCTCAGGCCGGCCTTTACTACCATTACGGAATAAAGAAACACATTCTGCCGAAGAAGCTTTCCGGAGTGTATAAGCACCACCTCGACTACAGCAAGGGAATGCTCTTCAGGGGCTTTGACGACGAGTTTTACGTTCCTCATTCCAGAAACACGGAAGTAAGACGTGAGGACGTGGAAAAGATAGAAGACCTCCGCATCATATCCAGCTCCGACGAGGCGGGACTCTATGCGGTGAAGTCGAAAAACGACCGTCAGATATTCATAATGGGTCACTCGGAATACGACGCCGACACCCTATACAAGGAATACATAAGGGACAAAAACGCGGGGCTTAATCCTGAGGTGCCGTGCAACTACTTTCCGGGAGACGACGATACGAAGGAACCCGTTGTCAAGTGGCGTTCCTGCGCCAACCTCCTCTATTCCAACTGGCTGAACTACTTCGTATACCAGTCCACTCCTTACGACCTAACCAAGCTGCAGGCGGACGCTCCGGCGGACATATATCAGGAGAGGGCCGAACTTAAGGTCGCAAAATTCGGCGGTTCGTCCCTTGCCGACGGAGGCCAGCTGAAAAAGGCCGTCGACATCGTTACCGGCGATCCGTCAAGGCGTTACGTCGTCGTTTCCGCTCCGGGAAAGAGATTCCCGGAAGACGTCAAAGTCACCGATATGCTTCTTTCCTGCGCCGCTGCGGCGGAAAAGGGCGATCTGGCGGAGGCGAACGGGATTCTTGAAGACGTAAAGAAGAGATTCGACGATACGGCGGAAAGTTTCGGTCTGACAAAGTCTGCCGCTTTTGATACGAATGCAGAGTTTGCAAGGATAAAGGAAGCAGTAGAGGACGGAGCGGGAAGAGACTACATAGCGAGCAGGGGAGAATACCTGGCCGCAAAGATGTTTGCCGCCGCCTCCGGATATGATTTTGTCGACGCGGCGGGGATGATTTTCTTCGACGAAGAGGGAGCTTACGACGAGAAGAGAAGCGAGGCTGCGGTCGTAGACGAGCTTTCGGGTCGCGATAAAGCCGTCATTCCGGGATTTTACGGCTGCGACGAAAGCGGCAACGTAAAGACCTTTTCCAGGGGAGGCTCTGACATTACGGGAGCCATAGTGGCTGCGGCCACGGGAGCAGACCTTTACGAGAACTGGACGGACGTTTCAGGACTTCTCATGGCCGACCCTTCCATAGTTGAAAACCCTCTCACAGTTCCCGTAATCACATATAAGGAGCTGAGGGAGATGGCCTACATGGGAGCTGCCGTAATGCACGAGGACGCCATAAAGCCGGCGGCCAGAGTGGAGGTTCCGATAAACATAAGGAACACCAACAGGCCGGCCGATAACGGCACCATGATAGTAAAAAACGCCGACTACTACAACAGCCCTCTGGACATTTCGGGAATATCGGGGAAATCCGGCTATACGGCCATCGCCCTTGAAAAAACCGGCCTTAACGACAATCCGAAATACAGGACCGACATACTGAGGATTTTTGCGGGCAGGGGCATAAGGATAAGAAATCTTTTGTCCGGCATAGATTCTCTTAACATAATTGTAGGCGACAGGCTAACCCCTGAGTGCGCCGGAGAGCTTACCGCCGACATAAAGAAAGCGGTGGAACCTGACAGCATAACCGTAAACGAGGGACTTTCCATAGTTGCCATAATAGGACGTGACCTTTCGACGGTGCCTGCCATAGCCGTCAGGGTGCTTCAGGCCCTTGCCAACAAGAAAATAAACATAAAGCTTATCGACCACGGCTCTGGTAAGATGAACATGATGGTGGGAGTTTCCGACGAAGATGCGGATATGGCGATTCAGGCCATATACAACGAGTTCTCCAGAAAGGGAGGACGGTTATGATTTTGAAAAACGCCGTTCTTCACATTATGGATATGGTCTCCGACGTCTACGTTTTCTCCGAAAAGGAGCTTGACATTCAGGGAGACGGAATAAGCGAATTCATAGACAGGCACCTTGAGAAGATCATGGCGGACGGAGGGGCGCGAAAGGCGGAGTTCAGTCAGTTCAGCTCCCTTAAGCAGGTTCTGGAAAAATACCTGGGAGATGAAATATCCTTCGTGGATTTCTCAAAAGCTGCGGCGGAGCTTCTGCGGGACATTCTCTCAAAGGCCGACGAGCCGGAATCCATGGACTTTCTGGCGGCAAGGTTCACTGACGAAGCCGGAGAGTACATCGGGCTTCTGCTGCTGCCGCACAAGACTGCGTTTACCCACAAGGTCATAAACGGCAGTGAAGGTGCGGAAAATGTGATTACCAGGTTTTATGCCATGCTGCCGGCTTTGAGCCAGAGAATAAGCTCCTACGCCGTCATAGACATTTCGGATCTGTCAGTTTCTCTCGGCGACAAAAAGCGCAGCATCGCGGGGGACGACGTAGAGGTCATAGCAGACCGCCTCCTTCAGTGCGTATGGGATCAGCCGCCTAAGGACTCGGTAAACAGGATAAAGAAAACCGTGGTAAAGGCCGCCGAGGAGTTCGGAATAAACAGCGCCATAGCGGCGGGAAGAGCTAAGAACTACATAATAGAAAGCTCCGAGGAGCACAGGCCTTTTTCGCCTCTGGAACTGGGGGAAGAGGTTTTCCGTGAAAACGAGGAAGCAAAGCGCGCTTTCCGGGAGAAAGCTCTTGAAGCCGACATACCCGCTGCCGTAACGGTGGACATACCGAAGGTGGTGGACTCCATAAGGAGCCACAAGATAAAGACGGACACGGGAATCGAGATAAAGATCCCGGTGGAGTTTATGGAAAACGACAGGTACGTGGAGTTTGAGAACAACTACGACGGAACCATTTCCATAAAGATAAAGAACGTGGGGAAAATAGTGAACAGGTAGAGACAGGCGCCTTACGACAGAAAGTAATTGTAAGGCGCTTTGTTTTAGTGTATAATAGCTTAGGCGGCCGGAGGAAGTGCGCTCACAGGCTGCGGAAAGTAAAATAACACGAATAATTTTTTCTATGGGGGTAGATGGGTGCTGGTGTGCCCTCTGGTCTTCAAAACCAGTTTGAGGGGTTAGGAGCCTCTTAGGTGGGTTCGATTCCCACATACTCCCGCCATTTTACTCATGGAGGAAATTATGAACAGAGAAATAATAAGAAAGCTTCCCAAGGTGGACGAGGTCTTAGGAACGGCGCAGGTTGCGGAATTTGAAGGCGTTCTTCCTCACGGCCTTATACTGGACACCGTAAGGGAGGTTTTAGATGAGAGAAGGACGGCCATACTCGCAGGATGCGAAGGGGAGCCTTTTTTTGTTGACCTGAATCATATAGCGGGGGACGCTGCCGCAAGGCTTTCGGCAAAGTCAGCGGGAAACCTTAAGCCTGTAATAAACGCCACCGGGGTGGTTCTTCACACCAACCTGGGAAGAGCGAGGCTCTCCGAGGCCGCGCGGACGGCGGTGGACAGGGTGGCTTCAGCTTACTGCAACCTGGAATACGACATAGAAAAGGGCAGGCGGGGACACCGCCACGATTTAGTGGAGAAGATAATATGCCGCATAACGGGGGCCGAGGCCGCCATGGCGGTAAACAACAACGCGGCGGCAACCATGCTGTGCCTTTCGGCTCTTGGACGGGGAAAGGAAGTAATAGTCTCCAGAGGAGAGCTGGTTGAGATAGGAGGCTCCTTCAGGGTTCCGGAAATTATGGAGGAAAGCGGATGCTCCCTGAGAGAGGTGGGCACCACCAACAAGACCAAGATTTCCGATTATGAGAGAGCGGTGAACGAGGAGACTGCCGCTCTGATGAAGGTTCACACCAGCAACTACAGGATTCTGGGATTTACGGAGGACGTTGACCTTAATCAGCTCGTCGGGCTGGGAAGGGAAAAGGAGCTTCCCGTAATATTCGACATGGGAAACGGCCTCATAGTGGATCTTTCTGAGTACGGCATAGACGAGCCTAACGTTGAAACCAGCCTGAAAACGGGAATAGACGTGATACTGTTCAGCGGCGACAAGCTTTTGGGAGGGCCGCAGTGCGGAATTATCGCAGGAAAGAAAGAGTACGTGGAGAGAATGAAACGCCACCCTCTGGCCAGAGCTTTCAGAGTGGACAAGATGACTCTTGCGGCTCTGGAGATGACATTCAGAGCCTATTACGACAGGGAAAAGGCCCTGAAGGAAATCCCGGTGCTGAGAGACATCACCGTTTCCCCTGCGGAGCTCAAGATGAAGGCTGAAGCCTTTGCGCAGAGCCTCAGGGACGAGGAGGCCATAGACGGCGAGGTAGACGTTGAAGCCATAGAGGATCAGGTAGGCGGCGGTTCTGCGCCTACGGTAAAGCTGCGCGGATGGGCAGTAAGCCTGAAATCCGACAGAATAAAGCCAGAAAAGCTGGAAAGGCTTCTCAGAAAGCAGGAGCCTGCGGCAATCATAAGGATGGGCCACGACAAGGCGTATTTCGACGTGCGCACTTTGAGGGACGAGGATCTCGTCACCCTGAAAAATCACCTGGTAAGCATTTTCGAAAAGGTCGGTGAAAAGAGATGAAAAACGTCATAATCGGAACGGCGGGACACGTGGATCACGGTAAGACCTGCCTTATCAAGGCCCTCACGGGTATGGACACCGACAGGCTGAAGGAAGAGAAAAAGCGTGGAATCACCATAGAAAACGGCTTTGCGGACATGCTCTACGGTGATTACAACATAAGCATCATCGACGTTCCGGGACACGAGAAGTTCGTTAAGAATATGCTGGCGGGAATCGGGGGCATCGATCTGGTGCTTCTCATCGTTGGTCTCGACGAGGGTATCATGCCTCAGACCGCGGAACACTTCGATATTCTGAAGATGCTGAAGATAAAGCGGGGCATCGTGGTTCTGACAAAGGACGACCTGGTGGAGGACGAGGACTGGAAGGCTCTCGTGGAGGAGGACGTGAAGGAATTCCTCAGAGGCTCTTTCATGGAGGACGCTCCGATAATCCGGGTTTCATCATATACCGGAAAGAATATCGAAGAGCTGAAAAAGCTCATAGGCGAGGAACTTGAAAAGCTTCCCGAAAGGGATATTCTCCCGGGCGCCTTCAGACTTCCTGTAGACAGGGTATTCACCATAGAAGGTCACGGAACCGTAATAACGGGAACACTCATGGAGGGAAGCGTCGCCGTTGGAGACGAGATTGAGATATATCCGGAGGAGACTTCGGTAAAAGTGAGAAACGTCCAGGTTCACGGAGAAAATACGGACAGGGCCTATGCGGGGCAGAGAACTGCCATAAACCTTGCCGGAATAAAAAAGAGCGAGGTGAACAGGGGAGACGTTCTTGCCGCCCCGGAATCCCTCGAGAATTCTCTCATGGTAGATGCGGCGGTGGAGCTGTTTAACGATACGACCAGAACTCTTCTTGACGGAAGCCGGGTTCACTTCTACTGCGGATCGTCGGAAAGCCTTGCCAAGGTTGTTCTCATGGACAGGGAGTTTCTCGACAAAGGCAGTCACGGGTACGCCCAGCTCCGCCTTGAGACTCCTGTTGCCGTAAAGAAGGGTGACAGGTTCATTATAAGGTTCTACTCGCCGGTGGAGTCCATCGGCGGAGGAGTGGTTCTGGACGCCTGTCCCCCGAAGCATAAGAGAAACGATAAATCTGTCATAGACGATATGAAAATCAGGGAAACAGGAAGCCTTAAGGAGATTCTCGCCGTGGAGGCAAAAGAGGCCGGGCAGAATCTCATAACACTGAAAAAGGCTGCCGTAAGGCTTTCGGCTCCTTTAGATGAAGTAAAGAAGGCGGCAGAGGAGCTGGAAAAAGAGGGCGTACTTCACCGGATGACCGGCTTTGACGGAGCGTATATACACGGAGACTACGTAAGCAGAGCGGAAGAATCTGCGGAAAACATACTTAAAGCATATCACGATGAAAATCCGCTGTCGGTGGGCATGGACAGGGAGGAATTCAGGAGCAGGCTCATACGGAGCCTTCGCATAGGGGAGCCTAAGACGGCGGAAGCGATGATTTCCATGCTGGCAGATGACGGTAAGCTGAAGATTTCGGAGGTAAGCGTCGCCCTTGCAGACTTTGACGTAAAGTACACCCCGGAACACCTTAAGATGCGTGAGGAGATTATCGGAACGTATAAGTC
>DXHZ01000053.1 GCA_019113145.1 Candidatus Avanaerovorax faecigallinarum
GTCATAGATATGACTGAATCCCCCAGCTCCACATCAACCCGTTTTCCGGCCGCATATCTGTCCTTGCTCTCCGCAGGAACAAAAGCCACAGCATACCATTTGCTCTTATCTATGATTTTATAAACCGGGTCTCCCGCAGCTACCGCACCGTCTGAAAGCTCCTTCGCAGCGTCCTGGGGAATAGCCGAGTAATACTCGTAATTCTTTTCTCCCATGTTCTCCGGCGTAAGTTCTGACTCGTAACCGTCAGCAAAATATGATACGACGCCGCCGTCCGTAACGGTAAAGTCCGATGTCGGCAGCGCAGCATCCCCCAGTTTCTCCAGAATGGAGGAGTATTCGCCCGAAGAACAACCTCCGGCTCCTCCTGTCACCTCCATAACCGTAGTATGACCTCTTACGAGCCTTCCTTCGTCTACAAGCCGGTTGGCGGTACCCGATACCCCGGATGTATATACAGTTTCATTTCTTACGAAAAACATATCCGTGTCGTCTACAGTCCTCAGCTCGCCGTATTCTGCGGCGTAGGTGGCTTTAAAGAAACCCGATACCTGAGGCACGACGTATATCACTACATAAAGAGCCGCAACTGCGAGGATAAACAGCAGCCCGACTTTCTTTTTTAATCTTCCCATATTGATATTTTACTTCATTTCAGGAATTTTTCCAATACCTCTCGCTCATCTTTTGCCAAATCCCCGTGATTCTTCACATATTCTTCAAACATCTCCGGTCTTCGCTCTCTGGTTACCGAAAGAGACTGCTCCAGCTGCCAGAGGTATACGAGCCTGTGATTCCCTCCCGTGAGAACCTCCGGAACCTCCATGCCCCTGAACTCTCTCGGCCTGGTATACTGGGGATATTCCAGAAGTCCCGAGTATACCGACTCCTCCAGGGCCGCCTCGCGGCTTGCAAGAACTCCCGGAACCATTCTGGCCACCGAATCCATCAGGACCATGGCCGCAAGCTCCCCTCCCGTAAGGATATAGTCACCTATAGAGAGTTCCTCCATGTCGTACATGTCGATAACCCTCTGGTCCACTCCTTCATAGTGGCCGCAGAGAATGGTGAACTCCTCTTCTCCTGCCAGGTTTTCAATGATATCCCTGTCTATGATCTTCCCTCTCGGAGACATGTAGATTATCCGGTGTTCTCCGGCATTTACAGAATCCAGAGCATCGCATATGGGCTGGGCCATCATGACCATGCCCTGACCTCCTCCGAAGGGGTAGTCGTCGGCCTTTTTATGCTTGTCAAGACTGAAGTCCCTTATATTTATGAAGCTGAAATCCAGTATATCCTTTTCCGCAGCCTTACCTAAAATGCTGCTGGTCACAGCCGGAAACATCTCCGGAAAGAGGGTGAGTACGTTTACCTTCATATCCTTACAGCATCCCCTCTATAAACTTTATGTAAACTCTTTTTTCTCCTAAGTTTACATCTTTTACAAACTCAGAAACGGCAGGAACCATGGTCTCACGGCTTCCTTTGCCGCCGGACTCTTCCGGGCCGCACGCTTTGTCAGAGAGGCGTATGCGGTATACATCCTGAGCCGCACCCTGAATGACGTCGACTATCTCTCCTGCCTCTTCACCGGTCTCGGCATCTATAACCTTAAGTCCTATGAGGTCGCGGATGTAGAAGGTATCCTCGGGAAGCTCCCCCAGATCGTCCTCGGTTATGTACACGTCCAGATTTTTCATGGCCTCGGCGGTGTTTCTGTCGTCGACGCCTTTAAGCTTCAGAATCACCATGTTTCCCTGGGTTCTCACGCCCTCCACCGGATATTCCTTTCCTCCGGCTATTATGCGGCCGACCTCTTCGTATCTTTCCGGACCGTCCGAGTAGTTATACACCTTTACCTCGCCCTTAAGGGCCACGGCGTTTACAATTTTACCTATTTTAATCTTTTCCATGCCTTCTCCGAATACCACGTTAGGCACATGGAAAATGCCATGTGCCTAATACGATTTCCTTATCTATTCGTTTTCGGAAACAATCTCCACGGAGACTTTCCTGTTCTCTCTGGTGGCTGCAGCTTTAACCACGGTACGCAGAGCTTTGGCTATACGGCCCTGCTTTCCGATGACCTTGCCCATGTCGTCGGATGCGACACGGAGCTGCACAACGCTTTCAGATCCGGCTTTTTCCTCGGTAACCTCCACCTTATCCGGATTATCCACCAGCGATTTTGCGATGAGTTCAACTAAACTGGTCATTTCCCTATCACCGCTTTCTTATTCAATGATGCCGGATTTCTTAAGAAGCCCCTTCACAACATCAGTAGCCTGCGCGCCGTTGTCCAGCCACTTCTTAGCCTTCTCTCCGTCGATTTTGATTACAGGCGGCTCGGTGAGCGGATTGTAGTATCCAAGCTCCTCGATGAATTTTCCGTCTCTTGCTCTTCTGGAGTCAGCAACTACTACTCTGTAAAAAGGTCTCTTGTGAGCTCCCATTCTCTTAAGTCTGATCTTTACCATTTTCTTTTCCTCCTTATGGTTACGTGTTGATTATCTTTTAGAAAAGTCCGCGGAACTTTCCCCGCTTCAGAGCGCCGGGGTTTGAAAGCCGCTTCATCATCTTTTTGGCTTCCTCATATTTCTTTATGAGATTATTTATCTTGCTCACCGGAAGTCCGCAGCCTGCGGAAATTCTCTTTCTCCGGCTCGCATTAAGAAGTGACGGGTCCCGCCTCTCCTCAATGGTCATCGACTGGATAATGGCCTCCATCTGGCGAAATTCCCTCTCGCCGGCTTCCAGATCCACGTTCTTCATCTGAGCGCTGTTCATTCCCGGAAGCATCTCCATTATCTTTCCCAGTCCTCCCATGTTCTTCACCTGGCCCATCTGGTCCAGGAAGTCCTCCAGGGTGAACTGGTTTTTCTTTATCTTCTTCTCTAACTTCTCGGCCTGCTCCTTATCAAAGGCGGCTTCAGCCTTTTCTATAAGGCTGAGCATGTCGCCCATTCCAAGGATACGGCCTGCCATTCTCTCGGGGTGGAAAGGCTCAAGGGCGTCGGATTTTTCTCCCGTACCTATGAATTTAATAGGCTTTCCCGTTACCTTTCTCGCAGACAGGGCCGCACCGCCTCTGGAGTCGCCGTCCATCTTCGTCATGATTATGCCGTCGATTCCAAGCTTCTCGTCAAAGCCTGAAGCCACGTTTACGGCATCCTGACCTGTAAGTGCGTCCACCACCAGAAGTATTTCGTGAGGCTTTACGGCCTTCTTTATGTCCTCAAGCTCGTCCATGAGAGCTTCGTCTATCTGAAGTCTTCCGGCAGTATCTATTATGAGGACGTCATAGCCCTTCTTCTCGGCTTCCTTCTTGGCTTCAACCGCAATCTTCGCAGCATCCCTGCAGTCTCTCATGGTGAATACCGGAGTGTTCACGGCCTTTCCCACGATTTCCAGCTGATCTATGGCAGCCGGTCTGTATATGTCGCATGCCGCAAGATACGGCTTCTTTCCGCTCTGCTTAAGGTATGCGGCCAGCTTTCCGCAAGTGGTGGTCTTACCGGTACCCTGAAGTCCCGTCATCATTATGGTGGTAAATCCCGACGGCGAGAATGTCAGCCTGGTCCCGGACCCTCCCATGAGCTCCGTAAGCTCGGCGTTTACTATTTTAATAATCTGCTGCGCCGGAGTCAGGCTTTCCATGACCTCTGCGCCCATGCATTTTTCCTTGACTGAAGCGATAAACTCCTTTACGACTTTGAAGTTTACGTCGGCCTCCAGAAGCGCCAGCTTTACCTCCCTCATGGCCTCGTTTATATCGGCCTCGGTAAGGACGCCCTTTCCTCTCAGCTTCTTAAACGCATTCTGCAGTTTATCCGATAAGCTCTCAAATGCCATTTACTACCTCTTATTCGCCTTATTCACCGTATTCAATCCGGCGGGCGATAGTCTCTATCTCTTCTATGGCTTCGGCAAGCTCACCGTCGCCGGCATACCTTCTCTTAAGTCCGTCCAGCTTCTGTGTAATCTCTCCGAAAGCCTCTTCCGTTTTCAAAAATCTCTCCACAAGGCTCAGCTTTTCTTCGTAATTCTCCAAGGCTTTCTCCGCCGACTTCAGCGAGTCGTGAACCGCCGCCCTGGTGATTCCAAGCTCAGATGCAATCTCCGACAGGGACATATCTTCCTCGTGATAGAGTTCTATGACCTGCCTCTTCTTCTCCGTCAAAAGCTGCCCGTAAAAGTCGTAAAGCAGGCTCACCCTGGCGCTGGCATCAAGGCCCGTTTTCAGTATTTCAGCCATTTCTCCACCTGCTTTCCGTGTAAGGTAAAACTCCTTGACACCGTGATAGGATAACACATCCCAGCCGGTGCTGTCAAGTATTTTTACGATACAGAGGCGCAGCTTTTTGCTGAAGAATCCGTATTCACCGTAATTTTGAAAACTGGAGAGTCTATGCCAAATTGATTTCGCATATTATGGGTTGCGAGTATGACGCACATCGATGCGGTTTTGGGTTTTAATCAAAATCTGCCGTTTCCCAAAATCCGGTTTTGGGTTTTAGAGAAAAAGCAAGTTTTCCCAATAACCATGCTGCAGAATATATGACTTTATTCCCGCCAGATGGTCTCCGGCGTTTTGGAAAATTAAAAAACGATGCGGTTTCCCGATAACTCCGGGAGTTTCACATCGTTTTACGTATCTGATCAGTGAAGTGCGTTATTGGGAAAACGGTGTTTTTATGATAAACCCAATAACCGGTTATCGGGAAATCGGCATAATACCGCATAAACCCAAAACTCGACCGTAAGTTCCAGGGACCGCGCGCCCCGCTCCGGCTAATCCATCACCAGTATGGTTATGAGCGCTATTACGCAGAGGATTGCCATTACGTGGACCATCTCGCCGATGGAGCGGGCGTTTTCTTCTTTTGAGTCGGTGGTCCGAAGGCCGAACACTCTGCCCGGCGACCTTAAGGCGTCGCCTACGGAGCGGTAGAAGTTATCGAAGATGACGGCGTATTTTGCGAAGAACAGGTGAACCACGTCGGACAGGGCGAATATCCCGCGGTAAAGGGTGATCCTATAGAACCTGTCAACGTCCAGATTGATTCCCTCGTGTGGCGCCATGAATGTTCTCAGCAGAACGAACGGCACGGTTGCTCCGGCGAAAAGTCCTATGTATTCCAGAACGTGATCCGCGACGAACAGGTGTGGCGGGTCCATGGAAAGCATATCGTAGCATATCTCCGGTCTGATGCCGGTTATCACAACCAGAACAGTCGCCGCCGCCATGGCGAGAACCTTATAGGCGGGCACACGGCCCGGCCCATCTTCCGCAGGCAGCTCTCTTTCCGGCTTCTTTATAAACACGAAGTAATTTATCTTCATCGTTATGGAAAGCCACGTGCCCACTCCCGCCATGGTAACGAGGATATAGGACATGTTAAAGCCTCCGGCGTGAAGGGCGTCCATGATGAGGGCTTTGCTTGCAAAGCCTGAAAAGTAAGGAACTCCCGCTATTGCAAAGGACGCAATGAACGCGCAGACGGCGGTAACCGGCATCTTCCGCGCAAGGCCACCCATGTCGGTTATGTATCTGAGTCCCCGTGCGGTGAAGATATTTCCTGCCGCCATGAGCAGAACGCCCTTATACAGGATATTAAAGGCGGCGTGCATTGCCGCTCCCGCCGCGCCGACATCGCCTCCTGCGGCAAGGCCTGCCACCATCATGGCAACCTGGCTTACGATATGGTACGAAAGGAGCTTTCTCAGATCGTTTTCTATGAGAGCCATGCAGGCCGCGAGGACGGCCGTCACCGCGGCAAAGATAACCAGCCACTCCGTTCCCGCGAAAAACCTTATCATCGCGTATACGGCAACCTTTGTGGTGTATGAGCCCATGAAAAGCTGGGATTCAGGCGTGGCCTGAGGATAAGAATCGGCCACCCACGTGTGAAACGGCGGAAGAGCGCAGTTCACACCTGTGCCGATGAACATGAGCCAGTAAGCCAGGCTGTCCGTATCGGTAACCGGTCCCACTGCCGCCGTAATGCCCCCGGGAAGAAGCATGACTCCCGCAAGGAGCATGTTGCCGCCGAACAGGTGCATCACCATGTATCTGTAGGACGACCGCCTTGCGTCGGGGCCGTTACCCTGAAATACCATATATATGGACGCTATCGCCATTACCTCCCAGAAGATGATGAAGGTAAGCATGTTGCCTGCGAATACGGTCATAAGCGCGCTTCCCGCGTACACGGCGGAAGCCGCCTTCTCTCCCCGTCTGCCTTTGTCCATGGAATACACCGAACCGATGACGCCGATTACCGCAAACACCAGTCCGAAGAACCAAGATATCTCGTCGCAGACAAAAAGTGAAAGCTTTAATTCTCCCACAAAAGGCGCCTCGATAGAAAGGCTTTTGTCCGTTCCGAGGAGGGCGGCCAGAGCCGCCAGCGCTCCCAGAGGGAGAAGGTACCTTGAAGCGGCTTTCGGCAGAAGAGCGATAACCGCCCCTGTCAGAATGAGCACGATTCCCGGGTGAAGAAAAACGTGAATCAAATCATACATCTTCTCCACCTCCTTCTTCGTCCTCGTGTATTATACCGGGGATATTTGAAAGGTCCCGGATATCCCTGTCCGCATCGGAGTCCGCGCCCACGGAGGCCCCGTCCTCCGAAATTCCGCTTAAGGAAGCCCTGTCCAGCTCCTCGTATTTTTTCTCGTAGTAGTCTCCTTCCCTATGGGCAATTCCGTAAAGGAGAACCTTTGCTATGAATATGAGAATACCGGAGGCCAGAATTCCGTACATGAAGTATTTTAAAAGTATCATATTCCACCTCCGTACACAGACGATGCGGCAGCCTTTGCGAAAGCGTAGAAGTGAGCGCCGAAGTCAGGGAAGAATCCCATGACGAAGGCAAGCGTCAGAGCCGCCATAAGAGGAATCAGCATCAGCTTTGACGCCTCGCCCCGGTTTCCCGGACCGTAGGCCAGATATTCCTCCCGGACCTTTGTCCCCGCAAAGGCGATATAGGAAACGGGTATCAGGTACGCCAGACTGAGAAGGGCACTGGCGACCAGAATAAGCGCGAACACCGGCTGTCCCGCCTGTCTTGCCCCCTCCATAATGGTCATCTTGGAGAGAAATCCCGGAAGGAACGGAAGTCCCGCTATTCCGAGAGAAGCTGCGGTAAAGGCCGCCATGGTCACCGGCATTCTTCTTCCGATTCCCCGCATCTCCGTAATGTCAGCCTTGTGAGCCGTAACGAAAATCGCGCCGGCGCACATGAACAGGGTTATCTTCAGAAATGCGTGGGCCACCATGTGGTACATGGCTCCCGTCATTCCCGCAGGAGTCAGGAGGCAGACTCCCATGACTATGTATGAAAGCTGCCCCACCGTTGAAAACGCCAGCCTTGCCTTGAGATTGGTCTTCTGAATGGCGATAAGGGACGACAGGATGACAGTTACCCCTGCCAGCCAGAGGAGAACCTCGGCTCCCATGCACTCCCTTAGAACTTCAGGCCCGAATGTGTAGCATGCAAGTCTTATGACGCAGAACGCGCCAGCCTTTACAACCGCTACGGCGTGAAGAAGGGCGCTGACCGGAGTCGGCGCAACCATTGCCGCAGGCAGCCAGCTGTGAAGAGGCATTACGCCCGCCTTTACGGCTCCGGCGGATACCATCAGCAGAAAGATTCCCAGGGTGAGCATTTTGTCGGAGCCCGCAAAATCAACGAATCCTCCCGGTGTGAATGCGAGAGTTCCGCAGGTGGCGTACACGTACACCATTCCCGCAAAGAAGAGCTGTCCGCTCACCAGCGTGTAGATAAGGTACTTCCTTCCCGAATACTTTCCCTTGGCGTCGCGGTAGTGGACTACCAGAGGGTATGTGGAAACCGTAAGTATTTCGTAAAATATGAAAAAGGTGAGAAGGTCCGCGGCAAAGCACACTCCTATAGCTCCGCACAGGCAGCCCGCAAAGGCCGCAAAGTAGCCAGTCTGGTTTTTCTCGCCGTGGCCTCTCATATATCCTATGGAGTAAAATGAGGTATCACCCAGAGGCTGCTCGCGATGCAGGCGAATATCATGCCCGCGCTGTCCGCCTTAAAGGACAGGGTAAGTCCGTCGGCAATCTCCATGACCGTAAGGCATACCTCCCGCCCTGCAAGGACTGCGGGAACCATGGAGAACACGCAGGTCGCCATGGCAAAGGCTGCAATTAAGGTGACCGCCTCTCTCACGTTTCTGTGAACGTGGTCTCCGACTGCGAGAATTACAATTCCCGCCGCTGCCGGAATAAGTACGGCCGAAAGGAGAAGTCCTGAAAGCATGGTTTCGCTCACTTAGACCACCTCCCTTATGGCAGGCCCCAGAATCTCGACGAGCTGGGCGTTGAAAAGTCCCGCAAGGATAATCCCCAGAGCGCTCGCTATTACCGCAAACAGCATAGCAGGCGGAATTTCAAGTCTGCCTTTGTAGCCTTCCTTCGTCGCCGCCGTCTCTTTGAAAGGAACGCTGTCGCGCTCCGCCTTTTTTTCGGCTTTAACGGCAAGGTAGGCGCCTATGCCCTTTGAGCCGTCGGCCACGTTCTTATTCATAAACATATTCTCAAAGAGCCTGAAGAAGTAAACGGCGTTTAACAGGCTGCTTATAACCAGCACGAAGATGAAAATATAGTCCCCCATGTTCGCCGCGCCGAGAGCCAGATACCACTTGCTGAAAAATCCCGCAAGAGGCGGCACTCCGACCATTGAGAGGGCTGCGATGACTATGGCTGCGCAGGTCAGCGGCATCTTCCTGTAAATCTGGCCGAACCTTTCCATGGCCGTCTCGCCGTACCTGTATCTGATGGCCCCCGAACAGAAGAAGAGACAACTCTTCATCATTGAGTGACCTATAATATGAATCACGGCGCCCATGAGCCCGTAATATCCGGTGATTGCGATACCCAGTCCCACGTATCCTATCTGGGCGATGCTGGAATATGCCAGCATGCTGCGAAAATCAGTCTGGCGTATGGCCTTAAGCGACCCGTATATCATGCCGAGAGCCGACATGATTCCCACTACCACCAGGAACCTTTCCACGTACTGGGTGTTGGCGTTGAACACGTAAAAGAAAAATCTCAGCATGGCGTAGGCGGGCACCTTTCCCATGACTCCGGCAATGAGAGGAGCCGCGCCGGGGTGGGCGTTGGTATAGGCGGCAGGCTGCCAGCCGTGCAGAGGAAACAGAGCCATCTTTATGCCGAAGCCTACCACGAAAAAGGCCATGGCGACCATGGTGGTGCCCGAGCTTAACACAGGCCCTACGAGTCCCGACATATCGTACATGTTCAGAGTTCCCGTCTCGCCGTATATAAAGGCGATCCCCAGAAGGTAGAAGGACGCTCCTATGGTTCCTATCATCAGGTATCTGAACGAGGAGAGGACGCCTTTGTCCCCGCCCATGGCTATGAGAGCGTACCCCGAAAGAGACGTAATCTCCAGGAACACGTACAGGTTGAAAACGTCTCCCGTAGACGTCATTCCCAGGAGTCCGCATATGAGAAGGGACAGAACCGAGTAATATCCGAAGCTTCTGAAGCGGCTCTTTCCGCGGAAAAACGGCAGGCTGTATATGGTGCTGACAAAACCCGTTCCGCTTATGAGTACGAGAAGAACGGCGCTCAGCGCGTCCAGGGAGAATTCTATGCCGAAAGGCGGCTCCCATCCTCCGAAGTGGTAGCTTATCTTACCCACGTCGGTTATTCTTAAAAGCTGCGCGACGGAGAGGACAAAGGATGCGCCCGCAAAGGCGATAACCGTAAGTCTTCCCGCTCTTCTGCTGAAATACGAGATTACCGGACAAAAAAGGGCTCCCGCCAGGGGCAGCAGTACCACCAGAACGGGCAGGTTACTGATAATCATGTTGCTCATCCGCTTCCTCCCCCTTTTCCTTTTCTATGATGTCCTCTTCCTCGATAGAGCCGAACTTCTCCTTGATTCGCATGAGAAGGGCGAGGCCCACTCCGCTGGTGCCCAGGCTTACGACTATGGCAGTAAGCATGAGGGCGTGAGGCAGAGGATTGACGTAGTCGTCTGCGCCCGCCGCGCCTTCCATGGCAACCGGTATGGTTCCTCCGTCCTTTTCTCCCAGACAGAGAAAGAAGAAGATAACCGCCACCTGCATTATGTTCATGCATATGAGTTTCTTCATGTAGTTTCCGCATACCGCCATTCCGAACATGCCGAGAAAGAACAGTATGACCGTAAGCATGTATATTCCCTTTTCGGCGAGAAAAATATTAACTGCGTCCATTTAGACTGTTCCTTTCGACTACCGCTTCCAAAATGGTTATTATGGTCGCCATTACTCCGATGGTGACACCCGTCTCTATCATGAGAATTCCCGTGGCGTGAAGCTCCGCTCCGTGTTCCGCCGAAAACGGCAGGGCTTCATACTCCAGGAATTTTCCGCCGTTTATCATGCAAAGGAATCCCGTCAGGAAGTATATGAAAACTCCGCAGGCCGCAACGCACACGGAAAAGTGCTGGGTAATGCGGAATTTGTTCTTCCCCAGGTCCGCGAACATTATGTAAAGCATAAACGCCATGGCAAGGAGAGCGCCCGCCTGAAATCCTCCGCCCAGGGAAACCTCCCCGTGCATGAGGACGTAAAAGGCGTAGACTATGATAACGGGAATGAGGATAGGCATTATCACCTTTACCTCAAAGCCGCCGAAGTTTTCGTCCTTTCTGAATATCCCCGCGTCCCAGTGTCTCTTCAGCCTGTTGGATAAGATCATGGCAACGGACACTCCCGCCAGGAACATTACCGTGGTCTCAAGGAGGGTGTCAAAGCCTCTGAAATCGGCCAGAACTCCCGTCACCAGGTTTGGCGAGTGGGTCAGCTCCGGCCCCTCCTCTATGTAATAGTCGGAAACGTGCCTGTTAGGCGCGGAATCGGGATTTCCTATGACCGGCAGCCTGTCCACGATGGTGAACATGAGTCCCACCAGAACCATGAGCAGCACGATTCCAACAATTTTAAAGACCGACTTTTCTCTGAGCCTTTTGCTTCTGCCGCCGTTCATCACTTGCACCACCTGTCAGTCGTCCTTAATGATACGACAAAATACGTAGTGGAGATTACTCCTATGACGGCCTCGGTAAACGCCACGTCCGGCGCGCCCACCATGATGTAGAGCACCATGGCGCAAAAGCTGAAGGCGCAGTAGATTATGGACGACGAAAGCAGGTCCTTGTCCAGAATGATTACTATGGTTATAGCTATGAGAAAGAGAAGCAGCACGGCTTCAATCAGTAATATGTCCATCTATTCCGTCCTTTCTTTTTTGCCCGCGGTTTCGGCTTCTCCGGCCCTTAGAGCCGACTTTCCGATAAGGTGGGTTCCCACCGGGTTTGCCACCATTACCGCTATGATTATGAGAACTATCTTGGCCGACACCAGATCGAGACCCTGAAAGATAATGAGTCCGATACAGGTAAAGGCAATTCCCACAGTCTCTCCCACGCTGGAGGCGTGAAGCCTTGAGAGAAAGTCCGGGAACCTGAGAATTCCCAGAGCGGAGAGAAACATGAAAATGAACCCCGCGCCCATAAAAACTATGGCAAATACCAGCCTTACAGCAGAAATGTCATTCATCTCTCGTCTTCCTCCTCGTCCTTATCGCTTACGTCAAGTCTCGCTCCCAGGTACCTTGCGATTATTACCGTACTGAGAAAGCCAAGAATTCCGTAGGACAGAGCTATGTCCACGTACATGTCCTGCCTGCCGCTGGCGAATCCCACGAACAGCAGTATGACTATGACGTTTATTCCTATGGCGAATATTCCGTTGAGCCTGTCGAAGACTCCCGGCCCTTTAAACACTCTTATGAGCATCATTCCCACTATCACTATTACGCCCCAGAAAAGGAGCTTGAAAAAAGCATCCATCAGCGCTTTACTCCTTTCGGGTCCTCCCCGTAAAGCCGGGCTATTCTTCTCATCATTTCACCTTCCAAAAGTCCCTCCGCCGCTCCGTCTGTCAGGGCGTGAACGAGAAATTCGTCGTCGTCTGAAACGTCCACCGTCACCGTCCCCGGCGTCAGTATTATGGAGTTTACCAGCATAACCGTCGCCGAAGGATTCTCGAAGCTGCACCTGAACCGGACCAGCTGAGGTGAAATGTGCTTATTCGATAATATGGCTCTGCACACGTCAATGGCGGAAAAGAATATCTCCTTCACAAGCCAGAGAAAGTAGACGAAAAGCTTCAGCGGATTTACCGACACGACAAAATACGACCTTTCGCCTTTTTTCACCCTCATAATAGGAAGGCACAGGGCCGCCACAACCATGGAGCAGACCGCTCCGGATATGATGAATTTCGCCTCGAATTTACCGGAAAGTATCACCCACAGAAAAAAAAGCAGGGCCGACATGCAGATCCATCTCTTTGCCATAACCTTTACCTTTCAAAAAACCGGTGCAAGTAGTCCTTCCAAGCCTGCCGCACCGGTCAAAATTCTTTACTCATACTCAAATTTTACAGGAATTTGAGTTTTCTGTCAATGAAAAAAGCCACGGAATCTAACATTCCATGGCTTTGCTTCTGATACGAAAATGTATATTTCTGCATAAAAAATGTATGCTTTCAGGAAGTTACTTCCTAACGTCGCTGAGGTAGGTCACAGTAAAGGCGCTGTTCTCCTCCATGAGCTCGAAGAGCTTTTCGTACTGGCCGGCGTCACTCTCTGACGACTCGAGGCTTTCCGCAAGTCCCAGCAGCGCGTCCAGAAGGGAAGTTTCTTCTCTGTACTCCATCACATGAACATCGCAGCCGGAAAGGTCGTATTCATCTTCCATATCGGCGTAAGCCTCTTCAAGCTCTCCCACGGCGTCGATGAGTCCGTT
>DXHZ01000004.1 GCA_019113145.1 Candidatus Avanaerovorax faecigallinarum
TGTAATCGTCTGCTCCAATATCGAGTCCCATAATCTTGTCGATGTCCTGGTTCTTAGCCGACAGGAACATAATCGGCATGTTATGCTTCTTCCTTATTTCTATGGCTGTCTCATATCCGTTCATTCCCGGCATCATTATATCGAGGATTACCATGTCAAAATCGCTGCATTCCAGCAGGTTCAGCGCTTCAAACCCGTCAAACGCAGCTTCCACATCATATCCCGCATTGTTAAGATACAGAGTCAGCACGTTGATAATATCTCTGTCGTCTTCAGCTATGAGTACTTTATATTTTGACATTTTCTCCCTCCTTACATACGTCTATAATAACATAAAAAGACCTTAAGAAAAGTTAAGATTTCTTAAGGTTGACAAAATCTGCACCGGCAAGTTCTGCAAGGTCATGGGGCCTCACTTCTATCTGAAGTCCCACCTTGCCTCCGCTCACTATAATCGTATCGTGTTTCACAGCGCTTTCGTCTATGGCCGTCTTGAAGGGCTTTTTCATTCCCACAGGAGAGCAGCCGCCCTTTATCTAACCCGTGGTTTTCGTAATATCTGCGGCTCTTATCATTTCGATGTTCTTCTCGCCAAAGTGAGCAGCCGCCTTCTTAAGGTCAAGCTCTTCGGCTACCGGAATGACGCACACGTAATTCTCCCTGCTGTGACCTACGGTAACGAGGGTTTTGAAAACCTGCTCCGGGTTCTGCCCCGTCGCCTTTGCAACCGACACTCCGTCAAGAAATCCATCCGGGGCTTCATAGGTGTGAACCGTGTACTTTATACCCGCTCCGTCCAGAATCCTCATGGCATTTGTCTTTATTCCGTGTTCCTTCTTTTTTCCCATTCTCCAGCCTCCTTCCTCAGTATGTCAAAAGACGCGTAGCCTTAACGGTACGCGCCTTTAAAATAAACCGTGTTATTACAGAAGTCCGGAACCGAAGAGCGGTGCGAATACTACTGCAACGATAGTCATGAGCTTGATAAGGATGTTGATGGAAGGACCGGAAGTATCCTTGAACGGATCTCCAACGGTGTCTCCTACAACGGCTGCCTTGTGAGGCTCACTTCCTTTTCCGCCGTAGTTGCCTTCTTCGATGTACTTCTTGGCATTATCCCATGCTCCGCCTGCGTTAGCCATCATGATGGCAAGGAGTACTCCGGATGCAAGAGCTCCGGCAAGCATTCCTGCGAGAGCCTCGGAACCGAGAACAAATCCTACGAGAAGCGGTGCAACGATAGCCATAAGACCAGGTATTATCATCTCGCGAAGAGCTGCGCCTGTAGAGATGTCTACACATCTTGCATAATCAGGCTTTTCGGTTCCCTCCATGATACCCTTCTTTTCCTTGAACTGTCTTCTAACCTCTTCTATCATCTGGTTGGCTGCCTTACCTACGGAGTTCATAGTCATGGCAGAGAAGAGGAACGGAAGCATTGCTCCGATGAAGAGTCCTATAATAACCATAGGGCTCAGAAGGCTTACCATTTCAATCTTAGCTACCTCAGCATAAGATACGAAGAGAGCCAGAGCAGTAAGTGCAGCGGATCCGATAGCGAATCCCTTACCGATAGCTGCGGTAGTGTTACCTACGGAGTCGAGCTTATCGGTAATCTCTCTTACTTCATGAGGAAGCTCGGACATCTCTGCGATACCGCCGGCGTTGTCGGACACAGGACCGTATGCGTCAACTGCAACGGTGATGCCGGTAGTGGAAAGCATTCCTACTGCGGAAAGCGCTATTCCGTATACTCCTGCAAAGTAGTAGGCTACGAATATACCTACTGCGATGAGCAGGATAGGGATAAGGGTGGACATCATTCCTACTCCGAGACCGCTGATAATGGTGGTAGCGGCTCCGGTCTGAGACTGCTCTGCAATCTTCTTAACAGAAGCATAGTCCGAAGAGGTGTATACCTCGGTTATTTTTCCTATTGCGATACCTACGATAAGACCTGCTATGATGGCCCATGCATAGGTGAAATCTCCCATCATAACCTTGGATAAAACGATGGAAGCGACGATTACTATAACGCCGGAGATGTAAGTACCCATGTTAAGAGCTTTAGCAGGGTTTACATTGTCTCCGCCTCTTACGCAGAGAATTCCGATTACGGAAGCGATGATTCCTACTGCGGAAAGAACCAGCGGGAATAAAGCCGCTGTCTCCTCGTTAAGGAATGAAGACTCTGTAGCGTTGGCAACCGCAACGGCTGCAAGAGTTATAGCGGAAATGATGGAACCAACGTAGGACTCGAAAAGGTCGGAACCCATTCCTGCAACGTCTCCAACGTTATCTCCTACGTTATCTGCTATAACTGCAGGGTTTCTCGGATCGTCTTCAGGAATGCCCGCTTCTACCTTACCTACAAGGTCAGCGCCTACGTCTGCAGCCTTTGTGTAGATACCGCCTCCCACTCTTCCGAAGAGAGCCATGGAGGATGCGCCGAGGCCGAAGCCTGTGATGCATCTTACAACGTCGGCAAGGTCGAGAACGCAGAACACTACGCCCAGACCGAAAAGTCCGAAGCCTGCTACGCAAAGACCCATAACGGAACCGCTTCTGAAAGCGATCTTAAGAGCCTTAGGCATACCGGAAGTCATAGCCGCATTGGCAGTTCTCACGTTACCTAAGGTTGCAACCTTCATTCCGCAGAAACCTGCAAGAACGGAAAGCACCGCACCGATTACGTAGAGAATAGCCGTAAGCCACTCGATTCCGAAACCGATGAGAACGAAGAGAACTGCGATTACGATGATCATCGTCTTGTATTCTCTTCCCAGGAATGCCATGGCTCCCTCTCTGATGTAGCCGGCAATTTCCTTCATCCTGTCTGTCCCTTCTTCAGCCTTGGATATCCATGAAGCGAGCGCACCCGCAACGATGATACCGATCAGGGCTGCCACAGGGACCAACCAATTGATCATAAGATAATACCTCCTCCACTGTCCGACAATTCAAGAGGTCCCCCTCATAAAAGCACCTCTCCGCCAGACAATATTTTAAATAATAAAATAAAGCTATACTATGAAATTGTAACCAGTGCCAGCGATATAACTATAAACAGAACCGCTGCAACTACTGTCATCTTCTTCAGAATGGCTTCGTATCCTCTGCTCTTCTTCTTACCGAACAGCTGCTCGGCTCCGCCGGCGATGGATCCGGAAAGTCCGTCACTGTTTCCCGGCTGCAGAAGAACTGTAGCTATGAGAAAGATGCTGACTATTGCAAGAATAACCATCAACGCAGTATGCATTATCGTCCCTCCTTTAAGATTCTAACCATTAAACTTTATCATACAAACACGCTAAAATCAAGCAAAATGTGGCCGCCCGCACATATTTCGAACATGCTTTAAGCGGCCATACATCTTTCACATATCAGAAATTGATTATGTCCATGAATTTTTCCGGATCAAGGCTGGCCCCGCCTACGAGAGCTCCGTCAATCTCGTCCATGTTCATTATCTCAGTGGCGTTTTCAGGCTTTACGCTGCCGCCGTACTGAATAATGACCCTGTCGCAGGTATCCTCATCGAACATTTCGGAAACTGCGCTTCTTATCATGGCGCACATTTCCCCGGCCTGCTCCGGCGTGGCCGTCTTACCTGTGCCTATGGCCCAGACGGGCTCGTATGCTATTACGAGTCTGCCCGCTTCTTCGGCAGTAAGCCCTTCAAGGTCTTTTTCAAGCTGGCCGTATACAACCTCGTTCTGAACGCCCTTTTCTCTTTCTGCCAGAACTTCTCCCACGCAGAGAATCGGCGTTATATCGCTTTCTCTCAAAAGCTTCTTAAGCTTAAGGTTCACTGTCCCGTCGGTTTCTCCGAAGTACTGCCGTCTCTCGGAATGACCCACTATGCAGTAATCCACTCCAAGCTCCCTTAGCATCGGAACGGAAATCTCGCCGGTGAAAGCCCCTTCGTCCTCAAAGTGGACATTCTGGGCTCCAACGCCTACTCCGCTGTCTTTAAATGCGTCTACGAGAACGTCAAGCTGCGTATAAGGCGCGATTACTGCTGCTCTGATGTCGGTGTCATGATGAAGCTCTTTGAAACGCTTCGCAAATTCAAGCGCTTCCTCTCTGGTCTTATACATTTTCCAGTTTCCGGCTATAAGAGGGACTCTCATTCCCATTTCGCTACGCCTCCTGAATCACGGCGATGCCCGGAAGCTCTATTCCCTCGAGGAACTCAAGGGAAGCTCCGCCGCCTGTCGAAATATGTGTCATCTTATCTTCGAGACCGAAGCCTTTTACCGCCGCCGCAGAATCTCCTCCGCCTATAACTGTAACGGCATCGGATTCCGCCATAATCTCGGCGATAGCTCTGGTACCCTTTGCAAACTCAGGCATTTCGAACACTCCCGCCGGGCCGTTCCATACCACGGTCTTCGCGGCCTTAAGCTCTTTTCCGAAGAGTTCAACGGTCTTAGGACCTATGTCCATTCCCATCATATCGGCAGGAATGTTTTCCCTGTCCACGGTTACGGTTTTTGCGTCGTTTTTAAATTCATCGGCGCAGACAACGTCTACAGGAAGGAGAAGCTTAACTCCGGACTTTTCAGCCTTTGCCAGAAGCTCGCCCGCAAGACCGATGCTTCCCTCGTCCAGGATGGACGTTCCTATTTCAAGACCCATGGCCTTAAAGAAGGTGTAGCTCATGCCTCCTGCGATGATGAGTGTGTCGACTTTCTTCATCAGGTTTTCGATGACCTTTATCTTATCTCCTACTTTGGCGCCACCCATTATGGCAACGAAAGGTCTTTCAGGATTTTCAACGGCATCGCCCAGGAACCTCACTTCCTTCTCGATAAGGAATCCGGAGACGGCCGGAAGGAATTCCGCCACTCCCGCCGTGGATGAATGGGCTCTGTGGGCCGTTCCGAAGGCCTCCTGAACAAAAACGTCACCTAAAGAAGCAAGCTCTCCGGAAAACTCTTTCCCGTTTTCGGTCTCTTCTTTTCTGTATCTTACGTTCTCAAGGAGAGCGATTTCTCCGTCCTTAAGGGCTGCGACCTCCGCCCTTACGTCATCGTCCACTACAACAGGACTTGCCGCAAAAAGAACATTTTTTCCCGTAAGCTCCGAAAGTCTCTCGGCAACCGGCTTAAGGCTGTACTCAGGCTTCGGCTCACCCTTAGGCCTTCCCAGGTGAGACATTATGATAACCTTCGCCCCGTTATCGGCAAGGTACTCTATGGTAGGAAGAGCCGCCCTGATTCTGGTATCGTCGGTTATTTTTCCGTCCCCGTCCAAAGGCACGTTAAAATCACAGCGGACGAGGGCGCGAACGCCCTGCCAGCTTACATCTCTTACTGTCTTCTTCATCGCCCGATCTCCTATTTAGCGTTGTCAACATCGTACATGTGCTTTATGAGCTCGAGAATCTTGCTGGAATATCCGTACTCGTTATCGTAGAACGCAATGAGCTTGAAGAACTTGTCGTTAAGCTCTATACCTTCTCTTGCATCGAAGATGGAGGTGTGAGGATCGCCTACGAAATCTCCGGATACCACTTCGTCGTCAACGTATTCTATTACGCCGTGAAGGTAAGTCTCGGAAGCCTTCTTTACGGCTCTGCAGATAGCGTCGTATGAAGCCGAAGTCTTAAGCACAACGTTAAGGTCGATAACTGAAACGTCAGCGGTAGGAACTCTGTAGGATATGCCTGTCATCTTTCCTGCGAGAGCCGGGATTACCAGACCTACAGCCTTTGCAGCACCGGTGGTGGAAGGAATAACGTTTCCGAATACGGATCTTCCCGTTCTCCAGTCCTTCATGGATCTGGCGTCTACAACCTTCTGCTTTGCGGTTGCGGAATGAATGGTGGACATGAGTCCCTGCTCGATTCCGAAGTTATCCTCTAAAACCTTGCAGAGAGGAGCCAGACAGTTGGTGGTGCAGGATGCGTTGGATACCACGTCCATATCCTTAGTGTATTCGTCGGAGTTTACTCCGTATACGAACGTCGGCGTGGTCTTGTCCTTGGCCGGAGCGGAAATGATAACCTTCTTGGCTCCTGCCTTGATGTGGTCCATAGCCTTCTCGGTAGTCGTATATGCGCCGGTAGCTTCCACGATATACTCTGCTCCGCACTTGTCCCAGTGAATGTTCTTAGCCTCGGTCTCGCTGAATACAGGAACCTTCTTACCGTCGATGATAAGTCCCTCGTCGTACTTTCCGAGCTCCTTCGGGAATCTGCCGAAAGTAGTGTCGTACTTCAGCATGTAAACGAGATAGTCAAGATCCGCGTTTCTCACGTTGATGCCTGCAATCTCGATTTCAGGCATGTCCATAGCTGCTCTGATTACCACTCTGGCGATTCTTCCAAAACCGCTGATACCAACTTTAATTGCCATTTTAAACCTCCGTATCTCTTTCTGGATTAAAGTTTGATGATTTATTTTATGCCGCACTCCGGCATTGAGAACGTATTTTGTCCGGGCAAAGGGTGAAAGTCCGCGCTCTAAAAGCGTCTTCTCTTCGACGAGGACAGAATGTGCATGCCCTCTCTGTACTTGGCCACGGTTCTTCTGGATATGTCTATTCCCTTGGCCTTTAAGATGTCGGCCATCTCTTGGTCACTGTAAGGCTTCTTAGGGTCCTCTCCGTCGATGATTTCCTTTATAAAACTCTTCACGCTGTTGGAGGAAACTCCCGTTCCGTCTCCGGAAGCCACTCCGCTGGTGAAGAAGTACTTCAGCTCGAAAACTCCCCTCGGGCTCTGCATGTATTTTCCGTTTATGGACCTGCTGACGGTGGATTCGTGAATTCCCACCTCTTCGGCAATCTGCTTAAGAGTCAGAGGTTTCAGGTGCTTCTCGCCGAAATCAAAGAAGTCCCTCTGGTATCTGACTATGGCGCTGGAAACATTGAAAATCGTCTGCTTCCTCTGCTCTATGCTCTTAATGAGCCACACGGCGGCGTTAAAGCGGTTGTTAAGGTATTTATTAAGTTCTTCGTCCTTGGCCGCTTCTGCGCTGAGCTTGTTATAGTAGGAGCTTACCATCAGATGAGGCATGCTGGTGTCGTTAGTCGTGACTATGTATTCTCCGTCGATCTTTTCGACAAAAACGTCAGGCACTATGTACTTTATATTCTCATCGGAATCGTAAAGTCTGCCCGGCTTAGGTTCGAGGGTCCTTATCTTATCGGCTATGGCCTGAACCTCCTGGTTCTTTATTCCCAGAGCCTTCGCAATCTGAGAGATCCTGTTGTCCGCAAGGTCCTCAAGCATATTTTCGATTACGTATTCCGTTTTCTCGTCAAGCTCTCCTCTGGATGCCAGCTGAATTATGAGACATTCTCTGAGGTTTCTGGCTCCAACTCCTACAGGGTCAAAGGTCTGAATAACGTCGAGAACCTTTTCCACTTCCTCTGCGGTGGCGTTCATAGTCTCCGCTATTTCCTCCACCGACATGGTAAGATAGCCGTTATCGTCTATGGCCTCTATCATATATCTTCCTATCTCGGCGCACCTTCCCTTAAGGCTGGAAAACTGCAGCTGACCCAGAAGATAATCTATAAGCGTATATTTAAACGACACGTACTGCTCATAAGTATAGTCGTTATCGTCATCGTCGCCGGAGCCTTCCCACTGCCTGTATGTATCAAGCTCGTACTCCGACTCGGCTATTTTCTCTCTGATATCGATCTCATCGTTGCCGTCAGACTTCTCCGCCTCAAGGACAGGATTCTCCAGAAGCTCGTTCTGAATATAGTCAGAAAGCTCCTGATTGTTAAACTGCAAAATCTGGATGGCCTGTATGAGTTCCGGCGTCATCGACAGCTTCTGGGTCTGTTCAATTGTCAGTTCATATCCTAATCTCATAAAGCTCTCTCCTGACGCTTCAAATGAGTTAAATGCTTATGCAAATATTATACCATACAAAAACGGAAATGCCCACTACATTTTACCTATTTCAGCCCCGGAAATCTCAGCTGTCTCAGCGCCTCGAACAGGATAATGTTTGCCGAATTGGCAAGGTTGAATGATCTGAGTCTGGTGCTTTCGCTCATGGGAATCCTTACAGCAAAGTCCTTATGCTGCTCTATGAAATCTCTCGGAAGCCCCGCCGTCTCTCTTCCGAAAAGGAACATGTCTCCGTCCCTGTATTCGGGCTCCGTGTAAATCTTTGCGCCCTTTGTAGTTGCGAGAAACATTCTGGCCCCGGCGTATTCCCTCATAAAATCGTCAAGGCTTTCGTGAACCGTAAGTTTTACGTATGGCCAGTAGTCAAGGCCCGCCCTCTTAAGGGCCTTATCTTCTATGGAAAATCCCAGAGGCTTCACTAGGTGAAGACACGTATCGGTGGCTGCGCACGTTCTTGCTATGTTGCCCGTGTTAGGCGGGATCTCAGGATTTACAAGTACTATGTGAAGTGGCATTTTCTTCTCCTTTCGCGGCCTGTGCCGCTTCTCTTATAATATATGTTTTCTCATTTCCGGGCAACCGCTTTATGAAAAAATCCCGGACGAATCCGGGATTTAAAAAGTTCTATGATTTTATTAAGGTTTATGCGTTCTTTCCGCAGCACTTCTTATACTTAAGGCCGCTTCCGCAAGGACAAGGGTCGTTTCTGCCCGGCTTCTTCTCTACGTGAACAGTCTTTGATTTCTTGTATTCCTTATAGATTTCCTCGCGTCTCTCAGCGGTGAGAACCCTGTCCCACTCGGGGATGGACCAGAGATAGTCTGCATCTGCCTTATGCATGTTGAAGTAGAGCTTCTCAAAGTCGATATCAAGGCTTATTTCGCTGTCCTCGGTGATTTTCTTAAGGTCCAGCTCCTTCTTAAGGCTGGTGTTGATGCCGTCGAGGAATCCCATGAATATGATCTTATTGCAGTCAAATTT
>DXHZ01000054.1 GCA_019113145.1 Candidatus Avanaerovorax faecigallinarum
CATACGTCTTAACTATTCTTTTGAAACGAAGAAGAGGATAGAGTCGGGAATGAAAATTCTCATAAAAATAATATCGGATATGTACGAAGAAAAGACTGGAAAATAAACGTTTCCGGTCTTTTTTTACGTGAGATAAAATCCAATTGTCAACTGGTCTACAAAAAATCTAATAAGCTGGTACTTTCATTGGTGACAAAATGCAGGTATCATAGTTAATACACAAATTGTTTAAATTTTTTGTCAGCGGAGGCAGACGGGAACCCCGGATTAACCCTCGAAGTCCCGCAGGAAAGTGAGAAGGAGAAAGAAAAATGGCAGTAAATTTAAAGGGAAGAAGTTTTTTAACACTTATGGACTTTACACCTGAGGAAATCAGGTACATGCTCGATCTGGCTCATGACCTGAAGGCTAAAAAGAGAGCTGGAATTCACAATGAAGTTCTTAAAGGAAAGAACATCGTTCTTCTGTTCGAGAAGACTTCCACCAGAACCAGATGCGCTTTTGAAGTAGCAGCTATGGACGAGGGCGCAGGAGTTACATTCCTCGATTCCGGAAGCTCCCAGATGGGTAAGAAGGAAACCATGGAAGACACCGCTAAGGTACTTGGAAGATTCTATGACGGTATCGAATACAGAGGTTTTGACCAGGCTGTCGTAGAAGGCCTTGCAAAGTATGCAGGCGTTCCTGTATGGAACGGACTTACCGACGTTGACCATCCTACCCAGATTCTCGCAGACCTTCTGACTATAGAAGAGCACGTTGCAAAACCTCTTAACAGAGTCAAGGTTGTATTCAGCGGAGATATCAGAAACAACATGAGCTACGCATGGATGTACGGCTGCGCTAAGATGGGAATGCACTATGTTGCATACGGACCTGCAGAGCTTCAGGATCAGCTGAACAAGGACGTAATCGCAAAGGTTCAGGAAGTTGCAAAGGAAACTGGAGCAGTTATCGAGATTTCTGCAGACCCTGCAGTTCTTAAGGGCGCTGACGTAATCTACGCTGACGTTTGGGCCTCCATGGGTGAAGAAGCTGAAATCCCTGAGAGAGTAAGAATGCTTACACCGTTCAAGGTAACTGAGGAAATGATGGCAGCTACAGAAAATCCTGACGTGATTTTCATGCATTGTCTCCCTTCGTTCCATGATTTCGAGACTACCATGGCTAAAACTCAGAAGGAAGCAGGCTATGACATCCGCGAGGTTACTGATGAAGTATTCAGAAGCAGACATTCTGTAGTATTCGACGAAGCGGAGAACAGAATGCATACGATCAAGGCTGTCATGGTAGCTACAATGGGCTAACTCATAAAATACAGCTGTTATATGGGCGCCGTTGAGGTGTAGGGCGCCGGAAGGAGGAACACCTTATGCATCCCGGAATTCATAATTACTCTGAAATAGGAAAACTGAATAAAGTTCTTCTTCACCGGATAGGTGAAGAGGTTGAAGGTCTCGTACCTGACAATTTTGAGAGACTTCTGTTTGACGACATACCTTTTCTCAAGGTGGCGCGTCAGGAGCATGACCGGTTCGCAGAGGTCCTCAGAGAGAACGGCGTAGAGGTTATCTACTACGTTGACGAAACAGCCAAAGCTCTGTCGGATGACGGAGTCAGGGCGGAGTTTCTCGATAAATTTTTAGATGAAAGCAACATAATTTCCGAAGGAGCCAGAGAAGCGATTTACGATTATCTCATCAAGATGCCTCCTAAGGAAATGGTATCCAAGCTCATCGCAGGAGTTAAGAGAACGGACATAGAGTATCATGAGGCGAAGTCTCTCGCAGACTTCATATCTTCGGCGTATCCGTTCTATATGGATCCTATGCCTAATCTCTACTTTACCCGTGACCCGGGCGCCTGCGTGGGCAACGGTCTTAATGTTCATCACATGAGCACCAGAACCAGAAGGAGAGAAGCTCTTCTTTTGAAGTACATGTTCATGCATAACAGAGACTTTGCGCCTGAAGGCTCTCAGCTCTGGTACGACTATGACCACGAAGCCTCCATTGAGGGAGGAGATGTTCTCGTTCTCAATGCGGAGACTGTAGCTATAGGCCTGAGTCAGAGAACTACGGCTGCGGCTATTGAACGTTTTGCCGAGAACATGCTTAACAAGTCGACTTTTAAGAGGGTGTTAGTATTCAACATACCGAAGTGTCGTGCATTCATGCATCTCGACACGGTGTTCACCATGGTCGACTACGATAAGTTTACAATCCATCCGGAAATTGAAGGTCCGCTTCAGCTTTTCGAGATTACTCTCGGAAAGGATGGCAAGGCAAACTTCACATCTGTAACAGACGATTTAACAAATATTTTAAAGAAGGTGCTGGGACTTCCGGCGGTGGAGCTTATCCGCTGCGGAGGCAACGATCCGATGGCTGCTCAGAGGGAGCAGTGGAACGACGGTTCCAACACCCTGTGCATAGCGCCGGGAACGGTGGTTACGTACGAGAGGAACTATGTGACCAACGATCTTCTGGATAAGAAGGGAATAAACGTTCTCACCATACCGAGCGCGGAGCTTTCCAGAGGCCGTGGAGGTCCAAGATGTATGTCCTGCCCTGTCAACAGAGACGACCTTTAGAAAGGAATTAACGACATGCCAGAAAAAATTGTTATAGCGCTGGGGGGAAACGCCCTCCAGTCCGGAAAAAGCGAAGCTACTGCTGAAGCTCAGCTGGAAGTGGTAAAGCAGACCTGCGAATACATTGCCGACATCAGCCTTAAGGGTTATGAAATGGGTCTGGTACACGGAAACGGCCCTCAGGTAGGAAGAATCCTTCTTGCATCTGAAACCGCAAAGGACGTTACTCCTGCAATGCCGTTTGACGTGTGCGGAGCGATGTCGCAGGGATATATCGGATATCACCTTCAGCAGGGAATGAGACTTGCTCTCGAAAAGAGAGGCAAGAAAACTCCGGTTCTTACCGTGGTTACTCAGATGGTCGTTGATAAAAACGACCCGGGATTCACTAACCCGACGAAGCCTATAGGCCCGTTCTACTCCGAAGAGGAAGCAAAAGCTCTTCAGACCGAAAAGGGATACTCCATGAAAGAAGATGCGGGAAGAGGCTGGAGAAGAGTGGTTGCATCGCCTATACCTGAAGAAATTGTGGAAATCGATGCCGTTAAGACTCTCTGGGATACTTCCATCGTAATCTCCTGCGGAGGCGGCGGAATCCCTGTAGTTAAGAACGACGACGGAAGCCTCGAAGGCGTGGCTGCGGTTATCGATAAGGATTTTGCTGCAGAGCTTCTGGCTGAAAGTGTTGATGCAGACATTCTCATGATTCTCACTGAAGTAGAGAAGGTTGCCATCAACTTCAATAAGCCTGACCAGCAGGATCTTTCCACTCTTACAGTAGCAGAGGCAGAGAAGCATAAAGCTGACGGACAGTTTGCTCCGGGAAGCATGCTTCCTAAGGTTGAGGCTGCAATGAAGTTCGTAAAGGCGTTCCCTGAAAAGAAGGCCATTATCACTTCCCTCGACAAGGCTGTAGAGGCTCTGGAAGGAAAGACCGGAACCGTTATAGTTAATAAATAACAGTCTGCACTGCCAGACATCACCGCATGATGTCTGCCATGTCTGAATACCTTAAAAAGGCTCCCGGAAGAGTTTTTCCGGGAGCCTTTTAGCGAAAGAAAAAGTTATGAACTGAAGTATGCTATTCTACGAATTCGCCGCCGCGAAGGACTTTCATTCCGAGGGCTTTCTGAGCTTCGGTGATGTTGCCTTCCAGGTTCTGCTTCTGAATGGCTCTGATCTTAAGCGGCAGGGCAAAGAGGTTTATGAAGCCTTCCGCATCGCTCTGGTCGTATACTTCGTCTGCGCTGAATGTGGCAAACTCCTCGTTGTAGAGAGAGTAAACAGATTTACTTGCTACGGGAACGGCGCTGCCTTTATAAAGCTTCATTCTTACTGTTCCCGTCATAAGCTCCTGCGTCTTGTCCACGAAGGCGGAAATTGCCTCTCTGAGCGGGGTGTACCACAGACCGTCGTAAACCAGCTGTGCCATCTTCTGAGCCACGATGTTCTTATACTGCATGGTATCTCTGTCGAGAATCAGTTTTTCAAGATCTCTGTGAGCTGCAAACAGTACAGTTCCTCCCGGAGTTTCATACACACCTCTGGACTTCATGCCTACAAGTCTGTTTTCAATTATATCAATGGTTCCCACACCGTTTTCACTGGCCATTTCATTGAGCTTTGTGAGAAGATCAACAGGACTCAGCTTTTCTCCGTCAACAGCTACGGGTATGCCTTTCTCAAAATCTATCTCCACGTATGTCGGCTTATCCGGTGCGTCTTCCGGGGTTCTGGAGAGCACGTGAATGTCAGGCTTGTGCTCGTTCCACGGATTTTCCAGATTGCCGCCTTCATGACTTATATGCCATATATTTTCGTCTCTGGAATATATTTTTTCCACGGTCTGAGCGATAGGAATATTATGAGCCTTGGCATACTCTATACATTCTTCTCTGGAGTGGAGATTCCATGTTCTCCACGGAGCAATAATCTTGATGCTCGGATTCAGAGCTTTAATGGTGGTTTCAAATCTGACCTGATCGTTTCCCTTACCCGTACATCCGTGAGCTATGGTAAATGCTCCTTCGACTTCTGCAATTTCGACCAGTTTTTTAGCCATCAGCGGTCTGGCCATGGAAGTTCCCAGCAGATAGTCGTTTTCGTAAACGGCGTCGGCCTTTAAAACAGGGTATATAAAATCGGTTATGAACTCTTCGCGTATGTCGAGAACGTAAGCTTTGGAAGCTCCCGTATCGTACGCTTTCTGTTCTATGGCTTTAAAGTCCTCTTTCTGACCTGCGTTGCAGCATACTGCAATTACGTCACAGTCGTAGTTTTCCTTAAGCCACGCTACTATAATAGATGTGTCCAGTCCTCCGGAATATGCGAGGACAATCTTTTCCTTGGCCATTTTTTCAAAACCTCCATAAATATATATAAATTATAGTGCATAAATTATCGCATGAATGTAATATAACACCGGCAGGGAATAAAATCAAGAGGCTTTGCATAAAAACATGAAAAGTTTTATAAAAATACCGCATTGCGAAGATTAGAGGAAGATAGTATCATATTGACTGGAGGAAATATATTATGAAAAAATGCGAGCTGCTTGCTCCTGCAGGCGGACCTGAAAGCTTTATAGCCGCAGCTGAGGCGGGAGCCGACGCCATATATCTGGGAGGAACCGCCTTCAACGCACGTATGAACGCGGGGAACTTTACCCGCGGGGAGCTGAAGGAAGCCTTTGATTTCGCGCGCGTAAGAGGCATAAAAACATACGTGACCATGAACACTCTGATAAGGGATGATGAGATGGCGGATGCTCTTAAGGCTGCGTACGAGATGTACGACATGGGGGCGGACGCTCTCATAATTCAGGATCTCGGCCTTGGCAGCCTTGTGAGAAAGTACCTTCCGGACATGCCGATTCACCTTTCGACCCAGGGCTCCGTATACAGCCTCGAGGGCGTTGAGGCTGCGGAGAAGCTGGGCTATGAACGGGTGGTTCTGGCAAGAGAACTTTCTCTCGACGAAATAAGGAGAATATGCGCCGGGACAAAGACTGAAATCGAGGTTTTCGTTCACGGGGCTCTCTGCATATGCTATTCGGGTCAGTGCCAGCTCAGCCGTTATTTCGGCGGCAGAAGCGGCAACCGGGGGCAGTGCGCCCAGCCGTGCAGGCTTGCCTATGATATAGAGGAAGGATTTGGGGAAAAGCCGCCCCGGGGAAAACATATCCTCAGTCCGAAGGACATCTGCCTCATAGACAGAGTGGGAGAACTCATAGACGCAGGGGTGGCATCTCTTAAGATGGAGGGCAGGATGAAGTCCCCGGAATACGTGGGAACGGTAACGTCCATATACAGGAAGTATATGGACATGTATTTTGAGAACGGAGGATACACCGTGGAGGAAGCCGACAGGGAGGCTCTGGCGCAGATTTTTAACCGCGGCGGATTTACCGAAGGGTACATGGACGGCGACCCGGAAAAGGCCCTGATGGCGGAGAAGGTTCCGAAGAATGCCGGAATATATATGGGTACGGTAGTGAAGGCGGTAAAAGGATCGCCTGTGGTTTCGGTCAGAGAGGACGGCGGCCGGCACGGCCTCGGTCCAATATCCATGGGAGACCGTATCGAGATTCGCGGAGATAAAAACGTAAGCGCCCTCGTCACATACCTGAAGCCGGGGACAAAGGGCGCGGTGGACATAGGAGACGTAAAGGCGCCCGTAAGAGCAGGCGACGGCGTGTACAGGATAACGTCGGCAAAGCAGACGGAAAGGGCGGCCGTATTTTACAGGGACAAAACCTTCACCCGTGGAAAGTATTTGAGAAAGCGTGTTTTGAACGCTTCCGTCAATACCGGCGGCGACGGAAGCCTTACGGTCACCCTGACGGAACCGGAGCGGGGAATTTCCGTATCGGCCGGTCTCGGCGCCGGGGAGGAGGCCCGAAACAGCGCTGCGGCGGCTGCAAGGATAGAAAAGAGTCTGAGAAAGACCGGCGGTACGCCTTTTGAAATAGGAGAGATAGTCTTTGACGGAACCGTAAACCGTATGGTTCCCGTTTCTGAAGTAAACGGCCTGAGAAGAGAGCTCCTTGGAGAGATGGAAGAAGCTCTTAAACGCAGTGGAAGAAAGCCGCAGGGAATTCCTGCCGTAGCGTGGACTCCGGAAGGGGAAAAGACCGGGGCTGTCCTTGAGGCGTTTTTCTACGATACCGAAGACTACGAAAGGCTTTCAGCCGGGCTTAAAGATACCGGCGTAAGGACGATATGCCTGGTTCCGCTGACGGAGATGATGAGAGGAAAGGCTGTGTCAGAGACGGTGGAAAGCGGCTTCGATACGGTTCCGTACATAACCGGTATTTCCAAAGGCCCTGAAGACGATTTTATCGAAAAAAATTTTGCGGACGCGGTGAGAATCGCAGGCATAAACGGAATATATGTGGGAAACCTCAGGTGGCTGAAGGCGTTTGCAGACGCCGGAGTGAGGGTTTATGCCGATGCGGGCCTCAACGTCTATAACGGGTTTACGGCGGAAGCTTTAAAGGAGCTGGGCGCAGCCCGGTGTTTTCCGTCGGCTGAAGCTTTTGGCGAAGAGGAAGGAAATTACCCTCTCATGGTGAGCGAACATCACTTCGGAAAAGGGACGGTGAGAGACAGAAAAGGAGAAATTCTGAGATTCAGGGAATCGCCCTTTGGCGGGAAGAGCCTCATAACGCCGGAAAAACCCGTGGATATCTGCGCTGCGGCAAGACGCGCCCGGGAAGAAAAACGAACGATTAGAATATATATATAGAAATAGTTCGTTATTTGTCCCAAATTTTAATATTTAATACCGTAAGGAAGCAAAAAGAGTGATAAAAAGACAAATATTTGCTTCCTTTTTCTATATGTGGGTATATAATTGAATTACAAGAGTCGATTTTGTTTATGGGGCTGAAATCTGATGGATTGTCCGGCCCGGTTTAAAGGAGAATGAAAATGAGAAAAGAGTGGGAAGGATTCAAGCCCGGTGCCTGGATGGATACCATCGACACCGACGATTTTATCAGACTTAACTACACTCCTTACGACGGAGATGAAAGCTTTCTGGAGGGACCGACTGAGAGAACTCTCCGCTGCAACGACAGAGTGAGAGAACTTCTCAGGGAGGAGAGAAAAGCCGGCGGAACTCTCAAGGTTGATGCAAGCCGCATTATGAGGGTAAATGCCTACGAGCCGGGATATATAATCAGAAGCGATGACCTCATCGTGGGACTTCAGACCGATGAGCCTTTAAAGCGCGGAATATGTCCTTTCGGCGGAATAAGAATGGTGAGAGAAGAGCTTGCCGAGCATGGAGAAAAGCTGCCTGAAGAGATTAACTTCATGTTCAAATACGTCACCACCCACAATGACGGTGTGTTCAAAGCCTACTCTCCGGAGATGAGAAAGGTGCGCCATCTGGGATACATAACCGGACTTCCCGATGCTTACGGCAGGGGAAGAATAATAGGCGATTACAGACGCTGCGCCCTTTACGGAATCGACAGACTTATAGAGGAAAAGCAGAAGGATCACGATGAGATAGCCTCCCGTGAGGACATGTGCGAGGAGAATATCAGGCTGTCCGAGGAGATATTCAATCAGATAGTCGCACTCCGAGAGATAAAGGAAATGGCCGAGAAGTACGGCTACGATATATCAAAACCTGCAAAGGATGTAAGGGAAGCAATCCAGTGGACCTATTTTGCGTACCTTGCGGGAATCAAGGAGGAAAACGGCGCCGCAATGTCTCTCGGCAGAACGGCGACATTCATAGACATATACGCAGAAAGAGACCTTGCCAACGGAACATACACTGAAAGCAGAATTCAGGAATTCGTCGACGATTTCATTCTCAAGCTGAGAGTCGCAAGACATCTGAGAACCAACGAGTACAACGAGCTCTTCGGCGGCGACCCGATGTGGATAACAGAAGGTCTTGCCGGAGTTGGAAACGACGGACGCCACAGGGTGACCAAGAATACCTACAGAGTTCTGAATACCCTCTACAACCTGGACCCGGCTCCGGAACCGAACCTGACCGTTCTGTGGTCCGAGAAACTGCCTGAGCCTTTTAAGAGATTCTGCGCTCAGGTTTCCATCGACACCGACTCCATACAGTATGAAAACGACGATAAGATGAGACCTCACTGCGGAGACGACTACTCCATCGCGTGCTGCGTATCCGCCATTGAGATGGGCCATCAGATACAGTACTTCGGTGCACGCTGCAACCTTGCCAAGTGCCTGCTTCTTGCCATAAACGGCGGAATTGATGAGAGGACCGGCGAGAGAGTGGGTCCGCAGATGGAGCCTATGGGGGACGGGCCTTTAGACTTCGACGAGGTATGGAGAAGATATAAGATTTACCTCGCCTGGCTCATGGGCGTATACTCCCGCATCATGAACATAATTCACTTCATGCACGACAAATACGACTACGAGAGAACTCAGATGGCTTTCCTCGACTCCGAAGTGAAGCGTCTTATGGCCTTCGGCGTTGCGGGCTTCTCTGTCGCTGCGGATTCCCTGTCGGCAATCAAATATGCCAGGGTTACTCCTTCAAAAAATGAAAACGGCGTCATAGTGGACTATATAATAGAAGGAGATTTTCCGAAATACGGAAATGACGACGACAGGGTCGATGAAATAGCCGTTGCCATCTCAGAGCGTGCCATAGCCGAGCTGAGAAAGCATCCGAACTACAGAAATGCGGTTACTACACTTTCTGTACTCACCATTACCTCCAACGTAATGTACGGAAAGAAGACGGGCAACACCCCTGACGGAAGAAGAGCGGGAACGCCTTTTGCTCCTGGAGCAAATCCTATGCACGGCCGGGACGAGAGCGGAGCGGTAGCTTCCTTAAACTCTGTCGCCAAGATAGACTGGAACACATGCCAGGACGGAATATCAAATACCTTCAGCGTTGTTCCGGATGCTCTGGGTAAAGACAGGAATCAGAGAAAGGAAAATCTGGTAAACCTTCTCTCCGGATATTTCAGTCAGGGAGCTCATCATCTGAACGTGAACGTGCTTAACAGAGAGGTTCTCCTGGATGCATACGAAAATCCTGACAAGTATCCGAGCCTGACCATAAGGGTTTCCGGATATGCTGTTAGATTCAACGCTCTGTCAAGAGCCCATCAGAAGGAAGTAATTGAAAGAACCTTCCACCAGAGTCTTTAGGAAAGAGGAAAGATGAAAAAAGAACTCACTGCAAAACTTCATTCCATAGAAACTTTCGGTGCTGTGGACGGTCCGGGTATCCGGACCGTCTTTTTTCTTCAGGGCTGTCCCGCCCGGTGCAGGTACTGTCACAATCCCGATACATGGGATATGAACAACGGTGCTGCCGGAGTGCTTACCGCTGAAGAAGCGGTAAGAAAGGCCAAAAGAGGCAGACCTTATTACGGGCCTTCCGGAGGCGTGACCTTTTCCGGAGGAGAGCCGCTCATACACGGAGAGTTTCTGGCGGAAGCCATAGACGCCCTTCATGAAGAGGGCATACACTGCGCCATCGATACCAGCGGAACGTATTTTGACGGAAAATCGGAAGAGGCCATAGAGAAAGCCGACCTCGTTCTCCTGGATATAAAGCACACGGATCCGGTTGAGTTTAAAAAGCTGACAGGCAGAGATATGGACGCCCTGTTTCGAGTCATAGAAGCGGTGAACGAAACGGACACCTCTGTGTGGATACGCCAGGTCATAGTGCCCGGCCTTAACGACACAGAGGAGTACGTCAGGGGTCTCAAAGAATTTATAAAGGCCGTCAATAAAGTGGAGAAAGTTGAACTTTTGGGCTACCACAGCATGGCCAGGACAAAATATGAAAAGCTTGGCATAAGCTACCCTTTGGAGGGTGTAAAGGATATGGACGGCACAAGGCTGAAAGAACTTCAGGAGATTGTGGAAAATCCCGTATAGAAAGCATACGTGAAAAACGTTAAAAAACGGCGAAAAAGTTCTTGACACCATATAGCCGAAGTGATAAACTAAACAAGCTGTCACCTGAGGCAGGGCGAAAGGCCTGAAAAAAGGAGCTGAAAAGAAATGAAAAAAGTTCTTGACAGTCTCCCGGAAAGGTGATAGAATAATAAAGCTGTCACGCGAGAGCATGACGGAACATAGAAAACCATATAATACGGAAAAGAAGTCAAAGAACATACCATGAAATGGTAAGCCATCACTAAGGTGATGGGTCTAAGAC
>DXHZ01000055.1 GCA_019113145.1 Candidatus Avanaerovorax faecigallinarum
ATTATAAACGAAGTGAACAAGGCTCGGCTCTCCGTTGCCGACACCGGCGACCTTCACGGAAGCCTTCACATCGGTACCATTTCGTCCCTCTGCGACGCCAAGCTGCCTGCACTTTTAAAAAAATACTGGGAAAAGCACCCGAACGTAACCGTCCGCGTCACCACCGCAGAGCCTGAGGAACTTATCTACCTTATGGAGCGGGGCGACGTCGACCTTATCTACATCTTAGATGAGCCCAGATACAACAATAACTGGCGAAAGCTGATGGAACAGCGGGAGGACGTCGTCTTCGTGGCATCCTCTGACCTTGCATGCGAGCTTAACCGGCCGGAGGGCCTTAAGATAGATGGCCTCTTTAACATGCCATTTTACCTGACCGAAAGAAACGCCAACTACAGGCGTGTACTGGACAGATTTCTGGAATCAAAAAACGTATCCCTCACTCCCTCTCTTGAGTGCAGCGACACGTCCTTTATAATCAAAATGCTTGAAATAAACAGAGGCGTTTCCTTCCTGCCCGTCTACGCCGTAAGCCGCAGCATAGAACAGGGCCGCCTCGCCATTCTGAACGTAACCGATTACCGGGCTTCCCTGTATCGCCAGATCTTCTCCCATAAGGAAAAGTGGCACACCCGGGAGATGAACGAGTTTATAGAAATTGCAGAGAAAACGACCCGTACATCGTTGTTAGGCGATGTGTAGATATGGCCTAATAAGACTGTTTTAATTTCATCCATTCTATACATGGAGTGTCGCACTAATGCGACACTCCACACTTTTAAAGTTTCCTTTTACGATAAAATTTGAAACGCTTTTACTCGTCATACGAAATTACTATTTTTTTGCACTTGAAGCAATTATACGCCTCCACAGCGTCTCCTTTAAATAAACCACTACTACCTGATTTTAGTACCGTAGCCGATTTATCAAAAGGCGGTATCGCTGCGATAGCCCGAAATTTTTCGCTCCAATATACGCCATCGCGGCACTGAATATACCCCTTCACCATTTCATTGCCACAGTAAGGGCACGTTTCCGCCATTGAAATCACCTCTTTTCTGCTAAGACCATTCTACCAGTTCTCTTGTACCCTCTTTGATGTTACATAATACCTTACCACTGAATTGCGATTTGCATATGTATTTGCCTGCTGCAATATGGTATTCTTTGACGCTTCATTGGCTTGTACACTTCCATTAAAGGTGGTTCCAATGGAGATGTAATCAGAGGAAAAAGCAGTTCCAACAGGACAGAAATATAAATTTACTCTTAATGAACTGCTCTGATCCTGATAGCACAACTTATACGTAGACCCTTGCTTTCGGTAAATCGAACGAGTTTTTGTATTTGTAAATTGCTCTACATGCTGATTGCGAGATCCATTGTAAACAGCAGAAGTCCCAGACACACCTGTAACCGCTCTTATCATAGAATATGGAATTGACCACTTTTTCGTCGCAAAACTCATTCCTAAGTCCATAACTCCTAATATCCAATTATTCCATTTAGTTGCGTTAGAATTGCTTTTTGCAACGCCGTCAGTTTCACGTCGTAGGTTTGCAACAGATGTATTTTCATAGTAGAAATCATATCCTCCATATGATCCATAAAGAGTTTTCGCCTTTGTCTTTGGAACTAAAACCGTATAATCTTCCAATTCAACATCTTCGCTTTTATACTGTTCCAATTCCATTAAACATGCTTCCTCTATATGAGCTAAACCCTTTTCAGAGAGATTCAATGATTTTACATACTGAATAGCTTCATCAATACTGCTTCCGGCGCTATTTTTACTATTGTTTTGATTAAATGAAATTTTGTACTGCTCGTACCTGTTTTCCGTAATGTCTTCTTGAGTGTTTTTTGACACATCAAATGCGAAAACTGTTGATGAACCCATTGTTAATGCCAATGTAGTTGCTAAAAATATACTTAATATCTTTTTCATTGTTAGCCTCCTTTTCTTTTCACTCAACGACGTTTATTGTAAAAGCTATCTTACTATCCTGCAATCATTGGAATCACCTCAATTCAATCAATAAGTTTGCTTCTTGGGAGCACAGTGAATAGTTTCTATCAATTTTCCGGATTTGTAACAGTAGATTGTTGTTCTTAACTGATAGTTTCCCCTGCGATTCAGCTGAAAAGTCTTTTCCACCTCATACCTTTCTGTCATATCGTTCCATTCTGCCTGATGAGTTTTATTATATGTAATTGTACCGTCTATCTTTGATATAATCATACGTACCATTATTCTATCTGGCATATTATTAGGCATTGGAGAAACCGCAGTTTTCATACTTGCCATACCTTTGGTGTCGATTAAAAAGATAGTTTTTATTGCCGTTGCACTTTCGTATTTCGGACTGACTTCTAATGCGTTTACACCTATAGGTTTTATAATAGTGGGCATAACTATCATGGTGAAAACTAAAATTATAGTACACATTTTCTTGAATGATACTTTAGACCATGTTGAATACATAAAAATAAACATCCGTCATTCCTGCTTTTATTTACATATACGGAACTTAAGAGGTTTTGTCACACATTTTTGAAAAATTTTTAGTTTGGCACTCTACTTTTTGAAGGCTTCATTCTATGCGCTGCAGCTCGTTGGCCATCTTTGCCAATTCGTCCTTTATAATATATCCGTTGGAATATAAATCAATTACTTGTGTTTCAGTCAACCAAACTATATTGCAAACCTTATCCTCATCATTTACAGCTATATAACCATCATACGAATTGATTGATATCCCTTCCACTTCGGAATGGCTGAAATCTAAAGAAATAGTGGTACCGTCTCCATCTGAAATGGATATTAAGATATACGCATCAGAATTAGAAGAATCAAATCGTATTATTCTTTCAGTATTTGACTCTTCTGCATCTGTAAATATGAACCCATCCGGTATATACTCCGGATACCAATAGTCGGACCAATCCTTCATGGGCGAATCATCAGGAATGCTTTCCATAGTTATCGAACCACTTTCTTCGCTTACAAATACATTAAAAAGTTTTGCTCTGAACGCATCAGAGGTTGCTGCTCCTATGGTCCCCACAACAAACAGACATGCAATAAACACAGCGGCATAATGGCTAAGTCTATTTAACCTATGACCAGTACGAGGCGCTTTCAAAGCGTTTTTTGATTTTCCTGCTTGTGCATTACGGGATGCATCAATGGCTTTCGCCATTTTAAGAGTATCATTATCCGGGCTATCAGTAATACTTTCAGCTTTTGCAGCATAAGCATCTATTTCTGTTCTAAATATCTTCTCAGATTCTTTTATAATAGTTTGAGCCTCTTCTTCCGTCAGATAATCGTCGCTATTAAATCTCTTTATATTGATATCTTTATCCTCTCTAATAGTCATAATTACGCATCTCCATTCTCAGCCCTTAATTCATTTATTTTCTTTCTTAGTTTTTCCACTATCCGTTTGTGACGCATTCTAACAGCTCCGGAACCTACGCCTAACATAGCCCCTATTTCCTCGGAATTTAACATTTTCTCATATTTAAGGTACAAGAGTTGTATTTCTTCATCTGATAGCATTGCTATAGCCCCTCGTAAATACTCTTTACCGTCATTCTCCTCAGTAGGATGAACAGCAGTATATTTCAATATATCCTGGATTTTTTCCTGCAATTCTTTAATGGCTTTTTCTTCTCGATACTGGTCCGCAACAGTATTTCTAACCATCACCCTGAGATAATTTCTAAGCCATAATCTATCCATAGATATACATCTTTCAATATGCTCTGCAACTTTAGTCCAAACGATAGACGAAATATCCTGCACTAGGTATGGGTCGGTAATGTAATCCCGGATAAACAAGATTACAAGTTTATAGTTGTCCAGATACATTTCTTCGAACGAAGAATAATATGCCTTGCTTTCCATTCGCCGTCTTCTCCTGTCGTTGCACATATATAATTTACTTAGTCGACATTACGGCATCTTCAATCTATCAAATAAGGTGCTTTAGGTATATATCCACCGAAATTATCGGCTCGCACAATGTTGCCGTATCCCCAATGTTTCACTTATCGCAGAGCTCCTCTGTCCATACTTTTTTACGATAAGTCGCCTTATCACACAAAAATCGTATCAGCTTAATTTCTCTACGACAACCACACAATTATCAACGTCGGATAATAAACCAACGGCATAATCTACAAGAAGCATTTAAAAAAGAAAAAACTCGATGATAAAGTAAATAATATGGCTAATGGATCGAATCAATCTGCTAATAACAGTTTGGCACATAAGAAATGGATTTGCAAGTACTAGGCAGCACTTATAGTAAAATTTAGAAAAATAACGTCATTTAAGTAAAAGAGTATGTGACATCCAGTTTTTATATACACATACTCTGTCTATTATCTCTTCTCTTCCCACTCTTCCCTGAGCATGGAATAGCACAGTGAGTCCCGGCACTCCCCGGTGTATATTTTATATGCCCGACGGATGGTTCCCTCGTAGGTGAAACCGGTTTTTTCGATGACCCGCTGGGACCTTTTATTTTCCGGCCCGGTGCATATGGCTATCTGGTCCAGATTTTTCTCGTAAAACCCGTAATCAAGGACTGCGTGAACGGCCTCCGTCATGAGGCCCTTTCCCCAGCAGTCTTTTGCGAGGGAATAGCCTACCTCACGGCTGTTCGATTCAGGCCGGTACTTATCCGGCTCCAGTCCGATGGTTCCTATCACCCGGTCGGAATCTTTAAGGCGTATTGCCCAGGCTCCTGCCGGCATAAACATTTCCTCGATTATCATCTTCGATTCGGCGACGCTTTCATGGGGCTTCCACCCGGCGTGTGGCCCTACGTCGGGATCTTTAGCGTATTCGTAAAGTCCCTCTGCGTCCTCCGGCGTGTAAGGCGTCAGAATCATTCTTTCCGTCTCTATTATTCCGGTTTCAAATCTCTCCACTTAAAATACCTCCTCTCTGCGGAAAGAGCCGCCCGGCGAAAAGCCGCGGCAGCCCTTGTTTTTTCGTTTATTCCGTAGTACTTACGATTTCCTTGCTGGATTTGTCTATCTGGCTTACCTTCATGTCAGGGGCGTCGGCAGGGTCGACGTTTTCAAGGAGTCCCAGCAGGTTAGGCCCCAGGTATATGGTGCTCAGGGTCTCACCGTTTAAGGTGACTTTGCTGTACTCGGTGAAGTTTTCACCCTTGATGTAGTACTTGCCGCCGATGCTTACGACCTTATCTATCTTAATCTTCTTCACACCCATCTTCATGTCCGTCGGCTCGAACGGATTCTCGCCGCCGTAGAGATAGTAGTCTCCGTAGAGAATATCGTAGGCTATCATCTTCAGATTGGTCAGATAGTCAGGAGACGACCAGTCCGCGCTCTGGTGGTACTTTATAGTGGTTCCCGTGTGGATTCCAAGCCTGTCAAAGACCTCGGAGGACAGCTGGTAGGTTGCCAGATCCATATCCTCTTTTTCCATGTCGAAGTTGCTCCAGATTACGTACTGGGTCTGGTAGAGATCCTTCGCGTCGTAGGCGTCCTCTGTAACGTCAAGGGCCGGAATGTGGTCTCCGTACATAACCAGAACCACCGGCTCGTCAAAGGCTTCCAGAGTCTCCGTAAGATCCTTTATGAACTGATCCATTTCGTGAAGCTGGTTCACGTAGTATTCGTACTTCCACTTCATCTCCTCATTAGGAGCGTCGGTTACGGTAATAACCGGATTCTTTATAACCTGCTCTGCCGGATACTTGCCGTGGCCCTGAACGGAGATGGTATATATGTAGTCCCGCTCATCCGTGGCGTTTAAGGCGTCGGTAATCTGGGACACAAGGTTTTCATCCTTTGCCCAGTTCTTAGGCGTTTTGGAAACGTCGCTCATGTACTCCACGGAAGTGAAGCTGTCGTAGCCTATGTTCTTGAATACCTCGTTTCTGTTGTAGAAGAGGGCCCTGTGATTGTGGATTGCGTGAGTTCCGAAGCCCATGCTCTTAAGGTCGTAGGCAATGCTCTCCGCCGTCTTTTCTTTCAGTATGGACTTAAACGGATATTCGCCCGGTCCGAAGAACTTGACGCTGATACCCGTCATAACCTCAAACTCCGTATTGGCGGTTCCCGCTCCGCAGGCCGGAACCGTAAGGCTTCCCGACGAACAGCTTTCCATCAGGCTTCTGAAATATGGAATGGCGTCCTCGGAAAGCTCGATATTGTTGAAAAGCTCAGGGTCGGTGAAGGATTCAAGCTGAAGGAACAGGATGTTAGGATAATCCTCGTCCACGTCGGTCTGAGTCAGCTTCATGGTTCCGTCCTTACCAAACTGATCCTCGCTGAATATGCTCTTCACTGCCTCTTCGGAATATCCGTGCGGTCTCTGAATTCCAGTGTTCAGCCATGTGTTAATAAAGCAGTACGGCACTCCGTAGTCGGAATATGCGTATGCAAGGTTTCCGAAGAAGGTCGCCAGCACGTTTATCTTCACAAGTCCGAAGGTGGAGATGAAGGTGCATGCTATGATGAGAACTACGGTGGCCAGAGTCCTCTTTATATTTATGGAGCCTTTCGGCTTCTTCGGCGCTTTTATCCAGAGTATGATGAGGGCCGCCACGCCTATGACTATTCCTGCGGCGATTCCGATAAGCTGTCCCATGGTGAAGTAGTTGGTCAGCATGGTTGCCGCATCGGTTACCGCGCTCAGATCCTTTACCGTAAACGGCGTCATTCTCTCCATGAGTATTACGCCGTTGGTAATTCCTATGGCAAGCCACAAGCAACTTATTACCACGATGAAGAATATCCTTCTCCTGAAGAGGAGCGCCACGGAAAGAGTGGCGAAGATAACCAGTGAATTGTATAGAAATACCACCGGGCTGGAAATGAGAAATTCAAGTCCGCCTGTTCCCTTTCTCGCCAGTGTTTCTATGATCATGTTAAGGGCGAACGCCCATACGGCACAGAAGCACAGGGAATTGTGAAGATATTTCCTGTAAAAATCCTTTGCTTTATCCATAGATCAATCCTCCGATACCTCTTTGATTCTGTTTGCTATATCCGCAAATTCCCTTATGGTCAGCGTTTCCGCTCTCCTTGAAGGATCGACACCTGCCTTTTCAAGGCACCCCTTCAGTTCATCCTTTGTCAGGGAGCACGCGCCGCCCAGGGAATTTAAAAGAGTCTTTCTCCTCTGCCCAAAGCCTGCTTTTATGCATCTGAAGAAAAGCTTCTCGTCAGAAAGCTCCACTTCCTTTTCCTTTCTCACATCAAAACGCAGCACTGCCGAATCCACCTTGGGCGCGGGAACGAAAACCGTCCTGGGCACGAAGGCCACCTCGGTCACGGTGCAGTAATAGTTTACTGCCGCTGTAATGGCTCCGCAGGTTTTGCCGCCCGGAGACGCCTGAATCCTGTCGGCCACCTCTTTTTGCATCATAACAGTAATGCTTTCCGCATGAACTCCCTTTTCCAGAAGCGCCATTATGATAGGGGTGGTTATGTAGTAAGGCAGATTCCCTATAATCTTGGCGGTCTTAAAGCCTTCCCTTTCGATTATCTCATTAAGATCTGTCTTAAGCACGTCCGCGTTTATTATTTCCACATTGTCAAAATCGGCCAGGGTATCGTTAAGTATGGGTATGAGATTTCTGTCTATCTCAACGGCCACGACCTTTTTCGCTCTTGCCGCGGCTTCTGCGGTGATTACTCCGATTCCCGGACCTATTTCTATCACCAGATTCTCCGCCGTGATTTCAGTGGCTTCTATAATCCTGTCTATTATGTTTTTATCGGTAAGGAAGTTCTGGCCCAGACTCTTTGAAAGCTGAAAGCCGTAGCGTTCCTTTATGTTTCTTATGGTTTCCGGCGAATAGAGCTTCACTTAGAGTTCACCAGCCTTTTCTTCAAATTCCTCTCTCGTTATTCCGAAGGCGTTAAGCCTCTTCAGGAAGGTCTTTCCGTTCCCGTAGCCTATTCCGAGAGCGTCGCCCAGCCGGGCCCGTCTCTCAGAGGCTCCCGGCCCTCCGGAAAGCCCGAACCTGTCCATATCCTCTGTAGTAAAAGTGTCCGCGGCCTCTGCGTACTTCTGCGACTCCATGTTCTTAAGAGCCTTTTCAATCGCTTCGGCTATATCCTCAGGTTTTGCATTTTCAACGCCGACATTGCTCTTTTTAAGGGCTTTGTCCCTGGGCAGAAAAGCCTGCCCGGCATCCGGGTACCTTTCCAGAATCTTTTTCCTGATGTTTTCACCCGCTCTGTCAGGGTCTGTAAGTATGATTATTCCCGACGTTCTGTATGCCCTGTCGATTCGCTGCCACATTTCATCTGACATTCCGAATCCGTGGGTCTCTATGGTCATGGCGTCCACCGCACGGTTTACCGCGCAGGTATCGTCTCTTCCCTCAACTATGAGAACCTGTTTTATCTTAGGTCTATTCATTGCCTTCTCCGCTTTCGGTACCGCTGTCATCAGGTGTGTCTGCCGAACCGCTTTCGGCAGAAGCCTTTGCCTTTTCCCCTTCTTCCTCGATGATATACAGAACTTCGCCCGGCATTACCATTCTCAGCTGCCGTCTCGCCTGTTCCTCTATATACTTGGGATCGTCGGCATTATCCAGCTCGTTCTGCAGCTGATTTTTCTCATCTTCAAGCCGTGCGTTCTGTTCAGTCAGTTCTTTATTCTCAATATGCAGAGTCAGGATGTTCTTTACCGACACCGCCGCCAGAAACAGCAGAACAACGACGATTACCGTCAGCACCAGCCTGCCGGGATTTATTCTCTTTTTCCTTTTCGCTGTTCTTCCCATAGTTATCTCCTTTACCCTCAGGTTTACCGGCTGTTTTTTACAGGTAATTCATCGGGTTTACAGATTTTCCGTTCAGTCTGGTCTCAAAGTGGCAGTGAGATCCGGTGCTTCGGCCGGTACTTCCGACCCTGGCTATTTCCTGTCCCTGACCAACTTTCTGGCCTACGGAAACGCCTATACTGCTGCAGTGAGCGTACCTGGTAACAAGTCCCGTTCCATGATCTATATCCACGCAGAGTCCGTATGCATCATACCATCCCGCCCTTACTACGGTTCCTCCGTCGGCCGCTCTGATGGTAGTTCCCGTAGGACATGGAATATCCACGCCTTCATGGAGTCTTCCCCATCTGTATCCGTAACCGTATGTTATAGAATATCCCGAGATTGGCAGGATGAGATTGCCTGAAGCCGTTATTTTTTTCGTACCTACTATAACTATTTCGTCAACCGGCTTCTGAATTATCTCCGAACCTATTTCTTCTTTATCTGTTTCTTCTCCGTTTTCCCTTGTTATACGGGCAGTGACTATCCGTTTACCGTCCTCGCCCTCCTGAGTGGTCTTGGTATCGCCTTCATACATGGAGTCGTCTTCCTTCTCCACCGTTTCAAATTCCACGACTTCCGTGTACTTCGTCGTTTCCTTCGTGATAACCGTCAGAAGCGGCGACGGAGAAGTCGTAACGATTTCGTCTCCCGGCATCAGCGAAGATTCGTCCAGATCCGGGTTCATGGCCCTGAGTTCGTCCATTGTTACGCCCAGCTTTTCGCATATTCCGTAATATGTATCTCCGCCCTTTACGGTGTATATCTCTTCCTTAATGCCTCCGTCCATGAGCTTTTCATAAGCCTGGTCTATACCGCTGATGGAAACTATATTCACCTGCTCTTCTTTTATCTCGACGTCCTCTTTAAACCCTATGTAGCTGTACTGAGTTCTGTCAGACTCGGATATGTAATTATTCTGCACATCCTGCAGCACCTGTCTTGCATTTTCTCTGCTGCTCAAAATGGCATATCTGACGTTATCCACATAAATCGCATATCCTGCTGCCTTCACGTCTGACATGTAGGTGAATCGCTTCAGAACATCGTCTTCACTGTCTATGTTTTTCTGAACGCCCGACACCCTCTTAAAGGAGATGTTGGAGTCACTGTCAATTCTGATGTCTGAGCCGTATTCCGCTGAAAGTTCTTCGCTGGCCACATCCAGTACGGCAAGAACGCTTTCCTGCTCCGATACGTATCCCATAACCCGTCCGTTATAGCTGTACTCGTAGCACATAAAGTGATTATATACGGCCACCAGCGCTATGGCTACCAGAAGCGCTCCCGCTCCGTGAGACAGAATCTGATTCCTGTATCTTCCCAGAGTTTCCCTCTGCTCGTGAATGAATTTCGCCAGACTGTAACGTGCTATAAGGTTCATCCGCTGAATATACAGCACAAGAATATCATATTTTTCAACCGCAGCAGCGCCTGCGTCAACGAGCTTTGAAGCTGCCTTTCCGCAGGCTTTGTACGCCTTTGGCCAGAATTCATCGTTCCTGTCAATAAATGCCGCTCCGATATCGATTAATTTCTGATACCATTTTCTTTCTGCCATATTTCAGCCTCTCTGATACGCTTCTGCATGCATTCGCACCGTCCTCCCATTTCATTAATTCCGGTATCGCTGCACTTCGGGCAGGCGTATCTGATTTCTGTGTATTCTATGTCAAAGTTGTTTTCGGCGAGAAGATATGCTCTGTCCGCTCTGAGGGTTTCCATCCGCTCGCGAAGCGCTCTTCCGTCCTCTCCGGATTCTTTCTGAATGAGGGCTTTTGACAGCCTTATTCCTATGGAGCTCATCTCCCCGTCGATTTCCTTTATTTCCGGTATTTTCGCATATACCTCTTCAAGTCGTTCCGCTGCCTCTTTCTCAGCTTTTTCTCTGAGATAGTCGTAATATCTGTTCAGAACCGACATACTTACGCTGTGATGCTCGTTAACATCAGTTCCGGCCTCGTCGGATTTTTCCTTCCAGTTCTTTATCACCTTATCTATGTAATTGAAGTTCGGATTTGATATCCCCGTAGTTCTGGCGCATGCCTCGCGGATTTTTTCCATGGTGAGACCGTACTCATCGAACCACCTGTCCATGATATCTGTCTCGAATTCCGTAGGGTTTCTGGAAAGACCGAGCATGTTCATGACGGTGCGGTACCGGCTGTGCCTTTCATCCGTATCGGCAATATACTCCTTCACATCCTCTTCCGTGTTCAGGCCCTTTTCCGTCCAGCTGAGAACGATTTTTCCGATGTATTTTATGCTGTCTTTTTTCCTGGAAAGACTGTATTTCACCGCCGAAGTAATTATTTCGGACGACGCTCCCCAGTCTCTTATCCATCCCGCAATATCCCGCAGTTCCGAAGACGACAGACTCCTTCCGAGAGAAGCTTCTATCTCTCCGTACATAGCGCTTATTTTCTCATCCTCCGGTTCTTCCTCAAAGCCTTCGGCCTCTTTTGGCGTATCGTCCGTAAGAGGTTCGTGGTAAAAGTGCTCTCTGAGATTCAGAAGCTCTACAGAAGTTTCGCCGTTTCCGGCTCTCCTGCACTTTACAGCCCCCGCCGATTCCCAGAATCTCCACGCTTCTCCGATTCTGGATACAGGTATATCCAGCTGTGAAGCCATGAGTTCGTCGGAAATCTCCAGTCCATGCTCCGCACACATCTGGGCATAGATGTAGACCTTCAGAAAATCTCCTGAAGCCATAGGCATATATTCACTTATAAACAGGTTATCCAGTCTCGTATCCGACAGGTAGATATCCCTGATTTTCTCCCTTGAAAATTTCATTTCTTCCTCTTCTATGCCTTATCACTGAACATGGTATACCTTGCAACCCAGGCCAGTTCGATTCTTCCTACCGCACCGCTTCTGTGCTTTGCGATATTCACCTCGCATATGCCGGGTTTATCGGTGTTTTCATTGTAGTAATCGTCTCTGTAGAGAAACATTACTATGTCCGCATCCTGCTCTATGGCTCCCGACTCTCTCAGGTCGGAAAGCACCGGACGGTGATCCGTTCTCTGCTCCGGTCCTCTGGAAAGCTGAGACAGAACTATGACCGGACAATCCATTTCTCTTGCCAGAAGCTTGAGCTGTCTGGAGAATGCACTTATCTCCTGCTGTCTGTTGTCCGTTCTTCCATCCCCCTGCATCAGCTGCAGGTAGTCCACTACCACAAGGTCAAGGCCCTTTTCGGCCTTAAGTCTGCGGCATTTGTTCTTCATTTCCATTATGCTCACGCCCGGCGTGTCGTCTATGTTTATGTTCGTGCTTCCCAGCGAGTCGTAGGCCAGAGCAAGTCTTTCCCAGTCGTTGTTCTTTATATCTCCGGTCTTCAGCTTCTGCATCTCCACCCTTGACTCCATGGAAAGAAGTCTCTGGCTCAGCTCTGCTTTTGCCATTTCAAGGCTGAATATAAGAACCGTTGCATCCGCTTTCTTCGCAGCGTTCAGCGCTATGTTGAGAGCGAACGCCGTCTTACCCATGGCAGGCCTTGCCGCTATTATTATCAGGTTGGATTTCTGAAGTCCCGATGTCTCTGCATCGAGCTCTTTATATCCGGTTGTAAGACCGGTCACTTTTCCTCCCGCCTGAATAGCCTTGTCTATCATATTCATGTTCTCAACGAGAACTTCCGAGATAGGCATGTAGTCTCTGCTCTGTCTTCTCTGCGCTATTTCAAATATCTTCTGCTCCGCATGGTCCAGAAGAACCGTAGGATCATCGCTTTCGCCAAAGGCCTTTTCCCTTATATCGTCAGATGCCGATATAAGCATTCTCAAAGACGATTTTTCCGCAACTATACGGGCATATCCCGCCGCATTGGCCGCTGACGGCACTTCCGAAGAAAGTGATGCCACGTAAGCTCTTCCTCCGGCAGCTTCCAGAGAATTTCTCTTTTTCAGCTCGTCACATACGGTCACTATGTCCACGTTTACACTTTCCCTGAACAGATCCGACATCACTCTGAAGATTTCCTTATGAGCGGGGTCGTAAAAATCATCCGGTCTTACGATTTCAAGCACGTCTGACAGGGCTTCTCTGCTGAGCATAGCAGCGCCGAGCACTGACTGCTCGGCATCTCTGTTATGGGGAAGTATTCTCTCCGATTTTGCCATGATTTTCTCCTGAATCACTCTTCTACGATATCGACGCTGAGAGTTCCTTTAACACCCTGGTAAAGCTTTATTTCAACATCGAAATGTCCCGTCTGTTTAACTGTCCTGTTCAGCTGAATCTTTTTCTTGTCTATGCTGATTCCCAGCTGCTCCTCTGCCGCATCCGCTATATCCTTTGACGTGATGGAACCGAAGAGTCTTCCGCCTTCTCCGGCCTTTGTTCTTATTACAATTTTCTTTTCCGCAAGTTCGGCTGCAAGCTTTTCGGCCGCAGCTTTTTCATCCGCCTCTTTCTGAGCCTGAACGGCTTTCTGTTTTTCAAGGCTGCGTATATTTCCATCGGTAGCCTCTACGGCATATCCCTTCGGCAGAAGCATATTTCTGGCGTATCCGTCGCTTACCTTTACCACATCTCCTGCTTTTCCTGTTCCCTTTATATCTTTCTTCAGTATTACTATCATCAGCTGTATCCTCCTGATTTTATATTCTGGCCGTCATTTTCTTTATTTCATTTATAACTTCCTCAGGTGAACATTCCACCTGGGCTCCGGCTGTAGTCAGATGACCTCCTCCGCCCAGCTTTTCCATTATCAGCTGAACGTTAACGTCTCCCAGAGATCTTGCGCTTACACATGTTACGCCTTTGTCGTTTCTTCCCGCCACGAAGGACGCCTTTATTCCTTTTATGTTCAGGAGCTCATCGGCCACCTGTGAGTTTATAACCTGTGCGTCCTGATTATTCCCCTCGCAGACCGATACGGCAAATCCGTTATCATAGAACTCCGCAGCAGCTATGCACTTGGCACGAACTCTGAAATCCTCCAGATCCGTCTGGAAGAATCTCTTTACCTCCGTAGTATCCGCGCCTGATCTTCTGAGCCACGCCGCCGCCTCGAAAGTTCTTACGCCTGTCTTCACGGCAAATCTGTTGGTATCTATGTACATTCCGGCAAGAAGGGCTTCCGCCTCGAGTTTAATGAGGGTCTTTTTCCCTCCCGCGTACTGAAGCATTTCCGTTACCAGCTCCGCAGTGGATGACGCATAGCTTTCAATATACGAAAGAGCCGTATTTTCTATGCTGTCCTCGGCCTTTCTGTGATGATCTATTACCACTATTCTCTCGGCGGTTTCAAGGAGCTCAGGTCTTTCCAGATAGCTCGGTCTGTGAGTGTCCAGAACTATCAGGAGCGTTTCCCTGGTTATGAGTTTTTCCGCTCTCTGAGTGGTTATAAAGCTGTAATTGTCCGCCGCCTTTGCCTGGGTGAATATGGCATGCAGGGAATCGTTGACCTCGTCGATGACTATGTGGGCCTCCGTCCCGGACAAAGCACACATCCTGTATATGCCAAGGGATGAGCCGAAGGCATCCATATCTGCGCCCTTATGGCCCATTATCAACACTCTGTTCGACTGCTCTATGAGCTGCTTCAGAGCATGCCCTACAATTCTCGATTTTCCCTTGTTTCCCTTCTCTACAGTCTGGTTCTTTCCGCCGTAATACTGGATTCTTCCTCCGTCCTTTACGACGGCCTGATCTCCTCCTCTGCCGAGAGCCAGCTCCAGAGCAGTCACCGCAAATTCTTCCGTTTCCAGAATGTTTTTACCGCCTATGCCCAGGCCTATGCTGAGACTGGCCGGAAAATCCGCTTTCGTCTCTATTTCCCTTACCTCGTCCAGAATGTTGAACTTGCTGTCTACAATCTGTCTGACATACATATGGTGAAGATATATCATGTACGATGTATTCTGCACCTTCGTGACAGAGCCCTCGAACTTGGCAAACCATTTTCTAACTATGGAGTCTATCCTGGCAGCAATGGTCATGCCCACTTCCGACGGCACATTGGAGATGAGTTCATCATAGTTATCTATATTGACGTGGCAGACACAGATCTTTTCATCGCTGTATCTCACCTTCAGATTTTCAAATCCCGTAACATCTATGAAAAAGACCGTGTAAACAGTATCCTCGTCTGCTCCTTCAGACCTGACTATGAGTCTGAAATTCTTTCCGTTCCTGTCCACCAGCACCCTTTTACCGTCTGCTGCTTCGGCGAGCTGGGATATTCTTACTCCCGTAATTGCGAAAAAGTCGCTGTCGGTTATATCGCTGTATATAAAAACCTCGCCTATGTGTTCATTGACCCGGATTATTTTACCTCTGGAATTTACTTCACAGGTCGGAAGCGGAACGTCAATAGAGGATATTTTCCCTATAATCGCTTCAGTCATATCTATTCCTCTTCAGTTAACATCTCTTCGCATTTCATCCCGCTGATACCGTGCCTTTCGGGGTATAAACGGGCAAGCTAAATTATACCACGAGGGAACACCCTCAAAGTGTTGATTTTGTGTATTATTTTACCACGTTTGAGGGCAATATAAAAGAGGTTAAAGGAATCAATGTAAATTTTTCCCAGTAACCTCTTGTTCACATGTTGCGTTTCACGTGAAACTATCTCTATTTATCCGCTGTTTTCAACTGTTCTACGATTCTGTTTAAATCGTCCTGTCCGTAATACTCTATCTCTATCTTTCCCTTTTTTCCGGCGGAATTTATGGTGACTTTAGTGCCGAAAAGCTCTCTCAGTTCATCCTCCACTCTCGCAGCATCAGGACTTTTCACTTTCTTCCTCGGCTGCTTCTTCGGCTTGTTTATCTTCAGAGCGAGTTTTTCCACATCTCTGACGGAAAGACCCTCCTTGTACGCTCTTTCGGCTATCTCTTCCTGTTGCTCGGGATTGGATACATTGATTATGGCCCTGGCGTGTCCCGCCGATATCTTGCCTTCCGATACCATCTGACGGATTTCCTCCGGAAGTTTCAGAAGCCTTAATGTGTTGGATATGTACGGTCTGCTCTTGCTTATGCTCTTAGATACCTGCTCCTGGGTGAAACCGTATGTCCTTATCATCTGGTTTATGCCGAGAGCCTCCTCTATGGGATCCAGATCCTCCCGTTGCATATTCTCTATAATGGCGACCAGCATATTCTCTTCATCGGTGAATTCCCTGACTATGCACGGAACCTCTGTAAGCTCGGCAGTTCTTGCAGCTCTCCATCTTCTTTCACCGGCCACTATCTCGTAAAAGTTCCCCTTCTTCCTTACAACCAGCGGCTGGATTATTCCGTGTTCAGTTATGGAATCTGCAAGTTCTCTTATTTTTTCCTCATCAAAATTTTTTCTCGGCTGATCCTTATTAGCTCTGATGTCGTTGATGCTTACGTAAATTATGGAGTTTCCGTCGGTTTCGCCTGTGTCCGGGTTTTCCCTCTCCTCTTTCACCACCGGAACCGTATCCGCTATGAGAGCGTCAAGGCCTCTTCCAAGGCCGCCTTTCTTCGATTTACCAGCCATTTACTCAGCCTCCCGTTCAAGAAATTCTTCAGCGAACTCCCTGTAAGCTTCTGCACCTCTCGATTTCGGGTCGTATTCCGTAATTGCCATACCGTAGCTCGGCGCTTCCGCAAGCCTGATGTTTCTCGGTATCACAGTGGAATACACCTTGGCTCCAAAGTACTTTTTAACTTCCTGTACCACCTGTACGGAAAGATTAGTTCTTCCGTCAAACATACTCAGTATTACGCCCTCTATTTCAAGACCCGGGTTAAGGCTCTTCTTAATAAGGTCGATAGTGCTCACAAGCTGACTTACTCCTTCAAGAGCGTAGAACTCGCACTGAATAGGTACCAGAACGCTTTCAACTGCCGTAAGAGAGTTTATGGTCAGAAGTCCCAGCGACGGCGGACAGTCGATGAAGATGTAATCATATCTGTCCCTTATCTTGTCCATGGCGGCTCTGAGCCTTTTCTCTCTGCCCTTTACAGGAGCCAGCTCTATCTCTGCGCCTGCCAGATCAACGCTTGCAGGGATTATATCGAGATTTTCGGTGTTGGTATGTATTATGGCTTTTTCCGTATCAAAATCATCCTGCACCAGAAGATCGTATACGGTGTAGTCCAGATTTCTCTTCGCTATTCCTATTCCGCTGGTCGTATTACCCTGAGGGTCTATATCCAGCATCAGTATTTTCTTACCTTTCATAGCAAGGCTGGCGCCCAGGTTGATGTTGGTAGTGGTCTTGCCCACGCCGCCTTTCTGATTAAAAATTGCTATAGATTTTCCCAATTTGCTACCTCCCGTTACGTCATAAATCTGCTCCGTTTATTATATAACACCGGCACATCTTTTGCCACTGTTTTATAAAAAAACAAGGATGTTTCACGTGAAACATCCTCTGAAAAGCATACGTTATACACGCCTTAAAGCGGTGTTTTTGAAGGGGTTCCGGCTTTGCGCGGATAGGCCTTCGGCGTAGATGAAGATTTTGTGATGACGATAAGATTGTGACTGTAAGTACCGTCAGACGCATCTACGATTCTGTCGATTTTTCCACCCAGCTTCTTAAGCGCCCCTGATGAAATCTTTATCTCCTCCTCAGCTTCCGGTCCTTTATAGGCTATGAAGGTTCCGCCTACCTTTACGAAAGGCAGACAGTATTCCAGAAGCACGGGAAGGGAAGCAACGGCTCTTGACACGCATACGTCGAAAGTCTCCCGGTAGTCCGGATTTCTTCCCAGATCCTCCGCCCTTCCGTGAACGGTAGTGATATTGGTAATGCCCGATTCGAGGGCAACCTTATCGATTACCCTAAGCCTCTTTGCCAGTGAATCGGCAAGAACGAACTTCTTCTCCGGACAGAGAGCAGCAAGGGGAACGCCGGGAAAACCTCCTCCTGTGCCTACGTCTATAATTGTCTCCGCATTCCTGAATTCCGGCAGCTTCGCGGCAGGAAAACTGTCAAAAAAATGCTTTATCACGAATTCACCGGGATTTTTAATCGCTGTGAGGTTTACTTTTTCGTTCCATTCCAATATACCTTTCATGTAATTTACGAGCTCTGAGGCGATTTTAGAGCTTCCATTAAATTCCATTTCGGTGATTTTGGCAGCTATTTCATTTTCATATTTAGCGAACTCACTCATCAGCTTTCTCCTCCGCCTGACCTTCTCATCTTTTCAAGGTGAATGAGCAGTACGTTTATGTCCGCAGGGGAAACTCCGGAAATTCTGGAAGCCTGTCCCACCGAAACCGGTCTGATTGCGTCGAGCTTCTGACGGGCCTCGATGCGAAGTCCTTCCAGATTCAGGTAATCCAGATTCTCAGGCAGCCTTTTCTCCTCCAGCTTTCTGAATTTCTCTATCTGCTTCATCTGCTTATCTATATATCCGCTGTACTTTATCATTACCTCCAGCTGGCTTACGGTATGATAGGAGAGAACCGTCCTTTCCGAATCCACCTCAGAAAGATTCTCGTATGTAACCTCGGGACGCTTTAAAAGCTCCGCAAGGGAAATCCCTCCGGCAACAGGCGAGCTTCCCAAGGCTTCCAGGAATCCGTTAACCTGAGCCGGCGTGACCTTTGTGGTCTCAAGCCTTTGTCTTTCGGCCTCAAGCTCCTTCTTCTTCCTGAGAAACCTTTCGTATCTCTCCGGCTTAACCAGGCCAAGCTCATAGCCCTTTTCCGTAAGACGCCAGTCGGCATTATCCTGTCTCAGCACCAGTCTGTATTCTGCCCTGCTCGTCATTATTCTGTAAGGCTCGTTGGTACCCTTTGTCACAAGGTCGTCGATAAGAACGCCGATGTACGCTTCGTTTCTTCCGAGGACAAAAGGCTCCTTTCCGTCTATTGAAAGCACCGCGTTTATTCCCGCCATAAGACCCTGAGCCGCGGCTTCCTCGTATCCGGAGCTTCCGTTAAACTGCCCCGCGCAGAAAAGACCCTTTATCGCTCTCGTCTCAAGGTTCAGCTTAAGCTCCAGCGGATCGATGCAGTCGTACTCTATGGCATAGGCCGGTCTGGTAATTACGATATTTTCAAGTCCCGCTATGGTGTGATAGAAATCCCGCTGAACGTCCTCGGGAAGACTTGAGGACATTCCCTGAATATACATCTCCTGGGTGTCAAGGCCCTCCGGCTCCACGAAGAGCTGATGTCTCTCCTTATCCGCAAACCTGTGAATCTTATCCTCGATGGACGGACAGTATCTCGGACCCGTACCCTCTATCTGACCGCCGAAAAGAGCCGAACGATGGAAGTTCTCTCTGATAACTCTGTGGGTTTCGGCGTTGGTGTACGTAAGCCAGCAGGAAATCTGATCCTTTTCAAGAAGCTCGTTCATAAACGAGAAGGGAACTATTCTCTCGTCTCCCTTCTGCTCCGTCATCTTCGAGTAATCGAAGGTGGAGGCCAGAGCCCTTGCCGGGGTTCCCGTCTTAAACCTGCGAAGGCTTAAGCCAAGCTCCTTCAGATTCTCCGCAAGATCTACGGACGGCGCAAGTCCCGACGGTCCGCTCATGAATGCGCTGTCGCCTATGAATATTTTACCCCGAAGAAATGTTCCCGTCGCAATGATTACTGCCTTCGCTTCATAACGGGTGTTGGTACGGGTTACAACTCCGGTGGCTTTTCCGTCCTCCACGACGATTTCCGTTATCTCTTCCTGTATAAGGTGAAGATTCTCCTGATTTTCAAGAGTCTTCTTCATCTCGATGTGATATCTGTTTTTATCCGCCTGCGCACGGAGCGAATGAACAGCCGGTCCCTTGGCTGTGTTAAGCATTCTGCTCTGAATGAAGGTTTTGTCGATGTTGATTCCCATCTCACCGCCCAGGGCGTCGATTTCCCTGACGAGATGCCCCTTTCCTGTTCCGCCTATGGACGGATTGCACGGCATCATGGCGACGGACTCCAGATTCATGGAAAACAGTATGGTCTTTTTTCCCATTCTGGCGGCGGCAAGGGCGGCCTCACAGCCGGCGTGGCCTGCGCCGATTACCGCCACATCGTATGTACCCATTAAAATTTTATCCATTGATTTTTCCCTACAATCTATTTACCCAGACAAAATCTGCTGAATACCTCGTCTATAACGTCGGCCGAGGTGGTTTCTCCGGTTATGGCACCGAGAGCGTCCCTGCATCCCGAAACGTCTATCTCTATAAGCTCGAGAGGCTGCATCTCCTCGGCTCCCTTAAGGGCGTCCTCCGCAAATGACAAGGCTTCCCGAAGGGCGTTTTCATGTCTCACGTTTGTTATAACGCTGCCGCCTGCAGACTGCTCGGTCTTTTCGCCCACCATATTGTAGATGGCGTCTTCCAGGGCTTCCGCCTGATCGTCCGATATCAAAGACGTCTCGATGATTTTAATTCCCGGCGCAAAGGCTTCAATGTCGGCAGGCTTTGTCACCATCTCAAGGTCCGTCTTGTTTAAAAGTATGAGAGAGCGAACCGGCGCAAGACCCTTCATAATTTCAACGTCCTCGTCCATGAGAGCTCTGCTTGCGTCTGCGACAAAGACGATAATGTCCGCCTCGCCCAAAATCTTCTTTGAACGCTGAATCCCGATCTTTTCAACCCTGTCGTCGGTAGTCCTGATTCCCGCCGTATCCGTAAGCTTTACGGGAATACCCTTTATGCTCATGTATTCCTCTATGGTATCTCTGGTGGTTCCCGGAATTTCCGTAACTATGGCCCTGGATTCACGAAGGAGACAGTTCAGGAGGGAGGATTTGCCCACGTTAGGCATACCGACGATCCCGATGGCTATTCCTTCTCTTATGAGCTTTCCGCTTCCCGCTCCCGAAAGAAGTTTCCTGATATCGGATATTACAGATTTAAGGTCTGAAGTGAGTTTTTCGTAAGTCAACTCCTCTATGTCCTCGTCAGGATAGTCAATGTTGACGGTCATCTCGACGAGAATATCCATTATCTTATTTCCGATTGCTCTCGTCCTTCTGGAAAGGCTTCCCTCGAGCTGGTCTATGGCCGCGTCGAAAAATCTGTCAGTCTTTGCGCTTATAACGTCTATGACAGCCTCGGCCTGAGATAAATCGAGCCGTCCGTTTAAAAATGCACGCTTTGTAAACTCACCGGGTTCAGCAAGACGGGCGCCTTCTCTGAGGACAAGGGACAAAGTCCGCTTCAGAGGAACGATCCCTCCATGACAGTTTATCTCAACCACATCCTCGGCAGTATATGTTTTAGGCCCCTTCATGTATACGGCGAGAACCTCGTCGGTGACGGCGCCGCTTTCCGGGTCGACAATATGACCGTATGTGAGCATTCTGCTCTTAAGGGATTTCCCCGACGCCGGCCTGAATATACGATTTAAAATTTCAAGTGAATCATCGCCGCTGATTCTGATGATTCCGATTCCGCCTTCTCCCAGTGGAGTAGCGATTGCGGCTATAGTATCGCTTTTCATATCCTTAAAATTCAAAGCCCGCTTTTATAAAGCGGGCCGTAAAATTATTTCAGTTCGATGATGACCCTTCTGTACGGGTCCTGACCCTCGCTTCTCGTTGTAACTCTTGGGTTACTCTGAAGGGTGGCGTGGATTACCTTTCTCTCATACGGATTCATAGGCTCCAGCCTTACGCTTCTCCTGGTTCTGACTACCTTGTCGGCAAGTCTTTCTGCAAGCTTTTCGAGAGTCTTTTCTCTCTTCATTCTGTAGTTTTCAGCGTCAACCACAACTCGTATGTACTCGTCGCCGCCCTTGTTTACAACAAGGCTGGTCAGGTACTGAATTGCATCGAGAGTCTGACCTCTCTTACCGATTACGGTTCCGGAATCCTTTCCGTTCATATCCACATAGATATTCTCACCGTCGGTCTTCGCCGATACGTCTATATCCAGATTCATCTGCTCTGTAAGATCCTTAAGGAACGTGAGAGCAGGATGCTCCTCCAAAGGTTTGAAGCTATCGTCCTCTCTTATTATGGTGGACTCTGTTTTTCTGTATTCCTTATGCTCATCGGAACTCTTCTTCTGATGAGAGGATTCGCGATGGGAACGCTTTTCCTTTCTCGAAGGTTTCGGTTCCTCAAATACAGCAGCTTCAGGTTCGGCTTTCTTCTCTTCCGGAGCAGGCTCGGCCTTCTTTCTCTCCACTCTTACGAGGGCAAGCTTGGAACCGATACCGAAAAATCCTCTGGATGGCTGCTCTAAAACGGTTATCTCAACCTCATCTCTGGTGGCCTTAAGATCCGCCAGGGCAAGATCCACTGCCGTATCTATATCCGTTCCCCATTTTTCAGAAACATCCATTATATATCCTCCGAAGCTTTCTATTTCTTCTTGTTAATCTTCTTACCGGTAGCGTCAACTTTTCCTTCTCTGATTTCCTTTCTCAGAACATTAAACCTGATGTTAAAGAAAATCTGAACAAACTGGCTTATAAACCAGTAAATAGCAAGTCCTGCCGGATAGGATCTTGCAAGCCATACAATCATGATAGGAAATAAATACTTCATGATTATGTTCATGGCGTTTCCTGCCTGCTGCTGCATAGCGCTGTTCTGAGATGACATCCAGAACGAAGCGAAAGTGGCAACACCGGACAGAATAGGCAATATCCAAAGGTCAGGCTGGCTCAGGTCCTCCATCCACAAGAACGAATGATGAACGGCAAATACCATTTCAGTATCGTTTCCAAGGTATGTGAGCGGATATCTGAGCAGACCGAAAAGTCCGGATATTACGATCATCTGTATGATCATAGGGAGGCATCCGGCTGCAGGATTGAAACCCTCTTCCTTATAGAGCTCCTGCATTTTAATATTCATGGTCTCCCTGTCGTTGGCATACTTTTTCTGAATCTCTCTTATCTTAGGCTGCATAGTTGTCATTCCGGCCATAGAAAGAACCTGCTTTTTATAGAGCGGATACATGGCAACTCTCACTAAAGCGGAAAGAACAACTATAGCGAGGGCGTAATTTCCCAATATGTCGTAGAAGAATGATAAGAGAAAGCCAAAAGGTCTGGCTATTAATCCTAACATTAAAAATCCTCCGTCATTCCAAAGGGTCATAACCTCCCGGATTCCACGGGTGACACCTTAGAATTCGTTTTATTCCCAGTCGGCTTCCCTTTATTACTCCGTACTTGTTAAGAGCCTGTATAAAGTACTCTGAGCAAGTGGGATAAAACCTGCACTTTCCTGGGAAAAGCGGTGAAATACACTTCTGATAAAACTTTATGAGTATTATCATCACTTTTTTAAAAAAGCCGTTAATATATTTCATGATTATTTAGTTATCCCTGTTTTCTTTATGGCAGATTCAAGGGATCTCTGCACCTGCTGGCATTTAGCATTTTCTATAGTGCTGCGGGCGATAAAAATAAAATCATAGCCGCAGGGAATGTCAAGTCCGGTAAGTCTGTAACTTTCCTTCATCAGACGTCTGGCTCTGTTTCTTTTAACGCTGTTGCCAACCTTTTTACTGGCAAGAAAGGCTATGCGGTTGTAATCAAGACCGTTCTTCCTGTAGAAAAGGACAACGTATCTGTCTCCCACGGACTTTCCCCTCTTATAGATAGCGGAAAAGTTCTTTTTGCCTCTTAATACCGTTTTTTTTAACATTTTACCGCAAAGTCTGAACTAAGCCGTAAGCTTCTTTCTTCCTTTAGCTCTTCTTCTCTTAAGAACGTTTCTGCCGCTCTTAGTCTTCATTCTCTTTCTGAATCCGTGTTCCTTTTTTCTCTGCCTTTTCTTAGGCTGATAAGTCATTTTCATTTTCTTTACCTCCTGAATAACGTAAATATGGCGCAGTCTAAATTTCAACAGCGCACGCATGTCTAACTATTATACTTTTTAACGCAGTCCGTGTCAATAATTCAATTCTAATATACATAAATTTCCATTGACTGAAAATCTATATTTTTGTGTTGTTAATATAGTTATCCACAATATGTGGATAACTATGTGGAAAACATGCAAATAAACATAACTCATGTGGATAATTTTATTGATAACCTGTGGGTAAATTAACTTATTCACTTGTTTTAATCCTCCCGTTTTATTAAAATAGATGTACAAACAGGAGATAAAAGTTATGACTGACAAAGATAAGATATGGCAGGCTGTTTTAAAGGATGTAAAAAATAACTGCACTCAGCCTACATATGACGGTTTTTTTTCCGGAACCACTCTGAAAAAGCTTGATAATGAAATAAACGTCGCTTATGTCGCCGCAGGTTCCACTGTTGCAGCCAACGTTCTGTCAATGCGTTACATAAGCATGATATCGTCCAGTCTTGAAAATGTGACAGGTTCCAGATATAAAGTCGTTGTTAAAACCGAAGGAGAATATAAAACTGAAGATAACGTTCTGAAAGCGGAAAACAGAACATCGAAGGCATATAATCTGAATATAAATTTCATGAAAGAAAAGATATTCAACCCTAAATATACCTTCGATAATTTTGTAGTGGGTGAAAGTAACAAGTATGCAGCAAGCGCCGCTATGGCCGTTGCCAAAGATCCGGCAAACACTTATAATCCTTTCTTCATATACGGAGGATCGGGACTTGGAAAAACTCACCTTTTAAATGCCATAGGAATATATATCCTCGAACATAAGACCGATAAGAACATCATATTCGTATCATCGGAAACATTTACCAACGATGTTGTAACCGGTATAGAGAATAAAAAAATGGACGAGGTCAGAGATAAATACAGGAAAGCCGATGTACTCATAGTCGATGACATTCAGTTCTTTGAAGGTAAAGAAGCTACCCAGGAGGAATTTTTCCACACCTTTAACATCCTGTATGATGAGCATAAACAGATTATAATTACAAGCGACAGGCCGCCTGAAAATCTGACCAAGCTCGATGACAGACTTAAATCAAGATTCGGCTGGAATATGGTAGTGGACATACAGCCCCCTGACTATGAAACCAGAGTTGCCATTCTTAAAAAGAAAGCTGTCGGAGAAGGCGTGGAAATAGACGATGACATGGAGGAAGTATTCAAGCTTATAGCCAGGAATATAACCGATAATATCAGACTTCTCGAAGGCGCTCTTACCAGACTTCTCAGTTTTTCACAGAGCTTCGACGAACATATAGATATGGCTTTTGCAAAGAGAGTCATAAACGACGTTATATCGGGCAGCAGCTCCACTATAACTCCAGAAAATATAAAAAAGGCAGTCTGCAGGCATTTCAAAATAAAAATGTCAGATCTTGAAGGTAAAAGCAGAAAGAACAGCATAGCCTTTCCAAGACAGATAGCCATGTACCTTTGCCGTGAAATGACAGACTACTCCAACGTCAGAATAGGAAGCATATTCGGCAACAGAGATCACAGTACGGTGATGCATGCCTGCAAGAAAGTCAGGGGATATATTTCTTCAGACGATGAAATAAGAAATGTGGTAAAATCTATCGAAGAATCCATAAAAGATTAAAGTTATTAAAAGTAATTAACAGGGTTTTACCGAGTTATCCACATACATCTGTGGATAAAATTCAGCGCAGTTTAAAGGGCCTGAACAGTTTATCCACTTTTCCACAGTACTACTACTATTACTACTATAAATTAATATAATAATAAAGAGCAGTTCTCTGTGTTTTTCAAGGAGGTAAAAAATGAAATTCAGATGTAATCAGCAGGATCTTTCCAGAGCTCTTAACATAGTATCTAAAGCGGTTACTTCGAGAACCACTATTCCTATTCTTAAAGGAATTCTTCTCGAAGCCGATGAAAACGGAAACCTTAAAATGGTAGCTTCCGATCTTGATATAACAATCGAAGAGGTCATAAAAGTAGAAGACGTTGAAAAGGGCAGCGTTGTAGTTCAGGCTAAACTTTTCAGCGATATAATAAGAAAGCTGCCGGGAAAAGAGCTGGAGGTGGAGGTTGCAGAGGGAAAGGTTGTAATCCGCTGCATGAACTCGGAATTTTCCATAGTGGGAATGCCTGCCGACGAGTTTCCTGAAATTAAAAACGAAGAGGAAGGAAGCGGCTGCATCGAATTTGATTCCGAACTCTTAAAATCCATGATAAGAAAAACCTCCTTTGCCGCAAGCATAGATGAATCAAAGGGTGTAATTACCGGAATTCTCATCGAGCTGAAGTCTGATGAAATCAGTATGGTCGCCATAGACGGGTACAGAATGGCAATTTCCAGAGAACCTATGGTAAACACCGAGGAAAAGAGCATAATCATATCGGCCAAGATAATGAATGAGATAAATAAAATCATCAGCGATATAAGCTCCGATTCTATCGAAAAGATAAAGCTTCTCATAAACAACAGAAAAGCAGTCTTTGTTATAGAAAACGTGAAAGTAGCCCTGAGACTTTTAGACGGCGAATTCATAAAATACCGTGATATTCTTCCGAAAGAGGATAAGATTCAGGTCAGAATTTCAAGGCGCGATCTTTTAGACAGCATAGAGCGAGCGTCCCTTCTCTCAAAGGAAGGAAAGAACAACCTGATTAAACTTGCAATTTCCGACAATCTCATAACCATAACCTCAAGATCCGAAGAAGGAAACGTGAGAGAAGACGTTCTCGCACAGAAAACGGGAGACGATCTCGAGATAGGTTTTAATGCAAAATACGTTCTGGACGTTCTCAAAGTTATAGATGATGATGAAATCATAATGAAATTCAATACAGGAATTACCCCTTGTCTCGTTCATCCTGTTGAAGGAAATTCCTACGAATATCTCATTCTTCCTGTAAGAATAACGGGAAATTAAGGCGGAAAGCTGAAATTAAATGTACATAACCAGGTTAGAGCTGAAAAACTTCAGAAATTACGAAAGTCTGGAAGCTGATTTTGACGAAAAGATAAATTTAATACTCGGCAACAACGCGCAGGGAAAGACCAACCTCATAGAGAGCATATACATGACCTCCATAGGCAGGTCTTTTCGCACTGCAAAGGACAGCGAAGTTATAATGTTCGGCAGAGACGAAGCTCTCATAAAAGTAAACGCCGAAAAGAAATTTTCCGACACGGAAGTTGAAATAAGAATAAAAGGCGCGTCTAAGAAATCGGTAAAGAAGGACGGGATTCCTCTGAAGAAGTCCTCGGAACTTCTGGAAAATATAATGATAGTCATATTTTCTCCCGAGGATATGAAGATTGTAAAAGACGAGCCGGAAAAGAGAAGAAAATTCATAGATCGTGAGCTGTGTCAGATATCGCCAAAGTATTACGACAGTCTTTTAAATTATAAGAAAATCCTGGCTCAGCGAAACGCCTATCTGAAAGAGGAAAGCATAGATCCGTCTCTCCTCGATCTCTGGGACAGTCAGCTTGCCGGATACGGAGCCAATATAATAACGGGAAGAAAAAAATTCATAGAAAGCATAAGCGGCTTCAGCGCTAAAATTCACAGAGGTATTACGGCCGGAGGCGAAGAGCTAATCATAGAATACGAGCCCGATGTCAGAGTAACGGAAAATCCTGAAGATCAGAAAATGTTTTTCTATGAAGAAATAAAAAAAGCCTTTGATTCCGATATGAGAAACCGCTCCACCACAAGGGGTCCTCACAAGGACGACATATCGTTTTTTGTAAACGGTATAAATATGAGAAGTTTCGGTTCACAGGGACAGCAGAGGACCTGCGCTCTTTCACTGAAACTTGCCGAGCTCGATCTCATAAAAAACGAAACGGGTGAGGATGCCATACTCCTTCTGGACGATGTGATGAGCGAGCTTGACGGTACGCGGCAGGAATATCTCATAAAGACTTTAAAGGATAATCAGCTCTTCATAACTACAACAGATTTGGACGAGCGGATTCTCGGAGAATTTAAAGACGCAAAGATATTTAATATATATCAGGGGAAATTCAGATAATTTAAGTGGGAAAATCGGCGATTTCGCCGATTTTTTTATATCTTTAATGAAATTTATCGAAAAACAGAAAAATAACCGTTAAAATCTTGTTTTTTTGGCCGGAATGTAATATAATATTTTCTGTTTTGTAAAAGGAAAATATTTTGTATGAAAGCAGGTATTAAATGAGCGCTGAAACCAAAGTTAACAATCAGTATGACGCGTCTCAGATTCAGGTATTAGAGGGTCTTGAGGCCGTAAGGAAAAGACCGGGAATGTACATCGGAAGCACGGGACCGAGAGGTCTACATCATCTCGTTTACGAGATAGTGGATAACAGTGTGGACGAAGCCCTTGCCGGTTATTGCAAGAACATAACGGTAACTATAAATAAGGATAATTCCATAACCGTTGAAGACGACGGAAGAGGTATGCCTGTAGACAAGCATCCCAAGCTGGGAATCCCGGCAGTGGAGGTTATTCACACGGTTCTTCATGCCGGAGGAAAATTCGGCGGCGGAGGATACAAGGTATCGGGAGGTCTTCACGGCGTAGGCGCTTCCGTAGTAAACGCCCTTTCCACCAGAATGGAAGTAGAGGTAAAGAGAAACGGAAATATCTACAGACAGGAATACGCCAAAGGCAAGACCATAACTCCTCTTGAGGTTATAGGAACGGCCAAGAAGACCGGTTCTAAGACCACATTCTGGCCGGATCCGGAAATATTCGACGAAACCGTATACGACTACGGAACTTTAGAACACCGTCTCAGAGAGATGGCCTTCCTTAACAAAGGCATAAGAATCACCCTTTCCGACAACAGGGACGAGAAGAAAAAGGAAGTTTTCCACTACGAAGGCGGACTCTCCGAATTCGTAAGACACATAAACAAGAATAAGGAAGTTCTTCACAAGGAAGTAATCTACTTCGAGGTTGTAAAGGACAACATGGAGATGGAAGTTGCAATGCAGTACACCGACAGGTACAACGAGCTTCTCCTTTCCTACGCCAACAATATAAACACCGTCGAAGGCGGAACTCACATGGCAGGCTTCAAGTCCGCTCTTACCAGAGTTTTCAATGATTACGCCAGAAAGAACAAGATTTTAAAGGACAACGACGATTCACTGTCCGGCGAGGACGTAAGAGAAGGTCTTACGGGAATAATTTCCGTAAAGCTGACTCAGCCTCAGTTCGAAGGACAGACTAAGGCGAAGCTTGGAAACAGCGAGGTAAGGGGTTTTGTCGAAACTTCTACCAGCGAAAACCTGACGGCCTTCTTAGAAGAGCATCCTACCGAAGCGAGAATAATCCTGGATAAATGTCTCAGAGCTTCCCGCGCGAGAGAGGCAGCAAGAAAGGCCAGAGAGCTTACGAGGAGAAAGAGCGTCCTTGACAGCATCTCACTTCCGGGAAAGCTGGCCGACTGTTCCGAAAAGGATCCTGCGAAGTCCGAAATATTCCTCGTAGAGGGAGATTCCGCAGGCGGTTCCGCAAAGCAGGGACGCGACAGAATACGTCAGGCCGTACTTCCTCTCAGAGGTAAGATACTCAACGTTGAAAAGGCGCGCCTCGACAAAATCCTCAATTCCGACGAAATCAAGAACATGATCACGGCCTTCGGCTGCGGAATAGGAAACGACTTTGATATAAACAAGCTGAGATATCATAAGATTATCATCATGACAGATGCGGACGTGGACGGCGCTCACATCAGAACGCTGCTCCTCACCTTCTTCTACAGATACATGACTCCTCTCATAGAAGGAGGATATGTGTATGCCGCTAAACCGCCTCTCTTTATGACGAAGAGAAATAAAGAAGTCTACTACACTTACAGCGAGCGCGAGCAGGATAAGCTCATGGAGACCCTTTCAAAGAAGGGCGGAAAACCGCTTATCCAGAGATATAAGGGTCTTGGAGAGATGGACTTCCATCAGCTCTGGGAGACAACCATGGACTACAACAACAGAACTCTCGTTCAGATCACACTGGAAGACGCTACCGCTGCAGATGAAATCTTCACCGTTCTCATGGGCGACAAGGTTCCGCCGAGAAAGAGATTCATCGAAGAAAACGCAAAGTATGCGGAAATAGATATTTAAGAAAGGAGGGGTAAACTATGTCTAATCTCTTAGAAGATACTAAAATTGAACAGCATGAGATACACGACGAAATGAAAAAGTCGTATATCGACTATTCCATGAGTGTAATCGTAGGCCGCGCCCTTCCTGACGTAAGAGACGGTCTTAAGCCGGTACACAGAAGAATTCTCTACGGTATGGGTCAGCTGGGAGTTACTCCTGACAAGCCTCATAAGAAATCTGCCCGTATCGTCGGAGAGGTAATGGGTAAATATCACCCTCACGGAGACAGCTCTATATACGACGCCATGGTAAGAATGGCTCAGGACTTCTCCCAGAGATATATGCTGGTAGACGGCCACGGAAACTTCGGCTCCATAGACGGAGACGGCGCCGCGGCGCAGCGTTATACGGAAGCCAGAATGTCCCCTTACGCCCTTCAGATGCTCAGAGACATCGAGAAGGAAACCGTAGATTTCAGAGACAACTTTGACGGAGAGGAAAAGGAGCCTGTGGTTCTTCCGAGCCGCTTCCCTAACCTTCTTGTCAACGGTTCCAACGGTATAGCCGTAGGTATGGCGACGTCAATTCCTCCTCACAATCTGGGCGAGGTAATAGACGCTACAGTAAAGCTTATCGACGAACCTGAAACGGACGTCGACGAGCTTATGAAGATAATAAAGGGCCCTGACTTTCCTACCGGCGCTCTCATTCTCGGCAAAAGCGGAATGAGAGAGGCCTACAAAACGGGAATAGGCAAGGTAAAGGTAAGATCGGTCTGCGAAATTGAAGAGACCGACAGAGGCCGCTCTCAGATAGTGGTAAGCGAGATTCCTTATCAGGTGAACAAAGCCCGCCTCATAGAGAAGATGGCGGAGCTTGTCAAGGATAAGAGAGTCGACGGCATTTCCGCCATCAGGGACGAGTCCAACCGTGAAGGCATCAGAATAGTAATCGAGCTTAAGAAAGATGCAAATCCGCAGATTACCTTAAACAGGCTGTATAAGCATACCCAGCTTCAGGACAGCTACAGCATGATAATGATAGCTCTCGTCGACGGTCAGCCTAAGGTTCTCACCCTTTACGACATCTTAAGCGAGTACATCAAGTTCCAGAAGGAAGTCGTAACCAGAAGAACACGCTTTGATTTAAAGAAAGCTGAAGCGAGAGCCCACATACTGGAAGGTCTGCGCATAGCCCTCGACAATATCGACGAAGTTATACATATAATCAGAAGCGCGTATAACGACGCTAAAGAAAAGCTCATGGAAAGGTTCGGCCTTTCCGAAATTCAGGCTCAGGCAATTCTCGATATGAGACTCATAAGACTTCAGGGTCTGGAAAGAGAGAAGATTGAGAACGAATACAAGGAGCTGATGGAGAGAATCGCCTACTTCAAATCTCTCCTTGAAAACGAGCATCTTCTCATGGGCGTAATCAAAGACGAACTTTTAGAGATAAAGAAGAAGTTCGGCGACAAGAGAAGAACCAAGATAGTAAAGGACGAAGGCGAACTGGATGAAGAGGATCTGGTAGAGGAAGAAAACGTTGCAGTAACCCTGACTCATCTGGGATACATAAAGCGGGTGCCTGCGGATACCTACAAGGCTCAGCGCCGCGGCGGCAAGGGAATCATGGGAATCACCACCAGAGATAACGACTTTGTCAAGGATCTCATAATGACAAGCACTCACGATTACCTTATGTTCTTCACCAACACCGGAAAAGCTCATAAGATAAAAGCCTACGAAGTACCTGAAGCCACGAGAACGGCAAGAGGAACTCCGGCGATAAACTTCCTCAATCTCCTTCAGAGAGAGAGAATTACCGCCGTTATCCCTGTTCAGGATTTTGCGGCCGACAGGTACCTTATCGCCGTAACGAAGCACGGCACCATTAAAAAGACGGCTCTTTCCCAGTTCGACACCAACAGGAAGACCGGACTCATCGCCATCAACCTCAAGGAAGGCGACGAGCTCATCGGAATCAAGGAAACTACAGGAAACAACAACGTCATCATCGTTACGAAGAAGGGCAAGTGCATCTGCTTCTCCGAAAAGGACGTTCGCGAGATGGGCAGAATTGCCGGCGGCGTAAGAGCCATAAAGCTTGAGGGCGACGATGAAGTGGTTGCAATGGAGCTTGTGGAGCCGGGTCAGCAGCTCTTCGTGGCAACGGAAAACGGCTACGGAAAGAGAACGCCTGTGGAGGACTACAAGGTTCAGGTTCGCGGAGGCAAGGGACTTCTCACCTACGATAAGGCCAAGTTCAAGAAGACCGGAGCGCTGGTAGGCGCAATGGTGGTGGACGAGGACGATGAAATCATGCTCATAAATTCCGACGGCATAATCATCAGAATCAAAGCCAGCGACGTGACCGTTTTAGGCCGCGCGACCCAGGGCGTAAGAATCATGAAGGTCGAGGATGAGACTAAGATAGTCGCAATGGCCAAAGTCATCAGAGAGGACGAGGACGACGAAAAGCCGAAGAAATCCGATAACAAAGATGACAGCGAGCAGCTGACACTTTAAAAACTCATACTTTAAAAAAGTCAGCAAGTGGTTTATAATTACCTGTACAGGAGGAATTCTGTACAGGTAAATTTTTTTACTGGGGGAAATTACTATGGACAATTTAAAAATTTCAATACCGGGTAAGCCCGAATATTTAACGATGGTGAGACTTGCTGCAACGTCGATCGCCTCCATGGCAGGCTTTGATATAGAGGCTGCAGAGGATATCAAGACCGCCGTTTCGGAAGCGTGCAAGAACGTGGCGTGCCACGGAAGCAGCGGTTTCAGCACCAAGTACGAAATAGAATGCAATGTGGATAAGGGGTCTATAGAGATTATCGTAAGAGACGACTGCGACTGTCACACTCTGGAGAAAACCTGCAAGCCGTGTCTTAACTGTCCCCAAGAGGGAGATCTCGGGATTATCGTAATCAAGACGCTGATGGATGACGTAGAGTTCGGAAGAGACGACAGCGGACACAAGTTCGTAAAAATGGGGAAAAAATTATGATAGACCAGAAGGAGTTGTTCGAGCAATACAAGGACAACCCGACAATCGATAAACGAAACGAGATAGTCGAAAAATATCTCTATATGGTGGATATTCTCATCAGAAAGTATACGGGCAAGGGCGTGGACTACGACGACCTCTACCAGGTCGGAGCCATGGCTCTGGTTTCCGCTGTGGAAAGATTCGACCCGTCAAAGGGCTTTGAATTCAGTTCTTTTGCCACTCCTACTATTCTGGGAGAGATAAAGAAATACTTCCGTGATAAGCAGTGGAGCCTGAAGGTTCCCCGCCGCCTTAAGGAAATCGCCTCCAAGGTTACCGAAAACAAGGAAGCTCTCTACGCGAAATACCAGCGAAATCCTACGGCGGAGGAGATCGCAGAATACACCGGCTACACTGTGGAGCAGATAATCGAGGCCCTTGAAAGCTCACAGGCATACGGAACCTACTCCCTGGACAAGACCTTTGACGACGCGGGAGAAGACGGAGAAAGTCCTTTCCTTGAAAGATACACGGGCTTTGACGAAGCGGGTTACGAGAGAGTGGAGACTTCGGAGATAATCAAAAAAGTCATGGACACCTTCAGCGACCAGTACAAGACCATCTTCCGCGAGCGTTTCATAAACGACCGCTCCCAGTCCGACATCGCAAGAGAACTGGGCATATCGCAGATGAGTGTCTCCCGTGCCGAGCGAAACATGATAAGCAGGTTCAGGGCCGAGCTTAACAGGTAGGGGGCCGGGATATTACCATTGTAGAAATCAGAAAAGGAAACAGCTTTGGACGGCTGTTTCCTTTTCAGCTATGATGTATATTTTTCATAGATTTTTTCCACTTCGCCTGTGAAAGTTTTGATTCCGTATTTGTCGTCATCAAAAGAAATGTTTTTATACCCTTTATTAAAGTCGCTTACTAAAAGAGATATTTTGCAGTCCCGCCAGCACGATAAAATGCGGCGCACGTCACTTATGGCGTCAGAGTCAGCACTTCCATTTTCACACGTATCATAAATACTTCCGAACAAATCCCCCAGAGCCATCAGATTCCAGCTATCAATATCCTCGGGATAATATCTGACGATTTCGTTTATGTTGAGAATGTCGTAATAGCAGGCATATCTCAAATCATATAGGCAGCTTTTAAATCTGTCCATATCGGCGGTTTCTGCAATTTCATCGAATGTATCACCGTATTTTGTCATGTTAAATTCTATGTCTTCGAAAGAGTGAACCAGCACATAGCTGTAGGATTTTTCCATTACCCTCTTCTTTTCCACAGAATCATGAAGGAGAAGGTAGCATCCGATTAGCGCGGCGCACAGAAGAATTATCAGGACGATATTAAGGGTAGACTTCGTGACTCGCGACGTTTCTTTTTTCATGATTGACCTCTCTTTGCGGAACGAGCAGTTATGCGTAATGAAATTATATCATGAAAGTTGATAGGTGTAATTAGAAATGATACAATATGCATATGAAGATAATTTTTACATGCATATCATGCGTTTTGAAGGGAGTTAAGGATGCAGGAGAGAGGTAAATCGAATAATATAAAGTATATTATCACTATAATTATTTTATCGGTTGCATTGGTGTCATTAGGTTTTATTTCACTTAATATGCGCTCTGAAATCAAAGAAGATGAAAATAAAATACACAGCGTATTGGATGAAACAGTAGCAAGGACTCTGCTCTCATTAGACAGCAAGTTTAATGAAGATAGATTGGAAGTTAAACATATGCTTTCAAATTTTAATAATTCCAGGAATGAGGCAAGAATTCTCTGCGATAATTTAGAGAATGACTATCGATATGACATGGGGATAATAAATAATATTTCTACCTTCTATGATAGATACTCTGAGTATGATCTCACTAATTTGTATTATTATTTTTCAACGACGCTTGAAGATATTGCTGCAAATGATGACATTACAAGAGAGGATTTAGAGTTATTGCAGAGCATATACGAAACATGGCAAGAGTGCGATTGGGAAAGATTAAGTCAGGATGTTAGCTCTACTGGATTTAATTTAACGGACGGAAACTACGGTATAGTTGAGTGCCTGAAACAGATAAATGAAACAATATATAAATAATATTATGATATAATACTGGAAACAGAGAAACAATTTCTTAATCATTGAAAGGCGGTATGGATATGACAAGGGAGAGAAAGATTTTCATCGGGCTTATCGCGGTATTTCTGGCGACTACAGCTTCTTACTGGTTCGGACAGCCGGGAATTACCGGCATGTACGGAATGAATGTTGTTTTAAACAGCTTTCTGATTTTGATCGGCATGGCGCTGATGATTTACGGAGTCGTAAGAAAAGAAGGCGCTTTGTTTGTTCTGGCAGGTTCACTTGTGGCTGTGGCAGGGGAAGTTGTGTTTTTCTTCACATGGGGAAGGCCGGCTGTAATTTACAGCTTCAGCGAAAGATTAAATGAAGAGTCACATCCTATGTTCTTTGTGAGCCTTGGCGTACTCGTAGTTACGGCGGCGCTTGCGGCGGTATCGATTAGGAGAAGAAAGACGAAGAATACTTAATGCGGAGGCAGTAAAAAAGTGAGGACGAGAGCCTCACTTTTCTTTTTTAGCATTTTATTCTGTCCGTGTACGTCCACCTGCAGCCTGCGACCAGCATCGCAGCCGCTCCGGCAAGATAGAAGAGTGCAAAGGAAACGGCAGTCCCCTCTGTAAGTGAAATCACCAGAAGGAAAACGGGCGGCAGAATGAGCACGGCAAAATCTATTCCCATTATAATCCGGTACGCCAGAATGCGGCCGGAAGTTTTTTTGTATATGAGCCGGGCGATGACAGTAATCGCTATGACCAGACCGGAATAAGGGGTCAGAACCAACCCGCCCATGTAAAAAATCAGTCCGGCAAGACCGGCGAACCCGGCGCCAAACAGGTCGATGAGCATTGCGTAACCTTCAACGTCTCCGATTTCTTCGCCGGTGTTCTGAGGGAGCATGGATTTTGCCGATTCCATAATTACGTTGCCGGAAATCAGCATCACAATCCCGAGGACAAAGCATATGCCGGCAGGTATGAGAAAGAGAAGAAGGTTGTTCTTCGCGGCTTTCATATTACCTGTTGCCCGCAGGTATGAATGGAATCAGAGCCTGCGCAACTCCTGAAATAGGCATGGTCTGGAGCCAGATTCTTCCCGGGCCGGTAAGTTTGGTATTGAAGAGGCCTTCGCCGCCGAATACCACGTTCTTAACGCCCTTTACCTGCTGAATGTCGATGGATACGGTGCTTTCGAAACCGAGAACGTTTCCGGTGTCGACGATGATTTCCTGACCCGGCTTAAGCTCGTATTCCACCAAATCACCGTCAACTTCCACGAAGGCCATTCCGTTTCCGGAAAGTCTCTGCATTATGAATCCCTCGCCGCCGAAAAAGCCTGCGCCAAGCTTCTTATTGAAGTGAATGGAAAGCTCAACTCCCGCTTCAGATGCCAGGAAGCCGCTTTTCTGAACGATGAACTCCTTTCCCGGAGCGATTTCCATAGGGATGATTCTGCCCGGGAAGCTGGAACCGAAAGCGATCATGCCGTCGCCGTTAGCCGTATATATGTTCTGAAACATGGACTCGCCGGAAAAAGCCTTGGAGAACATCTTTCCCAGTCCGCCGCCGGTAGTCTCCATCGCCATGTTAGGGCTCATCCATACCATGGAGCCCTTTTCCGTAATCATCTTCTCCCCGCTTTCCAGGGTGCATATTACAATTGGGAAAGTGCCGCCTTTGATTTCGTATTTCATAAAAACCTCCTTTTACATCGCGCTAAAACAAACCTGTTTTTCTTATACTATATTTTGGCCGAAAAGTAAATAGAAATAACCCAAGGGAGGAGGCGCCGTGAGTTACCGGGGAAGTTCCACCGTAAACACGCTGCCCTCTCCTTTTCTGCTTTCTGCTTTGACGGTTCCGCCGTGGGCTTCGGCTATCCACTTCACCATAGAAAGTCCGAGACCGAAGCTGTCTGTTATGGCGGAGTCAGAGGAACCGCCTGAATCGCGGGTTCTGGATTTGTCGGCTTTGTAGAAGCGGTCAAATACGTGAGGAAGGTCGGCATCTGAAATGCCTATGCCGTTGTCGCTGACCTCTATAACCGCAGCGCCGCCACCGGGCGATGGGCCGCTGTCTGACGCTAAGCCGCCGGTGGAATAAAGACGGAGCTTCACCCGGGATTCAGCCTTTGACGGGTCGCTGTACTTTATGCCGTTTGACAGAAGATTTATCAGCATCCGCATGATAAGAGTCTCATCGCCGTTAAACGATACATCGGGCTGAACGTTCGCCGACAGGCTGACGCCTTTGTCCGCAGCGACCGACAGAAGCTCACCGGTGACGCTTTCGCAGAGATCTGACAGGCTGAAATCGTGCCTTTCTATGACCTTGCCCGTGTTAATCGTCCGTGAAACCTGAAGGAGCTGGGTGATAAGGGAGTTCATGCGGCGGCACTGATTCTGAATGGCGGAAAGGGCCTCCTTGTATTCCTCTTCGGTGTCGGCGGCTGCAAGGGCGTATTCGCATTCCGCAAGTATCACCGCTACCGGTGTCTTCAGCTCGTGTGAAACGTCCGAGGTGAATTCGGCCTCAGATTTAAATGCGGTCTCCAGTCTGTCTATCATGGCGTTGAGAGTTTCCGCAAGTCGGTAAAGTTCGTCCCTGCTCTTCCCTACAGGAAGCCTCAGAGACAGGTCGTGACCGTTGTTGATTCTGTCGGCGGCCTCCGTTATCTTCGCAACCGGCCTCATGGATTTTCTGGCTATGAGGCCTCCCGCAATGACCGCAATTATCATAAGGCCCGGTATTGCCAGCATCACGGTGATGGTTATGGCGCCCAAAGACGCAAAGCCGGAATCAAGGGTATAGATTCCTCTTATCCATATGCCGCTGCCGTTTTCGTAGACCTTAAGCGTATCGTAGATCATCCAGTTCTCGCCGCCGGTTTCTATCTGATGATATTCTCCCGATTTGAGCGGAGTGTAGATGGGAAATCCGGCCGGCTCGCTGCCTTTGATTCTGACGCCGGTCTCGTCGTATACGATGATGGCGACGCCTCTGTAGTTCGTCTGAAAGTCGTCGCCTATCTGGATAAGCCCTTCGTCGTACACTATGTGCTCAAAACCGTCGTCGACGGCCGAGGTCAGAGTCGTTCTCGCCGTATCCTTTATCTGATTTACCGCTGAGAAATATATGGCGACGCAGAAGACGGCAGTGAAAACTATGAGAACGGCCGCATAGTAAAGGGTTATCTTTTTTCCGATAGTCCAGTTTCTCATTTTATTACGTACCCCAGTCCGCGAACCGTCTGAATGAGCTTAGGCTCAAAGTCCGCATCTACTTTCATTCTAAGGTTTCTTATATATACGTCTATTACGTTGCTGCTTCCCTCGTAGTCGTAGTTCCAGATGTGCTGCTCTATTTTATCCCGGGAAAGCACCATGCCCTGATTATGCATCAGGTACTCGAGGATAGAGTATTCTTTGGCGGTAAGCCTGATTTCTTTGCCGTCGCGGTACGCAAGCTTCGTTCCCGTATCCAGTGTCAGCGGGCCTACGGTCAGAGTGTTGTTCGATCTGTCCTCCTTCTGCCTTCTGATGAGTACGCGGATTCTCGCCGCAAGCTCCTCCAGTGAGAAAGGCTTTGTCAGATAGTCGTCGGCGCCAGTATCAAGGCCGGCGACTTTGTCCTCCACTGCGCTCTTTGCGGTAAGGAGAAGGACGTGAGTGTGATTTCCCGCCGCCCGCATTTTCTTAAGGACGGAAATCCCGTCAAGCCCCGGAAGCATTATGTCAAGAATCACCGCGTCGTATTCCGTTCCTTCCATATAATCGAGAGCGTCAAGACCATCGTGACATGTGTCAACGGTGTAACCCTGTTTTGTTAAATATTTTGCCGTGGTGGCGCACAGGCGCACCTCGTCTTCTACTATCAAAAGCTTCATTTTTCATCTTCCTTTCCTGTTTTCTATCATAACCCAAAAAAATTAAAAATTCATTAAAACTTTCATTTTATTTTCATTTTAGTCATATATTATGGCACCATCAGAAGTCGGAAAATCATATACAGAAACTTTACAGGGAGGGAAAAAATATGATTACTAAGAGAACAGTTTTAATCACGGCGTCTGCAATAGCAATTGCGGCAATAGCAATCACGGCAATCTTCCTCATGACGAGCGGCATCTCCAAAGCGGATGCAGAAAACACTGCGTCCGGCTACGTTCCTCAGGGAGCTGAGTACATCAAAACCGAAATAGATGATGGCGTTTACGAGGTTACTTACAGAGACAACGGCCTTGGAAGGGAGTATGAGGTACATGTCAGCAGAGAGACCGGCGCTATAGTCGGAATATCCATGGACAGCGACAGAGACCATGGCGGCGCCACAGCAAAGCTTACGGCAGCTCAGGCCGAAGCGGCAGTAAAGGATGAGATTTCAGGAATCGCAAGCGCGAAAGTCTATCAGGAAAAGGACGACGACGGAATTTTCTACGACGTGGAATTCACAGCAAGCGACTTTTACGGAAGCGCTGAGGTAAACGCCGAGACAGGAGCAGTCGTGGAATATACCATCCGCTACGGTTCGCCGGTAGTAATACCTTCTACTGGCAGCGCATCGGGAAATACTCAGGCCGGGGATGACACTGCGGCAAAGAATGAAACTTCCGCAAAAGACGATAATCAGGCAGCTGCCTCCGGCGGAAAGGCCGAAAGCAACACCCAGTCGGGAAGCCAGAGCGGAACCCAGAGCAATTCACAGAGCTCCGCAGGCAGCAGCTCAGGTCAGAGCTCTGCAGGAAACAGCCAGTCCCAGAGCGGCTCTCAGCAGCCAGCACAAAAGCCTTCCGGCGGAACCTCGCAGTCAGGCGGCTCTTCAACCTCTCAGCTGATTTCCGCAGATAAGGCGAAGAGCATCGTCCTCGCAAAGATCGGAAACAACAACGCTTTCATCAAGGAGCTGGAGCTTGACAGAGACGACGGAATCTACCAGTACGAAGGCGAAGCGTACTATAACGGATACGAATACGACTTCGAGATCAACGCTTCTTCCGGCGTAATCATCAAGTGGGAAGTTGACAGAGAAGACTGGGATTAGAGTAGAGACTAAGACTGATGTTGAAGGGGAGGACGGCAGATATAACGGTGGCAGGTGACATTGAGAAGCGGTGACAAATATACGTGTTTCGGGCTCTCGTGTCACCCCTGTCACCATAAGCCGGCATATACGGGAACATGCGACACCGAGTGGTGACATAATTAAGCAGATGCAGCTTATTTGTCACCACTTTGCCTTATAATCAGCCAAAACCCGAAGCCCCACAAGCGTTATGGTGACAAAAGCGGTGACAAATCGCAAATATGTCACCGCAAACCTACAGCAGCCGCATGGCAACCCTCCGCTGCTATCCGCAGTTACCCTCGGCCACCCGCTCTTACCCGCCGCCGAGGTCGTTAAAAGTTCTTATGTAGGTACCAGAGCTTTGCGATGAACGTTATCTGTCCGACAAAATATGCGCCGATGATTATGAGGCACGCAGCGGCGTTCAGCTGACCGGCGTATGCGAGGATAACGATTACGGCCGCAAGTACAACGCTTAAGACTTTGAATCCGCTTGCCATTGCGGCGTTGCTTAAAGCGATATTGCGCTCGTCGTTCATCTCAATTTCAAGCTCCAGATCTTCCTCCGTACGCTTTCTTATGAGAAGGTCGCAGACGCCACAGGTTATAAGCCCTGTCCCGAGGACCGCAGCGATGAGGGCGATAAAACCGGGGTGGGAAAGCTCAATTATCTCCTTTGTGCCTAATCCGTATACGAGAATTCCGCCGAGCATTACGGCAAGTCCCAGAATTACGGTCAGAGTCGAAGCTGCTTTAGATGTCTTTTTCATTTCTCGTCCTCCTCATCGTAGATGAAAATATCCTCTATAGTCGTGTCAAAATACTTTGCGATTTTAAACGCCAGCAGAATGGACGGATTGTACCGGCCGTTTTCCAGGGAACCTATGGTCTGTCTGGAAACCTTCAGATCCCGGGCAAGATCCTCCTGCTTGATTCCACGCTGCTTTCTCAATTCTTCCAAACGGTTTTTCATATGAATCAATCTCCTTGATGGAAAGCTAACTTTCCATAACCTCATTATAGCACCGGAAGTGGAAATGTCAAGCAAACTTTCCATTTTTTAAAATGATAACCGGGATGCATTAAGCATGAAAGTATTAGAGAATTTACTGATTGATATCGAGGTATATTTTAAACTGGATGAGGCAGAAAAGAGGAAAATCTTACAGATTAGCGCTTGACTGCATTCTTGCCCTTATATGTTACAGGCGTATCAATGAGACCAATGAGATAATCAGCAGAGAGGTTATAAAATTTGCACAAGGTGATTAAATCATCAATCTTAAGTTCAGAGCGGCCTGACTCAATATGGCTGTATCCTTGTTGCGATTTATTTAGTATTTTTCCCAGTTGTGCCTGTGTCAGATCGCGATCTTCACGGATTCCCCGTATGCGTTCCCTGTAATTCATAAAATGGCGGTACTCCTTGTCTTCGGTATTATAGAGAAATGATATAATACTCAGATATTGAGTATTGACTTTTACTCAATATCTGAGTAAAATCGAATTAGAAGAGGAGACGTATTGGTTGTGCGAGGAGGTATGAAAGTGAGAAAGAAGATTATATTTGTGATTGCCGTGTTGACTTTGTCTTTTAATTTAGTGGCATGCGCAGGAAGTGGTTCAGGAGATACTGCAACGGAAGATACGAAGGCAGCCGCTGAGACTATAAATGAAGGAACGGAAGTTGTAGCAGAACAGGGTGAACTTGCAGCTGAAGATGCGGAATAGTTGCAGATTTAGAAACAAGTGAAAAAACGTGTATAGAAGCCCTTTTGATTAGATTAAACCGCAAAAGGGTTTTACTTTTATAATCATTTTGCATTTTGAATAGGGGGAAGTTATGAAAAAACAAATCGTGAAATTGATGGTGGTCGCTGTATGCTTCGGATTGTGTGCCTGCAGTGGTGGTATAGATGGTTCTGGCACCAAAGATGTGGCAGAAGAAAGCACATCTGAAAGCAGAACTATCGAAACAGGTGATACGATAAAAAACGATATTTGGGAGGTATCGCTATGGTCATCAAATATCACATATGGCACGGGCATGCCTTCGCTTAATGGTGGAGAGCTTACAAACATACAGTGCGAGTTAGAATTTGTGGTGAAAAATCTGGATAATGAGACACAATCATTGCGGGATGCAGTAAATAATGTTGTCGTGAAGTGCGGGGGAAAAAGCTATGGTGAATGCTCGTATTTTTATGGCGTGGGAGAAACAGAATCGTCGGAATCATCCGTAACGGATACAGCCAGTATAGAACCTTCCGATACCCGCCATATGTACGCCCAGCTTAGTGTTTCTGAGGAAAACCTTGTAGGGGAAGGCGTTATAGAACTGACAGTTGCAGGACAGAAGTGCAAAATAGAAATCGAAAGCTGATATTATGACAGGGGTATGAAGATAAAGTATTTAATTGTCGAGCAGAATGTTGATGAGCTCTTCCCAATTAGTAACATGTTTTCTGCAGAAGATACTAAACCGGAGCCAGAGCCGGAAATTCCGCACAGAAAACAACGGCAGCGTGATCTCGATGATGGATTTGAATTATAACGTGAGAATACTAAAGGCAACTAAAGGCAACAAAATAGTTGCCTTTAGTATTGGGGGGAGGACTATATGCTGCCCTGATGCTGTTTATATCTCTGCTTATATAAGAAAATTGTCTTAGCAGTGCTAATGATGCACAAGATACCTAGGACAATAAAAGCTATAGTATTGAAATTATCTAACCATCGGGTCTGCTCGTAAAAAATTGAGTCAGCATAAGCATCAGTAATATAAACAACAGCTATCCATAAGACAATAAATGTTATGAAAAGAACCGTCATCGTAGACAAAGCCAATACGACTGAAGAACTCCATCTTTTCTGAAACATAACATAGGCAAAATGAATCAAAGCAAGGGTGAATATCAAAATGAATACAACAAATAATTTGTTCCATTCAAAGAGTAATTCTTCGCGAAAATCATCAGCATCAATATTAACAAACATAATGCCTCCTCTTTAATTGCAAGTGACTGGATTTATAGAAGTTTTGTGCGGTTCTAGGTTCCACTCTTCCCCTCCTATCAATTCACCAAACTTCCCGTACTGAGCGTGGCAATAAAATTGATCCTCCATGCATTCCGTATTTTTCCAATATTGATGATTATGAAATGTGGCAAAAGTAGCATTCCATCCATTGATTCTATTTTGCTCAGGCGCATATACTCTTAATTTTGGCTTTAAGGATAAGCAAATCTCTCCATTGCGGTTTTCAAATCTTCCGTATTCAAAGTATGATGCAAACTGTCCACGCCAGTAAAGCTCGTTGGCATCAACGCGAAGAGGACCGAAAGACGGAGTGTAAGCTTTGGATGCTGCTTTGAAATCATCCAAAAGTTTCCTGCCGATGGATAAGAGTTCAGATTGCTTATCAAGATTACCACTTTCAACGGCTTCAAAATAAGCGACACGTAATTCATACAAGTTGTAGTCAGACTCATCGATAGAGGTGTCATTTTCGGCAGCGGCACTCGTTGGAAGTAAAACTGTGGAAGTAACTAAAACGATTGATAACAATAGAGATAATGTTTTTTTCACATGCATTAGAATTCACCTTCTTCCTACTTTCTTTTTTATGGGAAACAAAAAATGTAAATTTTAATTATATTATGCATGAAAAAAATAGATAAAGCAATAAAAAGTTTGATTTATTATAATATCATAAATATAATGAATATGGTAGGGGGCGGAAAGGGAAAGCAAATGGATAGAAGCAAGGTAAAAGTTATATTGGGATCGATTGTTATTATCGGGATATTGATTGTTTTCATGCTTGTTCAGACTTCCAATGAAAGAAATGTTGAACAAGGTCAAGAAAATCTAAGGACATTGCCTGAAAATGAGTATAGTAAAGGATCCACATTAGAGTTTGAGTTAATTTCATATGAGTATGCAACTATGCAATTCAAAAATATCTCGGCAACAGACTTGACAGAGATGTTATTGAAATCGGATGAAGAGATAATTGTATTTACAGGTAGAGCAACTTGTCAATGGTGCAGAAAGGTTGCGCCTATATTGAGCGAGGCTGGAGAAAGTTACGAAGGAGATATTTTTTATCTAGATAGTGAAAATACGGATAAAGATACGGTACTTAAGGAATTCCGTAGAATTTATAAGATAGAAACAGTGCCTTCAGTGATTAAATTCTGGGGGAAAGATCAGTATGAAAAGCTTGATGTAGATGTTCGTAGAAGTGATAACGAGCTTAAAAATGAAATAAGGAAATGGATAAATGACATATGATTACATGTAACGAAATTGTAAAGTAGAAATGCGAAATAATGCTTGGAGTGCAAATAAATTTTTGTGTGAGGCCTCAGATAGGTGGCATATTTGACAACAACAGCGGGTATGATATAATGAAGCCAATGTTCCCTATCCTCCTCGAACACGGCAATATCCTGCATTGTCCATTCTTCCGGAAAGACTGTAATATAGTCGATTTCCTTTATCTCCTCATTGCTTTCAAATATCTCTGTAAGCCCTAATTTCCCAGCTGAAATTTCTCGAAGCTGTTCGACTATATTCAACAACTTTTCATTGGTAGCCTTAATGGCACGGTTAATTCTGCCTCTGGTGGAGTCTATACCTTCTCTTTCCATTTTCCGTATAATAATTATTCGAGCAACGATAATTTAGCAGACGAGTTGTTGACGAATTTAAATCTTGCAGACGAGTTGTATTCGATAATTTTATCGGTAGATCACGAAAAAGAGAAAGATTGGGAAGCAGAGAAAACAGCAATTGAAGAACAGATAAATAGCATAAGGTACTAATAATAAATTAGAGAGTAAAAGGCACACAATATTATACCCCTTGACTACCTCAGTCAAGGGGTATAATATTAGGGGTATAAAAGGAGATAAATTATGAATCAGAGGGGAATCATAAACAGGATAGCGGAGCTGAAAACGCAGATTGCGAGTCTGCCATCGGGTTCTGTGACGAAGAAAAGAGTAAACGGCAGGATATATTTCTATCACCGGTTTTCCGTAGACGGAAAGAGGAAGGAAAAGTATATTCCTGCAGAGGAAGTTGAGAATCTGAGGCAGCGCATAGATTACAGGAAATCGCTGCAGTCTGAAATTAAAGAGCTGGAAAATCAGCTGCCTGAGACTTCATACTTTGTTGAAGAAGCGCCTTTTGTTCCATCATATGTCTCGGACGTTTCGGCGCCTTATACCCCTTCCATGCCTGTAAGCGGGTTTTCCCTCAGTGTGCGCATAGGGAGCGAGCTGAGAAAGCTTGCGGCGGCAGTCAAGGGGTATAAAAAACGCGAGTGTTTCGGGCGGCTTCACGATTACGTTTACGGGCAGGGATACGATAAGGTGTTTATACTGTACGGACTGCGCAGAACGGGAAAAACGACGCTGATACGCCAGATTTTTAATGAGATGACGGACGAAGAACTCGGACGGTCGGCGTTTATTCAGGTTATGCCCCGGGATACCATGGCCGATCTGAACCGGGATCTCAGGATTCTGGAACGGAACGGATTCAGATATGTCTTTATCGACGAGGTGACGTTAATTGAGGATTTCATAGAAGGGGCTGCGCTGCTTTCCGATATATTTGCGGCCGGAGGGATGAAGATAGTACTTTCCGGAACGGATTCCCTCGGATTCGTATTTGCAGAGGACGAACAGCTTTACGACAGGTGCATTCTGGCCCACACAACGTTTATCCCGTACAGGGAATTTGATAAGGTTTTAGGAATCCACGGAATAGACGAATATATACGTTATGGTGGAACCATGAGTCTTGGCGGAACTCACTATAATGAAACGTCAACCTTTTCAACGAAGAAGAAAACGGACGAATATGTTGACACGGCCATAGCGGAAAACATCCAGCATTCTCTGAAACACTATCAGCACGGAGGACATTTCAGAAGTCTGAGGGAACTGTATGAAGAGGACGAGCTTACAGGTGCGATAAACAGAGTCGTAGAGGATATGAATCACCGCTTTACTATAGAAGTGCTTACCAGGGACTTCAAGTCGTCCGACCTTTCCGTTTCAGCCGGAAACCTGAGACGTGACAGGGAAAATCCCACGGATATACTGGACAGAGTAAATGTTTCGGAAGTGACGGAAAACCTGAAGAAGCTTTTGGATATAAGAGATAAATCGGAGCATACGGTAAAGATTGAAGAAAGTCATGCGGCGGAAATCAGAGAGTACCTGGATCTTCTGGATATGACCGGAGAAGTAGAGGTGCGTTATCTACCTGACGTGAGCAGGACGGGAACACGTACGGTGATTTCACAGCCGGGTATAAGGTATGCCCAGGCGGGCGCGCTGATTAGAAGCCTGCTCCTCGATGAGACCTTTAAGGCCCTGTCGCTTCCGGAGAGAAATTATGTGCAGCAGCGGATTTTGAGCGAGATAAAGGGCAGAATGATGGAGGATATCGTGCTTCTTGAGACAAAGCTTGCAAACCCGGATAAAGAGGTATTCGTACTTCAGTTTCCGGTAGGAGAGTTCGATATGGTGGTTGCAGATTCAGAGAGTGGGACGTGTGAGATCTTTGAGATAAAGCATAGCGACAGAATTTCTCCGGAGCAGTACAGACACCTGGCCGATAGGGAAAAGTGCGCCCTTGCGGAGCACCGCTACGGCCGAATCACTAAAAAAACCGTCCTCTACCGGGGAAAGCCCGCAGCAGAGAACGGAATTGAATTCGAAAATGTTGAAAGCTATTTGCTCAATCTGGCGCGTTTATCGGGACGAAGATCCGGCTGATCGTCGTGCTTTTGGAGCTCCTCCAGGGTGGCGCGGACGGTCGCTTCCACTGTTTCGTGAAGCTTTGCCATTTCGGAGCGCTCCATGCCTTCTGTAGGAATGGCCGGATGAATTACGATGTCAATATGGACGCCTTTGGTTATGACGCCGGTCTCCTCCACCAGATGGTACGAGCCGTTTATGGTAACGGGAACTACGGGAACCTTTGCCTTGGTCGCCAGCTTGAAGCTGCCGGCTTTGAACTCACGCATAGGCCCGCCCTGGCTTCTGGTGCCTTCAGGGAAGATTACCAGCGAAAAACCGTCCTTCAGATAGTCGACGCCGGTTCTGAAGGATTTAAGGGACTCTCTGGTGTCGCCGCGGGTGATGAAAATTCCGCGGATATTCCTTATCCACTTGCCGAAGTAAGGAGCTTTGGCAAGGCTGTCTTTGGCGATGAAGCCTATCTGCTTGCCTTCGCAGGCTTTGAAAAATGTGGGAATGTCGGCGTAGCTCTGATGGTTGGAAAGGAACACGCACGCCCCTTCTGGGATATTCTCGCGGCCCTTGATATTGATGTGCATATCCAGAAGCTTGATAACGTTGTTTACCCATATTCCCGTGGCTTCCGCGATGATGCGGCGCTCCTCCTCGTAGTCGCCCCTCGCTTTGGCCGCCTCTATGTCCTTGATTCTCTTGTTGAACACGTGCACAGACTTCATGAGTTTTGCACCGTTTATAACGTTTCCGAAAAATTTCATATTATGATATTCCTCTCGTATCAAAATCCGCACGGCGGCAGCCTTTGTCGGAAGGACACCCGCGCCGCGCACATAAATAATATACCATAAAACCGGTGGTTCTTTCCATATAAAAAGGGTATAATTAAGGAAATACGCGTAGTAAAGCTGCAGAGGGAGATTCCCCGAAAGGAGCGCAATATGATATATAACGACATCACGGAAACCATTGGAAGAACGCCTCTTCTCAGGCTGAACGGAATCGAGAGAAAGAGAAATCTTAAGGCGGAGCTTTACGCCAAGCTGGAGGCTTTCAATCCTGCCGGCTCCATCAAAGACAGAGCGGCGTATTACATGATTAAAGACGCTGAAGAAAGAGGGATTCTGAAGCCGGGCGGAACCATAATAGAGCCGACCAGCGGAAATACGGGAATAGGTCTTGCGGCCATAGCGGCGGCCAAAGGCTACAGAGCGATTTTCGTGCTTCCCGAGTCCATGAGCGTGGAGAGAAGAAAGCTTTTGAAGGCGTACGGGGCAGAGCTGGTTCTGACCGATGCGGCTCTGGGAATGCAGGGGGCCGTGGATAAGGCGGACGAGCTTGCGAAAGAAATAGACGGAGCCATGGTGATGGGACAGTTTGAAAATCCCGCCAACGCCCGGGCTCATATGAAGACTACGGGGCCGGAAATCTGGGAGGCCCTTGACGGAAAAGTCGATATGATAGTGGCAGGAGTCGGAACGGGGGGAACGATTACGGGAACAGGAAAGTTCCTGAAAGGAAAGAACCCTGCCGTCAGAGTCATCGGCGTGGAGCCTTACGATTCGCCTCTCATTTCGGAGGGAAGAGCCGGAGCCCACAAGCTTCAGGGCATCGGAGCCAACTTCATTCCGGAGCTTTTAGATAAATCGGTTATTGACGATATGTCTCTCATAACCACCGAAGAAGCATACAGCGGCGTAAGAGCCCTGGCGACGGAGGAAGGCTATCTTGCGGGAATAACTTCGGGAGCGGCCCTCGCCGCGGCCCTTAAGGAAGCCGGAAAACCGGAGAATGAAGGCAGGAAAATAGTCGTTATCCTGCCCGACACCGGCGAAAGATATCTTTCAACGGATCTTTTCGAATAAAGTGTGTTAGAACCTCATAAGGTGGGGTATAATGAGTTAACGGCAATTTTCATAACTGAAAGACATAGTGAAGTTTACTCGAGGAGGAAATAAAAATGGAAAAGTACGAATGCGGAGCTTGCGGATACGTTTATGACCCTGAAGTGGGCGATCCTGAAAACGGAATCGAGCCGGGAACGGCTTTTGAAGACCTTCCGGACGACTGGGTTTGTCCTCTCTGCGGACTGGGAAAAGACGTTTTCGAAGCAAAGGCTGAATAAAACGAAACGCTGAAGCGGACTGCCGAAAAGAACCGGCAGCCCGTTTTCTATTTGCAAAAATCACCGGGCGGTGTTATAGTTACTCCGAAATCCATTGAAATGGGAAAGAAGGAAACTTGAAATGAACCACATTCTCATAATCGACGACGACGTAAACATAAATAAAATGCTGGACGCGGTTCTGACGAAGGCCGACTACCGGGTTTCCCACGCCTACTCGGGAACCGAGGCGCTGCTGTTTTTGTCCGGGGAAAGGCCTGACCTGATTCTCCTGGACCTTATGCTGCCCGGGCTTTCGGGGGAGGAGGTTCTCCCCGAAATAAAAGGAGTTCCCGTAATCGTAATGAGCGCTAAGGTGGACACTAAAGACAAGGTGAGCATGCTTCTCGGGGGCGCCGCCGACTACATTACAAAGCCTTTTGATATAGAGGAGCTTTTGGCGAGAATAGCCGTTCAGCTTAGAAAATCAGGAGCGGCAGAGGAAGACGACACGCTGACCTTTGACGACATCACGCTGCTGCCGCAGACGTGGCAGGCCGAAGTCGCAGGACAGGACGTGCGCCTCACAAAGACCGAGTTTGCAATTCTCAAGCTGCTCATGGAAAATCCGAGGCAGGTGGTCACGAAGAGCATACTCCTCGACAGAATAAGCGAGGACACTCCCGACTGCGTCGAAAGCTCTCTTAAGGTTCACGTGAGCAATCTCAGAAAAAAGCTGCGGGACGCCTCCGGCAGGGACTACATCGAGACCGTATGGGGCATAGGCTTTAAAATGAAAAGCGAATAAATCTTAACCATTTATTTACCCTTTTCTTTACCGTTTCCGTACATTCGGGGAGTAGAATCCGATTCAGAAAAGGAGGTAACAGATGGAATACGTTTTAAGTGTCAGGAATCTGACAAAGAAATACGGCAGCTTCAAAGCCCTCGACGGCCTGACCATGAGCGTACCCAAAGGCGCCATATACGGTTTTGTGGGGAAAAACGGCGCGGGAAAGACTACGCTCATCCGCCTGATATGCGGGCTTCAGACCCCGGACGGCGGTGAATACGAAATCTACGGAATAAAAAACGGGGACAAAACCGTAAGAGAATCCAGAAGGAGAATGGGCGCGGTAATCGAAACACCGGCCATATATTCGGAAATGACCGCCAAGGAAAACCTGAAGGAACAGTACAGGATTCTGGGTATGCCGTCCTTTCAGGGAATCGGAGAGATTCTCGACCTCGTAGGGCTTTCGGACACGGGAAAGAAGAAAGCGAAGAACTTCTCCCTTGGAATGAGACAAAGGCTGGGAATCGCCGTGGCCCTTGCGGGAAATCCCGACTTTCTGGTCCTCGACGAACCGGCCAACGGCCTCGACCCTCAGGGGATAATTGAGATGAGAGAGCTCATACTCAAGCTTAACCGGGAGCGCGGAATCACGGTGCTGATTTCAAGTCACATACTGGACGAGCTGGCAAGGCTGGCGACTCATTACGGCTTTATAGACGGCGGCAGAATCATAAAGGAGATAAGCGCAGGAGAGCTGGAGGAATCCTGCCGCAAGTGCGTTCGCGTCAAAGTGTCCGATACCGCGGCCCTCGCAAGAGTGCTTGACAGAAAAAACATAGACTACACCGTCGTTTCTGACAGCGAAGCGGACGTATTCGCCCGGGTGAAGGTTTCGGATCTCTCGGCTCTCATGGCTGAGGAAGGCGGAGAAATCTACACTATGCAGGAAAGAGACGAGAGCCTTGAAAGCTATTATCTCTCCCTCATCGGAGGGCAGTGCGAAACAAAGGGGGTGCGGTCATGAGCAGGCTTATAAATGCGGGCTTTGCGCGCCTGTTTAAGAACAAAGTATTTTACGGAATAGTGATTTTCTCGGCAGTGTTCGGAATTTTGCAGGGGACGCCGGGGGCTCTTGACAAAATGGACGGCGCAACGTTCTACATAGACAGTCAGTTCATTAGCTTTGCCATAGTTTCGGGTGTTATATCAGCCTGCTTCACGGGGCTTTTCCTGGGAACGGAGTACAGTGACGGAACTGTGAGAAACAAGCTTATCGTGGGACATGGCAGACTGAACATATATCTTTCCAATCTCACAGTGTGCTGCGCGGCCAATCTTATTTTCATCGCCGTTTACTATATAAGCGTATTGATTGCGGCGCTGCCTCAGGGCGGCAAATTTATGACGGACGGTAAAATCCTCGTTCTCTATGCAATTTGCGGCGTTATGATATCGGTTGCTTTCACCGCAGTAATGGTCTTCCTGGGCTTCGCCATAGGCAGCAGATCGCGATGCGTGGTAGCCTGCTTTATTCTGGCCATAGGACTGGCATTTGCCAGCGCGTATATCAACGGCAGGCTTCAGGAGCCTGAAACCTATGACCAGTACATTACAGATGCGAACGGAGAATTTTCGGCAGTGGAAACAGTGCCTAACCCCGGTTATGTGGAAGGCGCAGCAAGGAAAGCGCTGGAGACCAGCCTTGAAATTCTCCCGAGCGGACAGGCTACTATTCTGGTTTCCACGCTAAGTGTAGGCGATACTCCGGTCGAAGAAACAGATGTGCTCTATAAATGGATGGGCTATTCTGCGCTCTTTGCCGCAGTGTTCACCGCCATCGGTATAGGGGTGTTCAGGAGAAAAGACATTAAATAAGGAGTGAAAAATGGTATTCTGGATTTCGGTCACAACGGTAATATTGGCCCTGCTTTCTGCGGCTCTTGCGGTTAAGCTGATTCTGATAAGGAAGGGAATCGTTGAAATCCGGGATAAGTTCGGACAAAGGCTTCAGTCCGACACTAACGTCCTCATCGACGTTTCCACCCGGGACAAAAAAGTCCGTGATCTGGCGGAGGATCTGAACAGGCAGCTGACCGTTTTGAGGAAAGAGCATAACCGCTACGAGACCGGTGACCGGGAGCTCAAGGAAGCCGTCACAAATATTTCTCACGACCTCAGAACGCCGCTGACTTCAATCTGCGGATATCTGGAGCTTTTGAGGGACGAGGAAGTCTCCCCTGCCGGGAGAGAGTATCTGTCGGCGGTTGAGGAGAGAACGGGGGCTCTCAAGTCCCTCACCGAGGAGCTTTTCAGATACACCATAGTCACGGGAGAGACCGAAGAACTCAGCATGGAAGCCGTCGATTTGGGCCGGGTCCTTGAAGGCAGCCTGGGCGCGTACTATGCGGTGCTGAAACAGAGGGGAATCACCCCGGAGATAATAATGCCGGAAAATAAAGTAGAGCGTCTTCTTAACGAAAACGCTCTTTCCCGGGTTTTTGGAAACATTTTAAGCAACGCCGTAAAATATTCGGACGGCGACCTTACCGTCAAACTGGCAGATGACGGAACCGTCAGCTTCTCAAATCATTCCGCCGGCCTTACCGACGTTCAGGCTGCCCGCCTGTTCGACAGGTTCTATACCGTAAACACCGCCAGAAAATCCACGGGACTGGGCCTTTCCATCGCCAGAACCCTCACCGAGAAGATGGGCGGGGAAATAACCGCAGAGTGCAGGGAAGGCGTGCTGACGGTAAGGGTGAGGTTTTAGCCGGTCAGATTCTTTATAACAGCAGCCACTTTACAACATTAAGCTTCTGAATACCGTCATAGCTTACATTGTCAAATATATTGTCCAATGTGAGAAGATATTTCGGATAATTATCATCGATTTCACGCAGCGGAGCAAGCTCACGTGCCAGAGTCTTTTCCTCCAGAGTAGTCAGTGAAACCTGATAATACACAGGGTTGCCGTCTTTGATTGCGACAAAGTCCACTTCTCTTCCTGAGTCCGCTTGTCCCACATAAACCTCAGGATAACGCCTCCTGAGCTCAAGATAAACCAGGTTTTCGAGTATATGCCCCATATCCGTCTCGTTGCTTCTTACAAGTAGGTTGCGCAAGGCGACATCACAGACGTAATACTTATTTACCGAATTCAGAAGCCTCTTCCCCTTGATATTGTATCTGCGGGCTTCGTAAAAAAGCAGGCTGTCGGTAAGTCCACGAATATACTTGCCTGCTGTTTTGGGGTCTGTTTTCAGGCGGTTAGACGTAAGGGTATTTGCAATATTGGATATGGAAGTGAGGTTGCCTATGTTATACATGAGAAAACGTGTTATTGCTTCCAGTGCATTGACATCTGAAATATTCATACGCTTTACTATATCGTTTAGTAAAATCGTATTATATATTCCCCGCATGTATTCCAGAGAATTTTCTTCCCCAAAACCATAACTGGCAGTATAAGGGAATGAGCCGCGCTTTATATATCTGTTCAGCTTTTCTGCATCTGTCATGGTTTCGTCATTCAGACTCCCGCAGAATTCCTTGAAAGAGAGGGGCATCATGGAAAGCTCTACGAAACGTCCGGTAAGCAGTGTAGCGAGCTCTCCGGAAAGAAGATAACCGTTGGAACCGGTAATGTATATATCACAATTCTTAATAAGGAAAAGACTGTCTACGGCCTTTTCGTAGGAATCCACATGCTGAATTTCATCCAGAAATACGTAATTTGTTTTATCTGGAATAAGCCTGCATTTAACGTAATCGTACAGCGCGTGATAATCGGTCAGCGCTTCGAAATCCAGATTTTCAAAGTTAATGGAAATAATCTGATCTTCAGTAACGCCGTTATCCCTGAGGAAGCCCTGATATATCTCGAACAGCGTAGATTTCCCACATCTCCTCACTCCGGTGACAACTTTGATAATATGCTGGTCCTTCCACCTTATCAGCCAATCAAGATAATTATTTCTTTCCAGCCTTTTCATTAAAATCCCTCCTGATTCATTACAGTCAGTATACTCTATACCTGAAGATTTCTCAATACAAAAAAGGAATCAATTCCACGATTTTTTAAATTTTAATAAAATCGTGGAATGAATTCCTTTTAACTGTGCTCGGGATAATATAATTAACTCGTTTTTCTTACTTCAGCACTGCGCCCGGATTTCTGTCAAAGTAGATGCTCTTGGAACCGGTGTAAAGCGGGATCGCATATGCCACCCTCACATCGTCCGGGAAAAGTCCCATTCTAACGGCTCCGCGGCCTACAGAGTACATTACGCGGTTATCTATGCGGTGATCTGCGGCAACGGAGACAGCCGAACCTACGGCTATTCCAAGGTCGCTTACGTTGAATGCGCAGTTAGCGCCGGCCTTTTTCATTTCGCCGCAGTTTTTAAATCCGCACATGCCGCAGTTGCCGATTCCGAAAGGCTCGGAAACCACGCCGATAACCACGACGCAGTGACTGTTTCTCACGTTGTTCGCATCGCGGATGAAAAAGTCCTCGCCGTACTCCTTTCCCGCTTTTTCGGTCTCATCGGCGAGAGACATCATATCGTCGCCGGTCACGATTACGGTTACGACCTTGTCCTTGCCGCTGGCCTTAGGGGCCGTACGGGCTGCCGCCGCCATCAGGTCGGCAACTCTTAAAGCGGTGTCACGCTCCGCATCTTCCATTTTTTTAATCATGGGTAAAACCTCCTTTGTCAAAGGCTGAAAGTCCTATTTAAAAACGATGTCAGGCTTGTATTCTTCGTCGTTTTCTATGGCCTTCTTTATAATCTCGATGATTTCTTCATCTTCCATCTTGCGGTCTCTGCAGTAGAAAAGAGGAAACTGCTCCTCGAAGTGAAGCTCGTATTTTTCTATCCATTCTCTCATCTTTTAAGATCTCCTTTTTACAAAATGTGCTACGAATATTCTATCACAAAGGTCGCGGGTCCTCAACCGAGGAAGGATATATCGCAATTAAGCAATAATTAACTTTAAAGTAATTAACTTTGAAGTTAATTAGGCGATTGTCAACTTTCCAACATTTCCCCTGTACTCCCGTCGAATCTTGTTGTATAATATCCGGTACACGAGGAGGTTGTAAAAAATGATGTACTTATGTAAATATAGTTCACCGCTGGGTGAAATCACTCTGAAGAGCGACGGAAAGGCTCTGACCGGTCTGTGGTTTGAAAAACACAGATACGCGGATATTCCGGATGAAGGAGAATACGAGGAAAAGGAGCTGCCTGTCTTTGAGGAGACGAAAAGGTGGCTTGATACGTATTTTGACGGAAGAGATCCCGGGTTTACCCCTGAGATTGCCTACGACGCTTCGGATTTTGCCGCCATGGTGATGGAGGAGATGCTGAAGATTCCTTACGGGAAAACCGTAACCTACGGTGACATCGCCGGCAGAATTTCGGAAAGAACCGGGAAGAGGCCGTGCGCTCAGGCCGTGGGAGGAGCGGTAGGACACAATCCGATTTCTCTCGTGGTGCCGTGCCACAGAGTTGTGGGCAAAAGCGGCAGCCTCACGGGATACGGCGGCGGAATAGACAGAAAGGTCGCCCTTTTGAAGCTTGAAAAAACGGATATGTCCGGAATGTTTGTGCCGAAGAAGGGCACGGCCCTTTAGAGCCGCAGGAAAGCTACGGACTCCGGGCTCCGGGCGAGAGCGGAAGCATAAACGATAAAAAATAATAAGAAAGGAATAGCGGAAAATGAATAAACCGGTTCTTATCATTATGGCTGCGGGAATGGGTAGCCGTTACGGGGGGCTGAAGCAGATAGACCCCGTAAGCGATAAAGGAGAAATTATACTGGATTTTTCCCTCTACGACGCTATGATGGCAGGCTTTGAGGACGTGATATTCGTCATAAAGGAAGAAAACGAGGTGGATTTCAGGGCGCTCATAGACGAAAGAGCGGGAAAGCACATGAACGTGCGCTATGCGTTCCAGAAGCTTGAGGACATTCCGGAGGGATATAAGGTTCCCGAGGGAAGAGAAAAGCCGTGGGGAACGTGTCAAGCCGTGATGAGCGCAAGACACCTGGTGAACGGGCCTTTTGCCGTGATAAACGCCGACGATTACTACGGTCCGGGAGCTTTCCAGAGCATGTACGACTTTCTGGAAAAATCGGCCGAAGAGGCCGCGAAGGAGGAAGCCGCAGGGACAAAGCCTGCGCAGTACGAGTTCTGCATGATAGGCTACGAGCTTAAGAACACCATCACGGAAAACGGTCACGTATCGAGAGGCGTATGCGACGTTACCGACGGCGGATATCTGAAAGACATAGTTGAAAGAACGAAGATAATGAGAAGAGACGGCGGCATTCAGTACACCGAAGACGGAGAAAGCTGGGTCACCCTTCCAGAGGACACCGTGGTTTCCATGAACTTCTGGGGATTCTCGAAGGATATGATGACGGAGATGGTAGCCGGGTTTCCTGAATTTCTGGACGAGACCCTGAAAACCAATCCGCTGAAGGGAGAATACTTCCTGCCCGGCGTCGTGGACACCCTGCTTAAGGAAGAAAAAGCCCGGGTCAGAGTTCTTCGTTCCCGGGACAAGTGGTACGGCGTTACGTACAAAGAGGATAAGCAGACCGTGGTGGACGCCCTTCAGGCCATGAAGGACAAAGGCCTCTATCCTGACGTTTTATGGAAGTAATATGGCGTCGGCCATTTCCTCTGCGGTGCTTACGACTTTGGAGGCGCCGGAAGCGAAAAGCTGATCCGTGTCTCTGAAGCCCCAGTTTACGGAAAGGCAGGAAACGCCTGCATTCTTTGCGGTCTCTATATCGACTTCGGAATCTCCCACGTAGAGAGTTTCGTCGGGACTTGTGCCTGCGCCTTTCATCAAAGTGAGCACCCCTTCCGGAGAAGGCTTTCTCGGAATGCCCTCACGCTCGCCGGCAGCCGAGTCAAAAAGGCCGGGAACATAGAGGTTGCAGAGCCTTACGGCTTCCGGGTCTGCCTTGTTTGATAAAACGGCAACGTGAATTCCCGATTCCTTTATGCGGGAAAGAGCCTCCGGTATGCCGGGATAAGGCGCGGTAAGGTCCGTGCAGTGAACCTTGTAGTGGGCGCGAAACGACCTGTATGCGGCAAGCTCCGTTTCGGGATCCGTGCCTTCGGGAACGGACCTGTGGATAAGGTTTTTCATGCCGTTGCCGAGAAACTGCCGGACTTCAGCCTTTGTCCTCGGAGCGAGGCCGTTTTCCGAAAGAGCGAAGGCCACGCTGTTATAAAGGTCGTCCAGCGTATTTAAGAGCGTACCGTCAAGGTCGAATATTACAAGCTTATACTTTAAAGAATCGTTCATTTTTATCACCCCGAAGAGTTATTATACCACGGAGAGATTGATTATGTTAGAAAATTATTTGAACATAATAACCAATATGGAAAACTACGTGGACGGCATTCTCGTAGTGGACGCCAATGCGGATATCGTCTACATGCATAAGTTCAACGAGGAGCTTACGCCTTTCTCCGAAAAAGAAGGAATCGGCAGAAACCTTTTCGCCATATACCCGGATCTTGACCCGGAAAGCAGTACTATCATAAAGGCGCTGAAGACGGGCGAGGCCACATTGAATTACGAGGGAACACTTACCACCGCACAGGGAAAGTCCTTTAACATAGTTGATGACACCTTTCCGATTAAAGAGGACGGCAAAGTCATAGGGGCCGTATGTATCACTCACTCCCCTTCGAGACTTCAGACGATGACGTCCCTTAACATTACTGCGGATAAGGAGCAGACGCCCAAGGACCTGTATACCCTTTCCGACATCATAGGAAGAAGCACGCCGGTGCAGACTTTGCGCCAGCAGATTCAGAGGGTGTCAAAGACCTCGTCATCACTTCTCATATACGGAGAAACGGGAACGGGCAAGGAAATGGTGGCTCAGTCGGTTCACTCCGGGAGCCCGAGAAAGGGAAAGCCCTTCATAACCCAGAACTGCGCAGCCATACCTGCGACCCTGCTTGAGAGCATATTCTTCGGAGCGGTTAAGGGAAGCTACACGGGGGCGGAAAATCATGCGGGTATTTTCGAGGTTGCCGATGGCGGAACGGTGTTCCTGGACGAGATTAATTCCATGGATATGGGGCTTCAGGCAAAGCTTCTGCGAGTGCTTGAGGAAAAGAAGGTTACGAGAATCGGAAGCACCGAATCGAGGGACGTGGACGTGCGAATCATAGCGGCCATAAACAGACCGCCTCTGGAGTGCATTAAAAACGGCACTCTCCGGGCAGACCTGTTCTACCGCCTTGGAAGCGTCACCCTTAACATTCCGCCTTTGAGGGAGCGCCAGGGAGACGTGGGACTTCTGACAAAATACTTTGTGGACGAGTACAAGGCGGAAATGCACAAGAATATAATCGGAGTATCCCACGACGTCATGAAGATTTTCCAGACCTATTTCTGGCCGGG
>DXHZ01000056.1 GCA_019113145.1 Candidatus Avanaerovorax faecigallinarum
GCAATATTGCGGGCCATCTATGTTGCAAAGCACTCTTTGGCCCGCAGATTGACTTACTCATGCGGGCCACTTACTCTTCAAGATTTGTTTTGGCCCACAGTTTCGACGATATTGCGGGCCATACAAGTCGCAAAACGTCCTTTGGCCCGCCCCCTCTTTTTCATACGCAAATTATAGCACGATATCTATTTAAAAAAACAGGCAAAATTTACAAAAGAGAGGCGCTCGCCTCTCCCTAATTCTTGTATATTGAATTTCTATGCCCTACCGTAAGAGCAAGTATCACAAGCTTGTCGTCCTCAATATGACAGATCAGTCGATAGTCGCCTATGCGATATCTCCATTGACCATTGCGGTTCGCAGTTAGTCCTTTACCGTGCTGACGTGGATTTTCGCATCCTTCAAGGTTCTTCATAATCCAGGACTTTATCATACGTTGTGTATATCGGTCAAGTTTTTTAAACTCCCTGTTGAACCTTACTGTTGCTTCAACTCTATACATCACAGGTCTGATTCCTTCCATACATCCGCTATCGGATAGCTTTTCCTTCCACCGTCAACGTATTCCTTATATGCCTCTTCTGCAACGGCAACATCATATTCATCCTCAATTTTTTCAAACAAAGCCTGTTTAAAGGCTTCGCCTAATGAAACAGAGTGTAACTTTGCATAGCTCTCTGCAAGATTTCTTTCCTCTTCTGTAAGTCTTATTGAAAAAGCCATAATCTCACCTTCTTTCTGTAGTTCATTGTACTACAAGGTGATATCCATGTCAACTCCTCCGCTTTACTCGTCTGTTTTAGGTACGAAAAAACCACCCTCAAAGGGTGGTTTTCGTTGGCTAGGGTAGCAGGATTCGAACCTGCGCATGACGGAATCAGAATCCGTTGCCTTACCGCTTGGCGATACCCCATCGTTGGAGGCGACACCCAGATTTGAACTGGGGAATAAAGGTTTTGCAGACCTCTGCCTTACCACTTGGCTATGTCGCCACATAATCATATGTCATATGCTGCGTTCCGATATTTTAAATATGGGGTGGGTAGTGGGATTCGAACCCACGCATACAGGAGCCACAATCCTGTGTCTTAACCACTTGACGATACCCACCATATCGGGTAAGTCTCCTGCATCACTCCCATGGATATTCTAACACATGAACCAGCAATGCGCAACTTTATAATTGGCGACCTGGAACGGGCTCGAACCGTCGACCTCCAGCGTGACAGGCTGGCATTCTAACCAACTGAACTACCAGGCCGCATAGTGAGTGAAAAAAATGGTGGGCGTTATAGGGCTCGAACCTATGACCCTCTGCTTGTAAGGCAGATGCTCTCCCAGCTGAGCTAAACGCCCGAAAATGGTAGCGGCGAGTGGAGTCGAACCACCGACCTTCCGGGTATGAACCGGACGCTCTAGCCAACTAAGCTACACCGCCACGTTACCAGATTTTAATCACTGCAAGAAATATATTACCAAAACCGCGGGACTAAGTCAACAACTTTTTTCCCGAATCGGCCGCCAATATTTACCAGAGAGTTTATCAATGCTTCGGCCCGCCGCCGGCACGCTATGCATAAGCAGCCGTCTTCCCGCGGCGGCCCGAAGTCTGCTTCTTTAGCCCGGTGGCCAGGTGAGCTTGCGCTTGCCAAGAATGTGAAAATGCAGATGCTTTACAGTCTGGAAAGCGTCCTCACCGTTGTTGCTCACTACTCTGTAACCGTTCTCAAGTCCCAGGTCGGCTGCGATCTCATGAATCTTGAACATGATGTAGCCTAAGAGCTCCTTGTCCTCTTCCCTTACATCGTCCAAAGAAGCGATGTGCTTTTTAGGAATTACGAGAACGTGAACGGGAGCCTGAGGGTCCAGGTCGTGAAACGCGATGATCTTATCGTCCTCGTAGGCAACATTTGAAGGAATCTCATGTCCTGCGATGCCGCAAAATACGCAATCACTCATGTGTCGTCTCTCCTTTCATTCCGTCTCTATATTCATGCAGAAGTCTGACATCGGCAAAAGCGCCTAAAAGCTCGTCGCCGCCCCCTGCATAAACTCTGACATAGTTATCTGTATATCCCGTCAGCAGGCCTTCCTCCGTCCTTTCCTCGAACAAAACCTGCCTTGTGTTGCCCCTGCACTTTTCATAAAATGCAGACGCCGCTTCACCTGCTTTTTCCGCCAGTCTTTCCAGTCTTTCGTTTTTAACGTTTCCAGGTATCTGGTCCGTCATCTCAGCGGCTTTCGTCCCGCTCCTCTTCGAGTAGCGGAAGCAGTGGACGCGGCAGAAACCTGCCGCGTCCACTGCGGCGAGGGTCTCGCCGAAAGCCGCCTCGGTCTCTCCCGGAAAACCTGCTATTATATCGGTAGTTATGCCGTAGAGCGGATCGAAGTCCTTGAGCACATTTACTATGTCCATGTACTCCTTTACGGTATAGTGTCTGTTCATCTTCCCGAGCACCTCATCAGAACCGCTCTGGATGGAAAGGTGCAGATGGTGACAGAGCTTTTCGTATTTCAGAAGCCCTCTTACGTATTCCGCATTTATGACAGTCGGCTCCAGTGAACTGAGCCGTATTCTGAAGTCTCCCGGAATATCGCTTAAGTCCCTGATCAGGGGCTCTATCCCCGAGCATTGTGCAGATTTTGCGGCCCCGTTTACATACGGCTCACACCCGTTTAATCCGTCTCTCTCTGCTCCGTAAAGAGCCGTGTTTATGCCGGTCAGAATCAGTTCCTTAAACCCTTTGTCTATGAGGGTTTTCGCCTCGCGGATTATCTCCTCCGGATTACGGCTTCTCACCGGGCCTCTGGCGTAGGGTATCATGCAGTAGGAGCAGAACCTGTTACAGCCCTCTTCTATCTTTATGTAAGCCCGGGTTCTGGACTCCATGGAAGTGATGATGCCCGACGACCTGTACTCGGTAAGTTCCTCACACGGGGTCACCATACACAGCTTGTCCCGGTCTTTCTTCTCCTGCGCTTCTCTTCTGTCGATAAAATCCTCTATGTATCTTTTAAGCTCGTTTTTCTCGCCGTTTCCCGCGACTATGTCCACGCCTTCCACAGAGGCCACCTCTTCAGGCTTTGTCTGGGCGTAACAGCCCGTAACGGCGATAACCGCCTCCGGTGAGCGCCGCTTCATTCGCCTTATGTACTGGCGCGATTTTCTGTCGGCAAGATTTGTAACGGTGCAGGTGTTTATGACGTAGATATCGGCAACGTCGTCTTCTCCCGTCACCTGATATCCGGCGCGGGCGAACTCCTCCTTCAGTGCCTCCGTCTCGTACTGGTTCACCTTGCAGCCGAGAGTGTAAAATGCTATCTTCAAGTTCTCTTTTTCCCTTCTACAGCTCCAATTCGTACATTATCATGGCCAGGGCCACCGGCCCTGCCGTTTCTGTCCTCAGAATGGTTTTCCCCAGGGATACGCAGTCAGCGCCCAGCTCTTTCAGGGCTTGGGCTTCACTGTCGGAAAAACCGCCCTCAGGCCCGATGATCACGGCTATTCGGTCAGGCCCATAGCCGCCATTTTCGCCGCTTACGGTTTCACGCAAGGCGTCTTTTATGGTTCGTCCCGTCTCGTTTTCGTAAGGAAATATAACCTTATCGAAACCTGAAAGCGTGCCTGTCATCTGTCCGAAAGACAGCTGCTCTCCCACTTCGGGAATTCTGCCCCGTTTGCACTGCTTCACAGCTTCCGCTGCTATCTTTCGCCACCTGGCTATCTTCTTTCCGAATCCGTCCTTTTCAACCACCACGGTTCTGTCCATGAACACCGGATAAATCTCCGACACTCCCAGCTCCGTACACTTCTGGACTATATCGTCCATCTTGGAAGCCTTGGGCACACCCTGAAACAGAGTAACCTGAACCCGCGGTTCCCGTGCGAAAGCCTGCTTGTCCGTTATCCTTAAAACCGCGTTGTCATCGGTAATCTCCTCTATTACGGCCCTGTACTCCCACTTCGCGGAATCGGAAACCTCAACCTCATCTCCCGCCTTAAGGCGCAGAACCTTCCTCATGTGCTTAAGGTCGCCGGCATCGGTTATGACAATCTCCGAATCTCCAATGTCCCTTTCCTTTACAAAGAATCTGCTCATATCCACCCTCCGAATATCCTGTTAAAGGCGTCGAAATATATGAGTGCGAACGAAAATACGATGACGAAAGGAAGACCCATGAGCCTTTTGTCCCTTCCCCTTGCAAGGATAAGATAAAGGACGCACGCAATTATCATCTCGAAGATCAGAGCGTACGACCTGCTGTAAAAGGCGGGATACCCCTCCGCTATCATAAGGGACGGCACAACGGCCGCGCAGATTCCTCCGACCCACTCCTTCTGGTGAGCGTTGTGGGAAGCGATGCATATGAGGGCTCCTATGACAGCCAGAATCATCCTGTAGCCGAAGAGCCTCAAGTCTCCGTCTCCTCCCGCAAGGTAAACGTAAAGAGTGTAAGCGCAGACGGCTCCGCCGCAAAAGGCAAAGGCAGCGATTCCGCTCTTTAAGGTATCTCCCGCGTAAAAAGCGAGGAGCGACCCTGCAAAGAGCCATATTCCGTAATGGACGAGGACGTTTCCAAGAAGTCCCCTTCCTCCTATGTCGCCCGTCACCCACGCCAGAAACATGCCCAGCACCAGGGCGAACAGCATGTAGATAACATCGTATTTTCTTCCAGTCTTTCCTCTGTTGTATGCCAAAATCTATCTCCTGTTACGTATGCCCCTTCATTTCAGGGGCGTTTTTCCACTTCTAAAGGCTTCTGCACCTTCCTACGGCCTCGTGCCAGCCCTTTATGAGCTTTTCCCTGAGCTCTTCGTCCATGGAAGGCTCAAATACCTCGGCCGGGCGGACATTCGCCTTTAAATCCTCTGTATTCTTCCAGTATCCCGTAGCAAGACCCGCAAGGTATGCGGCGCCCAGGGACGTTGTCTCTATTATCTCCGGTCTGTACACGGCGGTATTCAGAATGTCCGACTGAAACTGCATGAGAAATCCGTTGGCGCACGCTCCTCCGTCCACCCTGAGGCCGGTGAGATTTCTTCCAAGATCTGACTCCATGGCCTTTAAGAGGTCATAACACTGATACGCCATGGACTCCAGAGCCGCTCTCACTATGTGATTTCTGCTGCTTCCTCTTGTAAGTCCAGTCAGGATTCCCCTTGCGCCCGGGTCCCAGTACGGCGCGCCAAGACCCGCAAAAGCAGGAACCAGATACACTCCGCCGTTATCGCTTACGGCTTTGGCAAGGCCTTCGCTTTCTGCCGCAGAGGATATTATACCCAGCTCGTCTCTCAGCCACTGGATGACCGCTCCGCAAACGAAGACCGAGCCCTCCAGAGCATAGCTGACTTTGCCGTTAAGGCCCCACGCCACGGTGGTAAGAAGTCCGTTTTTCGACGTTACGGGCTTTTCCCCGGTGTTCATAAGGAGAAAGCATCCCGTTCCGTAAGTGCTCTTTGCCATGCCCTCGTCGAAGCACATCTGACCGAACAGAGCCGCCTGCTGATCTCCCGCAGCGCCTGCAATGGGAATAGAGCCTGCGAACAGGTCGCTTTCCGTTTCGCCGAAAAATCCGCTTGACTGCTTTATCTCCGGCAGCATCGATGCCGGAATCCCGTATATATCCAGAAGCTCCTCGTCCCATTTAAGGTCGTGTATGTTGAACATCATGGTTCTCGATGCGTTGGAATAATCGGTGGCGTGAACTCTGCCCTTCGTCATCTTCCATATGAGCCACGTCTCCACGGTTCCGAAAAGAAGTTCCCCTCTTTCCGCCCTTTCCCTTGCGCCTTCAACGTTTTCAAGAATCCAGCGTATCTTCGTGGCGCTGAAATAAGGGTCGATGAGAAGGCCGGTTTTTTCCTTTATCTTGTCTGCAAGTCCCGCCTCTTCAAGGCTCCTGCAGTAATCGGCCGTTCTCCTGCACTGCCAGACTATGGCGTTGTACACAGGCTCCCCCGTGTTCTTATCCCAGACTATGGTGGTCTCTCTCTGGTTGGTGATGCCGATGGCTTCGATATTATGCCACGTTGCCGCAGCCTTTATGAGGGCCTCGTAGCACACGCTTACCTGAGAGCTCCATATCTCCTCCGGGTCGTGCTCCACCCATCCCTCCTTAGGAAATATCTGGGTGAACTCCTTCTGGGCCGAGCTTATCTGCCTGCCGGCTCTGTCGTATATTATGCACCGGGAGCTGCTGGTTCCCTGATCCAGTGCCATTATGTACTTATCCATGGTCTCTTCCTCTTCTCCGCGATTAAACGAAAATCGCCATTATCTTGTTGGATATGTCAAAACCCTTTTCGGTTATCTTAAGCCTGCCGCCTTCTGCCAGGACGTCTCCTTCCCGTACAAAGGTCGCAAGTTCTTCTTCACCTTGAGGAAATGCCTCAAAGAGGCTGCAGCCGAACCTTTTCTCAAAGTCCTCAAGTCCTATTCCGTCGTTCATTCGAAGACCGGTAAACACGTACTCGCTCATGTCGTCGGCCGCCGTATTCTCGTGATACTCATAAAAAGGCGGATTGGTTACACGCTTTCCGTCTATGTATGAGCTTGCCGAATCACCTATTCCTATGTACTCGGCAAGGGTCCAGTATTTTATGTTGTGTCTGCACCGGAATCCTTCCTTCGCCGCGCTTGAAATCTCATACTGGACGTATCCTGCCTCTCTTAAAATCGAAAGAGCCTCGTGATACATCTTCCTGTCCACTTCATCAGGCACCTCGTCAAATTCGCCTCTTCTGTACCTGTCGTAAAATACCGTGCCCTCCTCTATCTGAAGGCTGTAAAAGGATACGTGCTCAGGAGCCGTCTTTACAATCTCCCTTACGGTTTCCCGCCATATTCCCTCGGTGCAGCCGGGAACGGAAAACATGAGATCGCAGCTGATGTTTTCAAATCCCGCTTCTCTTGCAAGGCGAAAAGTCTCCTTAAACTGAGCCGCCGTATGAATGCGCCCCAGATTTTTAAGGACGCCGTCGTCAAGGGACTGGCAGCCTATGGATAGCCGGTTTATCCCGTCTTTCCTGTACGCCTTAAGCTTTTCCCCGGTCACCGTGCCCGGATTTACCTCTATGGAAATCTCCGCATCGGAACAGATTTCAAAGCTTTCCCTTGCGGCTTCAATGATATCTTCTATGAGCTCTGACTCCAGTATTGAAGGCGTGCCGCCTCCTATATATACGGTGTCGACGATTCTGCCCGGGCCGTATTTTGCTCCGAGCTCTTTCGTATCCTCTATTACTCTTTTTACGTATTCCCGCCTTTTCCCGGCCGTCTCTTCCGGAGAATCACCGGGTGCAGGCGCCTTTGAGTAAAACCCGCAGTACGGGCATTTTGCGGCGCAGAAAGGTATGTGAATGTATAATCCCAGAGGTTTTTTCATAAGAGCCGCCTCTATTTATTGTCGTCGTAGCGCAGTACTGCCGTAAAGGCCTCCTGAGGAACCTCAACCTTGCCGAACTGGCGCATGCGCTTCTTTCCTTCCTTCTGCTTTTCCAGGAGCTTCTTCTTTCTGGATATGTCTCCGCCGTAGCACTTGGCGATTACGTCCTTTCTGTACGCTCTCACCGTCTCCCTTGCGATGACCTTCTGTCCGATGGCCGCCTGAATAGGAACCTCGAACTGGTGCATAGGAATTATCTCCTTAAGCTTTTCGCAGACGAACCGTCCCCTGGCGTAGGCCTTTGACTCGTGGACTATCATGGAGAAAGCGTCTATGAGCTCTTTGTTTAAGAGAACGTCCAGCTTAACAAGGTTGGACTTTTCGTATCTGTCGAACTCGTAGTCCAGAGAGCCGTAGCCTCTGGTCTTGGATTTAAGAGCGTCAAAGAAGTCGTATATTACCTCGTTTAAAGGCATGTCGTAGTGGAGCTGTACCCGGTTCTCCGTTATGTACTCCATGTGAAGCATTCTGCCCCTTCTCTCCTGGCAGAGTTCCATCACCGAGCCCACGTACTCCTTCGGAATCATTATGTCCGCCTTTACCATAGGCTCTTCTATCCTTGAGATCTCTGCGGCAGGCGGCAGATTGGTAGGATTCTGTATCATCTCCACGGTTCCGTCTGTCTTTACAACTCTGTAGACTACGCTTGGGGACGTGGTGACCACGGCAAGGTCAAACTCCCTTTCCAGCCTTTCCACGATTATTTCCATGTGAAGAAGTCCCAGGAACCCGCACCTGAATCCGAAGCCCAGGGCCGTGGACGTTTCCGGCTCGAATATGAACGCCGCGTCGTTTACCTGAAGCTTTTCGAGGGCGTCCTTTACGCTTTCGTACTTCTCTCCTTCCGCAGGATAAATTCCGCAGTACACCATGGACTGGACTTTCTTATATCCCGGAAGGCTCTCCTCCGCAGGGTCGTTATCAAGGGTTATGGTATCTCCCACTCTCGCGTCCTTTACCTGCTTTATGCTGGCGCAGATATAGCCTACCTCGCCCGCTCTCAAAAACTTCGTCGGGACGTGACCCGGCGCCATGACTCCGACTTCGGTTACCTCGTATTTCTTCTTCGTGTTCATCAGCCTGATGGTGTCTCCCACCTTCACCTGACCGTCGAAGATGCGGGCGTATATGACAACGCCCTTGTAGTTGTCGTAAACGGAGTCGAATATGAGAGCCTTCAGCTTTCCCGAGACGTCGCCTTTCGGAGCCGGAATCTTTTCCACTATTGCCTCCAGAAGGTCCTCTATTCCTATGCCCTCCTTGGCGGAAACCAGCGGCGCGTCCGATGCGTCGATTCCTATCATCTCCTCTATCTCGTCCTTTGTCTCCCGGGGACGTGAGCTTGCAAGGTCTATCTTGTTAAGGCACGGCAGAATCTCAAGATCCTCCTCCAGGGCAAGATAGACGTTGGCCATGGTCTGAGCCTCCACTCCCTGGGTGGAGTCAACTACGAGCACCGCGCCTTCGCAGGCCGCAAGGCTTCTGGATACCTCGTAGTTGAAGTCCACGTGACCCGGAGTGTCTATAAGGTTGAATATATACTCGTTTCCGTCCTTGGCCTTATATACAAGTCTGGTAGTCTGAAGCTTTATGGTTATTCCTCTCTCCCTTTCCAGGTCCATGTTGTCGAGGAACTGCTCCTTCATGTCCCTGTGGGCCACCAGCCCGGTGTTCTCTATTATCCTGTCGGCCAAAGTGGATTTTCCGTGGTCTATATGTGCTATGATGCTGAAATTTCTTATGTAATCCTGATAGTTCATCTTTACCTCATTTAAACAAAATCTGCGCGAGGGGTCTTTTCCCTCATCATTATATTTTATCGTAATAAGTCTCTGTTAGCAATAAAAAAACGATGGGAGACACGCGCCATCGTTTTTTCTTAGTTTGGTTGTGTATTTAACTTATACACCTGTGGGGACGGGTGAGATTATTTCGCTGCCTTAGCTGCGTTTAATCTTTTTGCCAGTCTGGAAACCTTTCTGGAAGCTGCATACTTATTTATGGTACCCTTAGCGGCAGCCTGCATGAGCTTCTTCTCTGCAAGTCTGAAAGTCTCGTCAGCCTTGGCGAAATCCTCTGCTGCGATTGCTGCGTCAAAATCCTTAAGAACGGACTTAACGTGGCCCTTTACTCTCTTGTTTCTTGCAGTCTTACGGTTGATCACACTGATTCTTTTCTTTGCGGATTTAATGTTTGCCATTATTTTTACCCCACTTTTCTTCAAAATTCAGCAATAACTGTTGTAAATTCGCGACTAATAGTATATATCATTTCGCTTATCATTGCAAGACGTGATTTTAATTTTCTTCCTCGTCTTCCTCTTCTATGTAGCTTCCCGAAGCCTCGCGCTGTTCTCTGTTGAACTGCTCCGACTTCGCCCTGTCCAGAGCCGTCGCTTCCTGATATACGGCAGGCTGATTGATAACAATCTGCGGGAACGGGATGTTTATGTTGTGCTTGTCGAAGATTATCTTCATCTCTCTGTTGAGGTCTCTTTCCATCTGAACTCTGTCGGCTTCCGCACAGAGAACCATGACCCTGATGTTCACGCTGTTGTCTCCAAGGGATACGACGCCCTTGTAGAACGGTCCGTCCAGTATGCCCGGAATGTGTTCTCTGATGTTAGGGAACTCATCGGCAAGGACGCTCTCCACACGCTCCAGGGATTCGCCGTACTCGATGCCCACATCAACCCACGAGTAGGAGTACTCTCTCGTCATGTTTATGACGCCTGTGACGTCGCTGTTGGATATGATTTTTATGTTTCCGCTTCCGTCGAGAATTTTGGTGGTGCGGATTCCTATCTCAACTACGGTTCCTCTCCAGTCTCCTATGGTCACTATATCTCCTACCTGGAACTCTCCTTCGAATATGATGAAAAGTCCGGCCAGTATGTCGGATACCAGAGTCTGGGCTCCGAGACCTATGATGAGAGTCAGTATTCCGGCGGATGCAAGCAGCGTCTTAGTGTCTATTCCGAAGAGGGACAGACAGTAGAACAGGATTGCCAGCACCGACACATACTTGACGAAGTTGTGGAGAAGCCTGCATATGGTTTCACCCTTTGCTCCGAAGGTTCTCGCCAGCATAGAGAGTATCTTCTGTGCGACCATGGTAATGACGCTTCCCACGCATACTATGAGAAGTGTGCACGTGAAAGCGAAGATATTCATTCCGTGAGCCCATTCTCCGCTCATTACGAAAGTGAATATGGACTGGCTGTCGAAGAACCTGTCCCTGAACAGTACGGCTATGCATATTGCGAGAGCCAGCAGACCAAGGAAGAACTTGAACACCACGAACAGCTGCTGCTCAGGACTCTTTTCCGCCCAGTTCACTACCGAATTCTGCCATCTGCTTGCGGCCGATGTAACCCTTCTCTTCTCCTTGTCTTCCTTTTCCTGCGAAATATCGTCCGCCAGCTGCTCCTCATATTCCTCGCCTCTCCTGCTGAAGGTGAGAAGAACGAACAGTATGAGAAGAGCAAGGAAGCCTGCTATTCCCGATGTAACGGTAAGCGAAAGCCTGTTTCCTGTCACCACATCGGACGGTGCCGCTATGTATATGTAGTTATCGCCTATCTCCAGAGACGATGCGTAATATTTCGTGCTTCCTATGGTGAGATATCCGGTGTATCCGTCCATCTGCTGTTCTTCGGAAATTCCGTAGGAGGCCGCGCTTCTTCCCATCATCTTTTCTACAGGATAGTATACGAACTTCCCTTTTTCCGAATCTATGGCGAATACTATTCCGCCGTTACCTGCTCTTATACTCTGAAGCACCGCAGGAAGCTGCATGTGCTCCAACACGTTTTCGAGAAGTGACGGCTCCACGCATATCTGAACGAATCCGTCGGCGTTGCCCTCTTTGTCCCTTAAGGTCACCCCTATGTACTGCTCATAAACTCCTGTAATTTCGTTTACCTGTGCATCCTGAATGAAATACTCCATTCCCAGCAGGAGCTTTCTGAACTCGTATGACTGGGTTTCCGGGTCGTCACTTATGGCAAACTCCGTGTAAGGCGAATTGGTTACCTTCTGGCCGCCCTTCCTGTCGAAGACGCTTACGTACCGGACGTCCAGTATATCGCTTAACTCCGCCAGGTTTTCCCTCGTTGCAAGCTCAGGATCTTTCGTCAATATGTATGCCGCAATCTGGGCCTTGTTGAGATAACGCTCGTTGTACTGATCCGTTACGCTCTTTCTCTCGTCCTCAAAGCTGTTTATCTGTCTCTCGATATCCGTAAGCTTCTGACTGTTGCTTATGGATTGCTGGGACAGGGAGAACAGAGTCTGCATGTAGAAGGACACCAGCAGTATACATATGAGCCCGACAACCGATATAGTTCCGATTTTCCTTCCCACTCCCATGTTGCAGTAAAGGTTTTCCGAAATCTTCTTTCTCTCGGATTTCTTCTCCTGAAACATGATGAAAAAGGCATATGTGATAACCAGGACTATTACGGCGATAAACGTAAACAGTATTATGGACACCGTTATGTTTCTGGACGAAAGAATTTCATCCTCGGGAACTGCGGCGATGACATATGCGTCGTCTACGTGGGAAACCTCACAGTAAAGCTTTTCTCCCGCTACCGTAATCCATGAGTATTCCTCATCGGCGAGATTCTCAACTGCGATTCCCGATGTAAGCGCGTCCATTCCCACCAGATCCTCATTCGGATAGTAGAGGAAGGTGTAGTCCTTATCCGATACGGCAAATGTGAATCCGTCAAGGCCGACAGTTACAGGCTTGAGCATGGCCTCCCAGGTGGAGGTGGATTCAAGGAGTCCGTCCAGCTCTTCGGTTCCCTTTTCCATTACCAGCATGGCGTCCCCGTCTATCTTCGCTCCGTAGTAGCGGTACCTCCCTCTCTCGGTCTCAACCTCAAAAGGTACGGAAACTTTTTCCTTTCCGAACACGTCTCGCAGCTGATTGAACCTTACTCTGGTAAAGTCTGCACCGGTGCTCTCAGAAGCTCCCAGTATCTTTCCGTCTTTATCTAAAACGTATACGTTCTCCGTGTCCAGAAGGGATGCGCATTCCTGAAGATTAGCCTTCGAGTAGCCGTCAAAAACCCCGTTTCTGAACATGAAGGCTCCGCTTTCGGCCTTTGACTGCTGTATTACATCGAAGGATTCGGTGGTCTCCTTTTCCGAGTCCTCGGCGTTTGCTATTATCTCATCCACCTGCTCCAGCTTGTCATGAAAGCTTTCACGCTGATTTCTCAGTGACAGAGTCGTCTGCATATAGAACAGAAGTCCTGCGAGAAGGGCTATAAACAGCACGCCGACTACGGAGATTATTATGGCTTTTCTTTTCATTTCTTTCTTCATATCGTCTACTTCTCCCAGTCCCACTTGCTGATGAACCCTTCTATGGTTCCGTCCTCAAGCATCTCGTCTATAACCTCTGCCACCTTTCCGGAAAGCTCCGAATCCTTTTGAGTGGCTACTCCGTATTCCTGGGCCGCAATCTCTGTTTCTATGAACTTTCTGTCGCTGTCCATGTACGTCTGCGCTATGCACCTGTCCATGCATGCGGCATCCACGTCTCCCCGTTCGAGAAGTACGTTAAGCTCGTCGTAGGATGGAGCTTTCGTCACACTGACTCCTTCATACTGAGTGAATGTATCTGAGTTGGATATTACGTTTTCTCCGATTATTCCAAGCTCGAAAAGCTTCGTGGCAAGAAGGGGCGAAGCGTTGGATCCCGCCATGGTTCCTATGTTCAGCCCCTTAAGGTCGTATATATCCTGAAGCTGAGATGACTTTTCCACCATAACCACAGTGCTGTCGGTGTAATACGGCGCGGAGAAGTCAAAGTTTTCAAGTCTGGTATCGGCTATGGAATAGGTTGCCACAACGCAGTCCACTTCGCCGTTTAAAAGCATGTCCTTTCTGGTGTCCGGCGTTACGGTCACAAATTCCACGTCCGCATATCCCAGTCTCTTTGCCATCTCATTTGCAAGGTCTATCTCAAGTCCGTAGTGCTTTCCCGTGTTTTCGTTAAGATAGCTGAAATTTACTATGTCGTCCCTTACCCCGACTTTGAGAGTGCCGCTCCCCTGACTTTGTCCGCATCCCGTAAGAACGAACGCAGACAGAGTAAGAAGTATCGCCCCAAGAGCCGCACCTCTTCTCAGTGTTTTCTTCATTTTCACGTGTCTCCTGATGATTCTTATACGCCCAAAACGGCAGAACATCGTCCGGTCAAAATCCGGACGTCATCCTGCCGCTTCCGAAGGCTTTGCTTCAAAGCCCTGATTTATTTCTCTTCGTTTTCGCTGTCAAGATACATGTAGATAACAGCTGCAATTGCCGCTCCGATCAAAGGAGCCGCGATGAATACCCAAACCTGGGACATTGCCTCGCCGCCTGCAAGGAGAGCAGGTCCGAAGCTTCTTGCCGGGTTAACGCTGGTTCCAGTCAGCGGAATACCGATGATGTGAACGAATGCAAGGGTAAGACCGATTACTATTCCCGCAACGCCGGAGAACTTCTCTCTGGAGGTTACTCCAAGAATTGCAAGAAGGAATATGCAGGTCAGGACTATTTCCACGATGATCGCTCCGCCCATGGAAAGTCCCACGTAGGAAGCGTCTCCGTATCCGTTGGTTCCAAGTCCCTCGATAACAGGGCTGCACATGGAGCCTACAGCTTTGAGAAGTCCTGCCGCAGCGATAGCTCCGATGAACTGGGCGATTACGTATCCGATGAAGTCCTTTCCGCTCATCTTCTTTGAGATAAGCATTGCAAGGGATACTGCCGGGTTGATGTGGCACCCTGAAATGTTTCCGATGGAATATGCCATTGCAACGATGGAAAGACCGAATGCAACCGCAATTCCCAGAACGCCCAGAACTCCGCCTACACCGCCGGAAACTGCGGCTGAACCGCAGCCTACGAATGTAAGCACGAAAGTGCCTATTAACTCTGCTACATACTTTTTCATTAAAATTTCCTCCTTAATTCAATATCCTTTTTGAAGCAACGCAGGTCGTCTTAATGTTAGTGACCGCATTATTAATGTTATAGTTTTTAATACATTCACGAATTTTTTAACAAATACCACAACGGTTCAATATTGTATTATATTTGTCCAATCGTGTCAACTCTTTTTTTATCAAAAAAAAGAGCATCAGGCTTATACCTTTTGCTCTTTTACTGTCCATATCATCCTGTTTCCCTCAAATGAATACTCCGCCTCTCCCTGCTGATACATTGAGGAAAGGTACGATTTCACGGTGCTTCCTATGAGAACATACTGCTGAACGGTCATTGCAAGCCCGTACTCGTCGAACACTTTCTCAAGTATCTCTTCGAACGTCATGGGCTCACTGATAAGTTTCGCCACAGCGTTTCTTACCCCTGTCACTGCTCTGATATTAAAGTCTGCAAGGCCGGTTATGTCCTCCGTCACTGGAGCATGTGAAGGCACAAACCGTGCAGCCCCCAGCGTCTTTATGTATTCAAGAGTCTTTACGGATTCTTCCGGATTCCACAGGTAACCGATACCGTACTTTGAAAGTGTCTCCTCCGATGAAACACAATCGGCTATATAAGCCGTATTATCCTTTGTCAGAAATCCTGTCATCTCGAACGAGTGGCCGGGAAGTTCCAGAATCTTCATTCCTTCCGGCAGAACGTCTTCGGTAAGTTCCTCCGCGATGCTTTCCTGAGCCATGAGGAACTTATTCCTCAGTTCCCGGAACGGGAGACCTCCGTACAAGCCCGCAGGTTCCAGCAGCGGCCTGACCGTATAAAGGCGTTCCATACCTTTTGCGAATATGCGGCAGCCGGTCTTTTCCTGAAGATACCTGTTCCCTCCTATGTGGTCGGCATGGGAGTGGGTATTGTATATGGCTTTGAGATTCCAGCCTTTTGAGTCCAGAATCCTCAGCACTTTCTTTCCCGCATCTTTGTCGTTTCCGCTGTCTATGAGCACCGCTTCATCAGGGCCTGTCCTTACCAGTCCGATCTTTGCTGGACAGTCTATATAGTAGTCGTTTTCCGTAAGCTGTATAAGTTCGTACATTTCCTCACCTTTACCCTAACATATTCTCGGGAGCTGCATTCCGGCAAGCTTCTGCAGAATCCTGCTGCCTCCAACCGCGGTTTTAAGGAATACCTTCCCCGGTGCGCCTCCGGTCACTTTGCCTATCTCCGCAGCGCCTTCTCCGCCCGGAATCTTCCTTATTGCCTTTATAACATCAGGCGCCGCATCTCTGTCGCATATCGCCAGCATCCGTCCTTCACAGGCGCAGTACAGAGGGTCGAGACCGAGTATGGCGCAAGCGGCGCTCACCTCCGGATCCACATGAATGAGATTTTCGTCTATCTCAATGCTCATATCCGTCCCTTCGACAAACTCCGACAAAGTCGTAGCTGCTCCTCCCCTCGTAGGATCTCTCAGAATGCGTATGCCGCCCTTTCCTGCTTCCAGCGCGGAGCGAGCCATCTTATCAAGGGCCATGCAGTCTGATTTAAGGGCGCTGTTTTCAGCCAGAAGCCCGGCTCTTGCCATCATAACCGCAGCTCCGTGACGACCCGGACTTCCGCTCAGAATTACCGAATCCCCCGGGCGTACAGATTTTTTCCCGGGTATATCAAAAGCTGCAAAGCCTATTCCGGCAGTGTTTATGTATATTCCGTCACCTTTACCTCTTTCTACGACTTTAGTATCGCCGGTTACCACCGCAACGCCGGCTTTCTTCGCTTCAGACGCTATCGATGCGGCAACAGACTTTAAATCTTCAAAGAGAAATCCTTCCTCTATTATAAGCGAAAGACTCAGGTAGGCCGGAACACCTCCCGCCATGGAAACATCGTTTACCGTTCCGCACACGGCCAGCTTTCCGATGTCCCCTCCCGGAAATCTCCATGGAGAAACGACAAAGCTGTCCGTTGAAAATACAGGCCTTCCCGCTCCGTCGGGAATGTCCAGAACGGCGCCGTCACCCAGCCCTCTCAGATATTCGTTATCAAAAGCCGGAAGAAATACGGACTCTATAAGTTCAGACGTTTTCATCCCGCCGCTGCCGTAATCCAAAGTTATAATTCTGTCATTCATTACATCTGACATCTGATATCACCTCTTCCATGCATATATGCCGGCTTATTCGTACATATATGCCGCCGCACATGCCCCTTCAGACGAAACCATGCACGGTCCCACCGGCTCCGCCGGCGTACATCTGTTTCCGAACAGAGGACAATCCTTCGGTCTTTCCACGCCCCTGATGATCTGTCCGCACCTGCAGCCTCCGATTTCTTTATCGTCACCGCGTTTTAACGAAAATTTACGGTATGCGTCAAAACCCGCATACTTTTCCTTTAACCTGTATCCGCTGTTTTCAATAATCCCCAGTCCTCTCCATCGCGATGAACACGTGTCGAAGATTTCTTCCATAATTCTGAGGGCTGCCGGATTCCCCTGCGGACGGACCAGCCTTGTGTACTCGTTTTTCACCTCGGGTTTTCCGTCCTTTATCATTTTCATCAGTTCTGCTACAGCACAGAGTATATCGTCCGGTTCGAACCCGGAAACGACTCCGGGAAGTCCGTATTCCTCAGCGAGAAACGAAAAGCGTTTCCATCCCGTAATAACTGCCACATGCCCCGGGCAAATGAAACCCGAAACATTGAAGTCATCCGCCTCTATGAGAGCTCTCAGTGCAGGCTCCGTCCGTTTAAGGAGGCAGAGAACCGAAAAATTATCGATTCTCTTCTCTGCCGCATCCAGTATACAGGCAGCGGTTCCCGGAGCCGTCGTCTCAAAACCCACACCCAGGAATACCACCTCTTTATCACTGTTCTTCTCCGCAATTTCAAGAGCATCTACGGGAGAGTACACCGCTCTCACGTCGCTTCCCTCCGCCTTGCGTCTGAAAAGACTGTCTCCCTGCCTGCTTCCCGGCACTCTTAACAGGTCCCCATAGCTTGTGATTATAACATCCTTTTCATCCGAAAGTTCCAAAGCCATGTCTACATCCGCCTGGGACGTTACACATACCGGACATCCCGGTCCCGACAGAAGGCTTATATTCCCTGGAAGAACAGTTCTCAATCCGCTTCTTGAAATGGACATGGTGTGAGTCCCGCATACTTCCATGATGTTGACAGGTCCCGTTATACAGCTGTATTTTTCTATTATATCTATGATCCTTTTCCGCTGATTAGGCTTCATCTCACTGCTGCCTGAGTACATTCCGCATCTCCTCCATCAGCAGAGCGTTTTCTTCTGCGTCCTTCTCGGTGACCTTATCTATAGCAAAGCCTGCGTGAATCATCACGTAATCTCCCGGCTCCGGATTTTCGATAAAGTCAGTTCTCACCTTTGCCGATATTCCCGGTGCGCTGCACTCCGCCGTATTTCCATTCAGTTTATCTATCCGCATTACTGTTGCAAGACACATTTCAAATCTCCCCACTCTTTAAAGCTTCTCTCGCCGCAGCTCCGACGGCAATCTGCCCCAGACATATCCCTTCATCTGAAGGCGACACTCTGTGATGAGTATATACCCGAAAACCTGCATTTTCAAGGGCGCAGGTCATACCGGCAAGCAGATATCTGTTGAGAAAAACGCCCCCTGAAAGAACTACCGGATATTTTTCAACGTTAAGAGCCACACACTGTCTCAAAGCCGCTCTTATGAGCGTATCCATGAATCCCTCCGTAATCCTCCCGTTTTCCTTTCCTTCTGCCGCCTCCGTAAAAACGCGCCTGATAAGAGGTCTTGTGTCGAAAATGCGAAGGCCCTTTTCCATGTAGAACATGTTTTCGGGGAGTACATCAAAGTCTTTATCCTCCGGCGGCGTCTCCCGTGACGCAAAGGATTCCAGAAGTGCAGGCCCCTCACCGTCGTAATCCATGGTTTCTCTTCCTGTTATCATGGAGCATACACCGTCAAAGAGTCGTCCCACGCTGCTGGCAGCCGGCGCAAATTCAGCGGCATTTTTAATCAGCTTAGTCAGCATCTCTTTTTTGTCGCCGGAAAGCGGAATCAGACCTGATATTTTTTTGTTCTTTAAAGCGTCATCTCCGAAAGCGTCCAGGGCCATTGCAAGTGTTATTCTTCCCGTTTCATTTACGGCTCTGTCACCTCCGGCAAGTTCTACCGGCCTTATGGTTCCAACCCTTTCAAAGCCCGAAAAATCCCCCAGAAGGAACTCTCCGCCCCATATGCTGCCGTCACTACCCAGCCCCGTGCCGTCCCATACGATTCCAAAGCATTTTTCGCTGAGATTATTATCCGCCATGCATGAAGCCATATGAGCCCAGTGATGCTGAACCCTCAGAATACTTACGCCGTCTGCTTCCAATCGCCTCTGAGCCTCCCGCACGGACATGTAATCAGGGTGAAGGTCGCACACAAAAAGTGAAGGAGTTACGTTAAAAAGCCTCTCATACTTTTCCATGGTTTCCGCATAGTGGCTGAAGGTCTCGGCATTTTTAAGGTCTCCAACGTAAGGACTTGTCAGAACGTGGCCGTCCCTTCCAACGGCAAAGGATGCCTTCTGCTCGGCGCCGAAGGCTGTTATACCTTCGGGATCAGGAATATCCGCATTCACCGGCGCGGGGATATACCCTCTGCTTCTTCTGAAGAAGTATGGCTTTCCCTGCCATTCCATAACCAGAGAGTCATCGCACCTGTTTGCTATCCTTCTGTTGTGGAGAAGAAATCCGTCCGCTGCTTCTTTCAGATTCCGAAAAGCTTCATCATTTTCCGTAATAACCGGACAGCCGGAAATATTGCCGCTGGTCATCACCAGTATACGCGGGTTTCCTTTGTCCGCAAACAGCAGATGATGAAGCGGAGAATACGGAAGCATGACTCCTATTCTCCCGCTGAAGCTCAGCAGGTCCATTTTCTCTTCTGAAGCGCTGTAATTCTTTTTAAGAAGTACTATGGGCCTTGCTCCGGAAAGCAGAATCTTTCTCTCTTCCGGACTTATTTCGCATATTTTCTCCGCGTCTTCAAGAGAAGCCGCCATAACGGCGAGAGGTTTTTCTCTCCGCCCTTTCTTCTCTCTCAGTCGTCTCACTGCACTTATATTTAAAGCGTCACAGGCGAGATGAATTCCGCCGACCCCCTTCACGGCAACTATACTGCCGTTTTTCAGCGCTCTTCCGGCCCTCAGGAAAGCTTCGTCTCCTGTAAATTTTTTGTCCGGCTCACGCGTTGAAAAATAAAAGACCTCCGGGCCGCAATCTCCGCAGCAGTCCGGCTGAGCGTGATATCTCCTGTTTTCTATATCCCTGTACTCCTCTTCGCATCTTCCGCACATGGGAAAATCTCTCATGGTTGTCCGCTTTCTGTCGTAGGGCAGAGATTCTATTATGGTGTACCTGGGACCGCAGTTGGTGCAGTTTATAAATGGAAAACGGTATCTTCTGTCGGAGGGGTCGTCAACCTCTCTTTCGCAGTCGCTGCACATGGCCGTATCGGGCGAAATGAGAGTATAACCCTTCTTCACCCGGCTTTCGAGAATGGTGAACGTGTTCCGTTTTCCGCCGTTTTCGGGGTCTGGCGCCGAAGAAATGTCTTCCGACTTTACGGAATCAATCACCGCCATAGGAGGAGAATCCGTTTCAATCTGCTTAAGAAACCTTCCAAGCGCTGAGGGCTTTCCTTCCACTGTTCCCTCCACGCCTGAATTCGTGTTCCGCACCCAGCCTGTCACACCGTTTGCCCTGGCAATGCGATGAAGAAACGGTCTGAATCCTACGCCCTGAACAATTCCGTTCACCTCAATATGAAGCTTTCTGATGTCATCGTCTTTCATTTAATCTAAGCCTCGGTTCCGGCCTTTACTTCCTCGATTTTTTTCTCTACAAAGGCTGCGATTTCTTCCGTTCCCTCGCCGGTTCTGGCGCTCACCCTAAACAATGGCGCACCGGGATTCACCGTGCCATAGTTTTCTGCGACCCTTTTTTCATCAAAGTCAAAATATGAAATCATGTCGTATTTATTCAGTACAAGGCAGTCCGTCTCGGTAAACATCAGCGGATACTTCTCCACCTTGTCATCCCCTTCAGGCACACTTAGAATTGTGATTCTCAGCGTTTCTCCTATGCGAAATTCAGCCGGGCATACCAGATTTCCGATGTTCTCCACGAATATAAGATCAAGATTTTCAAGCGGAAGTTCCGGCAGTATCTTCTGTATGCTCATAGCCTCTATGTGACATGCTCCATCGGTATTCAGCTGAACCGCCGGAATACCGAGCGCGGCTATTCTCTCCGCATCTATCTGTCCTGCTATATCTCCTTCAATGACGCCTGTCCGCCATTTTTTCGAAAGCTTTTCGGCAATGGATGTAATAAGGCTGGTTTTCCCTGCGCCCGGGCTTCCCATTACGTTTACCATGCAGATTTTCCGCATGGCAAGCCCGGCTTTCACCTCGTCGCTTACATCATCGTTCCAGTCCATCATCTGATGCATGACCTTTATCTCCATCAGTGTCCACCTCCATGCTCTTTATGTAAAATTCCTTCCCTCTCAATATTTTCAGTTTCAGACTCCGGCAGAAAGGGCATTCCAGTCTGTGTCTGTCTATATCGCTTTCCTTACCGCAGTCAAGACACCTTACATGAACCGGAATATATTCCGCCTCTATTACTGCGCCTTCTGCGATGGTTCCCTCCGCAAGCATGTCCAGGTAAATCTGAACGCACTCCGGCACCGTGCCGTTAAGCTGCCCTATGCATACGTGAATTCTGCGTATCCTTGACGCGTGGTTTTCTTTTCCTGTCTTTAAACATTCTGCAAGAAGATTTTCCGTAATACTTAACTCGTGCATGGTTCTCTCCTTCGCCCGATTGTGATTTCTCATAAATTCTATCATATTTTTAATAAAATGGACAAAAACATTAAAAATAGCTATTGTAAAAAAAGAAAAAGAGGATTATAACAGTGCTGTAAGCTATTATACTCCCTTTTTATCTGTAACATATTGCTTGAGTTATATTTTGGGAAAGGTGGTCGTTGCCATGATACCACTGCTTATCGGAATACCTGCCGTTCTGGCGGCGGTCTTTCAGGTCGTCAGAAACGAAAGGATTCGCGATATCATAGTCTACACAGGGGCAGGAGCCGTAATGCTCATGACCGTTGTTTTTATCGCATTCTGGATAGACGGCGGAGCAGAAACCGTAATGCTTTACAGCTCCACAGAAGCTGTCGACATGCTCATTGTGGCAGGAGACGTCTTCATGATGTGTCTCGTAGTTTACCTCAGTATAAAGTACGAAAAAATCTTTCCTGCGGTTCTTTCGGTAGTTCAGACGGCAATAGTTCTTCACACCGATTTTACCGTAGATCTCCCTGAAGCTCCCCATATGATGATTGACTGGCTTACCGTGCTCATGTGTCTCATCATAGCGTTTATCGGAGGCTTTATCTGTATTTATACCGTCGGTTATATGAAAGGCTATCACAGCCATCATAAAGATGCCGCAGACAGGCGTCCATTCTTCTTTTCCATGCTGTTTCTGTTTCTTTCGGCCATGTTCGGCCTGGTTCTGTCTCAGAATCTGGTATGGATATATTTTTTCTGGGAAATCACCAGCATCATTTCATTCCTGATGATCGGCTATACACGTTCTGAAGAAGCAGTCCACAACAGTTTCACCGCCCTGTGGATGAACCTTCTGGGAGGTCTGGGCTTTGCCGCCGCCATAGAGATCATGGCTCACGGTCATGGCACGCTTCAGCTTCTCGACGTAATCGGAAGCGGGGCATACCTGCCTCTCATGTGCCTGGCCCTTGCAGGTCTGACAAAATCCGCACAGCTTCCGTTCTCATCGTGGCTACTGGGCGCAATGGTCGCTCCGACCCCTTCCAGCGCCCTTCTCCACAGTGCAACAATGGTAAAAGCAGGCGTATATCTTCTCATAAGGATATCCCCAGCCATGTCGGGAAATCTGGTAGGAATCATAGTTTCCAGCATTGGAGGTTTTACATTCATCATGGCAAGCATGATGGCCATAGCCCAGACGGATGCGAAAAAAGTTCTGGCTTTTTCCACGGTGTCCAATCTCGGCCTCATCGTAGCCTGCAGCGGAATCGGTGCGGAGGAAACCGTATGGGCGGCAATCTTCCTCATGATATTCCACTCTGTCAGCAAGTCCATGCTCTTTCAGTCCGTGGGAGCTGCCGAAAACTCACTCGGTTCCAGAAATATAGAGGATATGCATGGACTTATTCTCAAAATCCCTAAGCTGGCATATATAATGGGAATCGGCATTGCCGGCATGTATCTGGCTCCTTTCGGCATGCTCATATCCAAATGGGTAGCCCTTAAGGCATTCGTGGACTCCGGTAACGTGGTTCTCGTTCTGTGCATAGCCTTCGGAAGCGCCACTACCATGTTCTACTGGACCAAGTGGCTTGCGAAGCTTATCAGTTATCACAGACCGAGAGTTCAGACCGAAGACAGAACCAGACGTGACGAATACGTGTCCATGGGATTTCATGCGGTGACCATGCTGCTTCTCTGCCTGCTGATCCCTGCAGTCGCAAAGGTTCTGATCAATCCTATAGTCAGGGAGCTCTTCGGAGGAACTCACGACGTGCTTTCTATGAGCGTGCTCACTACCATGGCCATAATGCTCGTTTCAGTTTTCATCGTGCCGGCTGTCATGTTCTTCGTAAGCAGACAGTCTCACAGCGATATCGTTCCGATATATATGGGCGGAGTGAACAAAGGCGATAACAGATTCTTCATTAACAGCTTCGGAGAGGATGAACATCTGTATCTTACCAACTGGTATCTGCGCGAGGAATTCGGACGCAGACATCTTCGGATACCGTCAATCGTAATTTCCGCCGCCGTCCTCATCGTCGGTTTCTGTCTGATAATAGGAGGTGTGACATGGTAGTCAAAGTCGTGATGGTGTTATGCTTTCTCATATTTGCACCTTTTGTCGGAGGACTTGTCGACGGAGCTGACAGGATAATAAGCGCAAGGATGCAGAGAAGAAAAGGTCCTTCTATCCTGCAGCCGTTTTACGACCTGAGAAAGCTCTTTTCGAAGCAGCTGATTTCCGTAAATAACGTACAGCTGTTTCTGAACATGAGTTATCTGGTAATACTTATGATTGCCGGCGCCATGCTCTTTGCGGGAGCGGACCTTCTCATGGTGCTCTTTATACTGAGCACTGCGGACATGTTCCTCATTATGGCCGCATCATCGGATTCATCGCCTTACGCGAACATGGGTGCGGGCAGAGAAATGGTTCTCATGATGGCCTACGAGCCTCTGACACTTCTGGTCGCCGTGGGATTTTATCTTACAACGGGTTCGTTCCACGTCGAGACCATAATAAACCAGCCTGTCAGCGCAGTCCTCTGGATGCCGGGGCTTCTCATAGGATTCATGTTCACTGCAGGGATCAAATTCAGAAAATCTCCTTTCGACCTCTCCACGAGCCATCATGCCCATCAGGAAATGGTAAAGGGTATAACGACCGAGATGTCCGGAACGGCTCTTGCCATAATGACCATTGCGGAGTACTACGAGATGATTCTCCTTCTGGGAATCTTCTTCCTGTTCTTTGTCAACAGCACATGGTGGAGCTGGATTGCAGCCCTTGTAATATGCGCGGTTCTCTACGTATTCGAGATTCTCTTGGATAACGTCAGTGCGCGCCTTAAGTGGAATACGGTTCTGTTTGGATGCTGGATTGTGACTTTTGTGGCCGGCGGACTTAATATACTTGTTCTCATGCTGGGCTGACGGGAGGTAAAAACGATGGGAAAAATATCAAAATCGCCATGGCTGCTCCACTACGACGCTTCAAGCTGCAACGGCTGCGATATCGAAGTTCTGGACTGCCTTACGCCGAAATACGATATAGAGAGGTTCGGTATAATCAATACGGGAGATCCGTTTCAGGCGGATATATTCCTTATCACGGGAGGCGTAAACAGTCAGACCGCAGGCGTGGTAAAACAGATTTACAGTCAGATGCCGGAACCCAAAGTAGTTGTCGCCGTAGGCATATGCGCATGTACGGGAGGCGTATTCAAAGACTGCTACAATATAAAGGGCGGCGTCGATACGGTTATTCCCGTTGACGTATATGTCCCCGGATGTGCAGCCAGGCCGGAGTCCATTATAGACGGAGTTGTGAAAGCTCTCGCCGTTCTGGATAAAAAGCAGGCTGAAATGGAATCCAGAGAAAGGAAATAGAGTCTATGGAAGATTTCAGAAGTGAAATAAAAAAAATGTCGATGGCAGAGTTCTTCCCCGCCATCGCTCATATGAAATCGGACGGATGGAGACTTTCGCAGATATGTGCCACGTGTATACCGGGCGGATACGAGATGAGTTATTCTTTCTGCAAAGACTACGATATGGTGACCCTTAGAATCGAGCCCGGTGAGAACGAAGAGGTTGCCAGCATCACTCAGATTTATCCGTGCGCCTTCATACAGGAAAGCGAAGCTGCGGAGCTCTTCGGCGTGAAGATATGCAACATAAAGCCGGATTACAGAAACGGGATTTACCGCATAGACGAGGAAACCCCGTTCAGGGATAAGGAGTAACCATTATGCCAAACAGAAGTGTCATACCTTTCGGTCCTCAGCATCCGGTTCTTCCTGAGCCGGTTCATCTGGATCTCGTTCTCAAGGATGAAATCGTCGAAGAAGCAATACCCAGCATCGGTTTCATCCACAGAGGACTTGAAAAACTCGTAAAAAAACGCGACTATAAACAGTACACATATATTGCAGAAAGAGTGTGCGGGATATGCAGCTGCGGCCACGGTCTGGGATACTGCCTTGCTGTAGAACAGGTCATGAACGTAGAAGTTCCCGACAGAGCAAAATATCTTCGCACTATCTGGATGGAAATGAGCCGTGTACACAGCCACCTTCTGTGGCTCGGTCTTCTGGGCGATGCCATGGGCTTTGAGAGCCTTCATATGGAAAGCTGGCGTCTCAGAGAAAAAATACTCGATATGTTCGATGAAACTACGGGAGGCAGAATCATACACTCGGTAAATCAGGTGGGAGGAGTTCAGAGAGATATGGATTTTGCCATGCTGAACGGTATTCTCCACGCCGTGGACGACATAGAGCGGGAGATGAAACCTATAGTGCGCACCTTCCTTCACGATTACAGCGTTCAGACCCGTCTGAAAGGCGTAGGCATCCTTTCAGCTGACGAGGCCGTTTCTCTCGGCGCCGTAGGTCCTATGCTGCGAGCCAGCGGAGTCGATTACGATGCGAGAAAGCTGGGAGTCTGCGCTTACGGCGATCTGGAGTTTGAACCTGCAGTATCAAAGGACGGCGACTCTTTTGCACGATGTGAAGTCCGTCTTAACGAGATATTCCAGAGCTTCAGCCTCATAAGGCAGGCCATAAACAAAATTCCTCAGGGAGACATAAACGTTCCTGTAAAGGGAAATCCCGAAGGTGAAGCCTTCATACGCATAGAGCAGCCGAGAGGAGAAGCTGTTTACTACGTAAAGGGCGACGGAAGCAAATATCTGGATCGCTTCAGGCTCCGCACTCCTACCACAAGCAACATACCGCCTATGGTGTCCCTCCTCAAAGGAAGCCAGCTTGCAGACGTTCCTCTGATTATACTTACCATAGATCCATGCATCAGCTGCACCGAGCGCTGATCCGGAAAGGAGTCCTATAAATGGAAAAGACCAGACTTTTCACCCTTGCAGGCCGTATAACAGGGAATCTTTTCCGTAAGCCTGCAACCGTAAAATATCCGTTTGAGCCTGCCGAGTATCCGGAAAGGATGCGCGGCCACGTGGAGAACAGAATAGCAGACTGCATTTTCTGCGGTCTCTGTCAGCGCGCCTGCCCTTCTGCAGCCATAACTGTAAACAGAGCCGACGGTACATGGACCATTAATCCGTTCGACTGTGTCCAGTGCGGCAGTTGCGTATCAGGCTGTCCGAAGAAATGCCTTACCATGGAATCCGGATACAGGGAACCGGATACAGTCAAAGCATCTATAACTATGATCAAAACTGATAACGATATAAAAGAAGCGCGGGACTGACGTCCTGCGCTTCTTTTTAAAGTCTGTCGGCTTTCTTCCCTATTTGTTTTCTCCAAAGAAAAGGTCTATATCTTCATCGGCTGTTTTTATTCCCGCTATACCGAATGTTTCTGTAAGCACTCCTGCAACGCCCGGGGAAAGAAATGCCGGAAGAGTAGGTCCCAGATGTATATTCTTAACTCCCAGATACAGAAGAGCCAGCAGTACTATAACAGCTTTCTGCTCGTACCAGGCTATGTTGAATACTATCGGAAGATCATTTATATCATCAAGTCCGAAAGCTTCTTTAAGTTCTAAAGCTATAAGTGCAAGAGAATATGAATCGTTACACTGCCCTGCATCCAGTACACGAGGAATTCCTGCGATGTCTCCCAGGCCAAGTTTATTGTATCTGTATTTTGCGCAGCCTGCCGTAAGTATAACGGTATTCTCAGGAAGCTTTTCCGCAAACTCTGTATAATACTCTCTGGATTTCATCCTGCCGTCACAGCCCGCCATAACCACGAACCTGTCTATATCGCCGGCCTTCACCGCTTCCACGACTTTGTCCGCAAGAGCCGAAACCTGATTGTGCGCAAAGCCTCCTACTATGGTACCCGTTTCAATTTCTTCAGGCGGTTCACATTCCTGCGCCTGTCTGATTATTTCCGAAAAGTCCTTTACCTGTCCGTATCCGCCTTCTATATGTCTGCATCCGGGATATCCTGCCGCACCCGTAGTCCAGAGCCTGTTTTTGTAGCTGTCTGCAGGCGGAACTATGCAGTTGGTCGTCATGAGAACAGGTCCGTTAAACGATGCAAACTCCTCCTTCTGCTTCCACCAGGCGTTCCCATAGTTTCCCGCAAAATGCGGATACTTCTTGAACGCCGGATAGTAGTGGGCAGGAAGCATTTCGGAATGCGTATATATGTCAATCCCCTTTCCTTCCGTCTGCTCCAGAAGCTGTTCGAGATCCTTAAGATCGTGACCCGAAACCAGAATTCCCGGATTGTTTCTCACCCCTATATCTACGGTAGTAATTTCCGGATTTCCGTATGTTTCCGTGTTTGCTGCATCCAGAAGAGCCATTCCTTCCACTCCGTATTTCCCCGTTTCGAGAGTCAGCGCAACGAGGTCGTCCGCCGTCAGGCTGTCGTCCAGCGTCATTGCAAGAGCACGCTGAATGAATGCGTCAACATCCTCGTTATCCTTAAGCAGCGCATTTGCATGCTTTGAGTAGGCAGACAGACCCTTAAGTCCGTATGTAACAAGCTCCCTCAGGCTCCGTATGTCCTCATTCTCTGTTGACATAACGCCGACGTCCCCGGATACCGCTTTAGAAGGGAATTCTTCTCTTTTTCCGTTCCAGAGAGCCGCTGCCGGAAGTCCGCTCCTGTCCTTAAGCATACCCAGCAGATCTTCTTTTACCGAAAGAGTCTTTTCTACTCTGTCGGCAATGATTTCACAGTCGAAGTTGGCATTTGTGATAGTCGTAAACAGATTGAAGGTGACAAGATGATTGACGTCTTGTCCGATTTCAGTGCCTTCCTTTCTCAGAGCGGTCGTCACAGCGGAAAGACCTTTTGTAACATATACCAGAAGGTCCTGCATAACTGCGGTCTCCGCAGTCTTCCCACAGACTCCCGCCATGGTGCACTCTGTACCTCTCGCCGTTTCCTGACATTGAAAGCAAAACATTTTCTTTTCCATTTCTTTTCTCCTTGTAATTCCCCTTGATACGCGGGCCGGCGCGCTTACAGCGGATCGCCGGCTCCGCATTTAAAAGTTTAAAAGTCCGGTGGTCCTTGACTTTGTAGATAGATTCTACTATAATCATCGAAACTTATATGTTGTTGTGACAACCAAAGGATGTATTATGGATTTTAATTTTCTGTCCGCCACGCCCCTCTTCCTCGGCATGACTGACACAGAAATTCAGAGCGTGCTCTCATGTCTCGGATACAGGGAGCGTCTGTATAAAAAGGGGGAAATCGTATTTCATGCCGGAAGTACCGTTCATGAAATCGGGCTTGTTGAATCAGGCAGTGTAAATGTCACCGTCAATTTTTACTGGGGACAGAGCAACATTTTCGGTCACATCGGAAAAGGCGCCGTGTTTGCCGAACACTATGCAGCCATGCCCGGTACGGAACTGCTATGCGATATCGTAGCATCCGAAGCCGCCGAAATTCTGTTTCTGGATATTGACAGAATTATGAACACGTGCCGGAACGAATGTGTCTTTCACAAGCGGCTCATACAGAATCTGTTAAAGATATCTGCTCAGAAGAGTCTGGCTCTATCCGCAAGAATGATTCACATTGCGCCAAAATCACTGAGAGCGCGAATACAGTCTTATCTCTCAGAGCAGGCTCTTCTCAGCGGAAGTCCACATTTTTCAATACCTTTTGACAGACAGCAGCTTGCCGACTATCTGGGAGTGGACAGAAGCGCTCTGTCCGGAGAACTGAGCAGGATGAAGAAAGACGGACTCATATCGTTCAGAAAAAATGAATTCACCCTGCACGACGGATTTTCAGATGCATAAAAATATGAAAATACCCGCGCGGAAATCTCCGCACGGGCATATCTGCAATCCCTTCTTCAGTATTAAGTTAAAGCTTTTTTACCATAAGGCACCTTACGGCGTTTAAAACCGCTATGACCATAACGCCTACGTCGGCGAAGATGGCAAGGTACATATTGGCTATTCCCACCGCTCCAAGTATGAGGCAGGCGAATTTTATCACAAGGGCCATGGTGATGTTCTCATAGACTATTCTGAGACACTTCCTCGAAATCCTTATAGCCTTAGATATTTTACGCGGATCGTCGTCCATGAGCACCACGTCGGCGGCTTCTATTGCCGCGTCCGAACCCATGGCTCCCATGGCTATTCCTATATCAGCTCTTGAGAGCACCGGCGCGTCGTTTATACCGTCTCCGGCAAAGGCGACCTTTCCCTTTCCCGCGCCCTCTATGATGCTTTCTATCTTCTCCACCTTGTCCGCCGGAAGAAGCCTGCTGTAAACGGTGTCTATGCCAAGTTCCGCGGCTACGCTGTCGGCCACTTTCTCCGAATCCCCCGTAAGCATCACGGTATTTTCGACGCCCGAAGCTTTAAGGGCAGATATAGCAGCCTTTGATTCAGGCTTTACAACGTCTGCTATGAGTATATGTCCCGCATACTTTCCGTCCACGGCCACGTGAACCACGGTTCCCGGCTGACTGCACTCGATGAATGGAATGTTCATCTGTTTCATGAGCTTGTCGTTTCCGGCTCCCACTTCGATTCCGTCAACCCTGGCTATTACGCCGCCTCCGCCGATTTCGCGAATATCCGTTACCCGGCTTCTGTCTACGCTTTCGCCGTATGCCTGTCTTATGCTCCTGCTTATAGGGTGAGATGACGAGCTTTCGGCAAGAGCCGCATACTCCAGGAGCTTCTTCTCTTCCATTTCGCTGTGATGTATTCCGACTACCCTGAACACACCCTTTGTCAGAGTTCCCGTCTTATCGAACACCACGGTCCGCACCTTTGAAAGAATCTCAAGGTAGTTGGAGCCCTTTACAAGGATTCCCTGGCTGCTTGCTCCCCCTATGCCCGCAAAGAAGCTTAAAGGTATGCTGATTACGAGGGCGCACGGACAGCTTATTACGAGGAAGGTGAGGGCTCTGTAAAGCCATACTCCCCAGCCCGGGTCTGCCCCAAAGGCTCCCATGGTGATAACCGGCGGCAGCACCGCAAGGGCCAGCGCGCTGAAGCACACTGCCGGCGTATAGATTCTCGCAAACTTCGATATGAAGTCCTCCGACTTTGACTTTCTCGAGCTGGCGTTCTCCACAAGGTAAAGGATCTTAGACACTGTGGACTCGCCAAATCCCTTTGTGGTTCTAATCTTAAGAAGGCCCGACATGCTTATGCAGCCGCTGATAACCTCGTCCCCCGGGCCCGCCTCTTTAGGAAGGCTCTCTCCCGTAAGGGCGCCGGTATTGAGCGCCGAGGTTCCCTCAACTACCACGCCGTCGATAGGAATCTTTTCACCGGGCTGAACCACGATTACCGTGCCGACCGACACCTCGTCGGGATCAACCTGCTTAAGACTTCCGCCTTCCTCGACATTGGCGTAATCGGGACGGATATCCATAAGGTCGGTTATGCTCTTTCTGCTCTTTCCCACGGCGTAGCTCTGGAACCATTCGCCTATCTGGTAGAACAGCATTACGGCAATTGCCTCCATGTAATCGCCGTTTTCGTATATGGCAAGGGCAAAGGCTCCCACCGTAGCAACCGCCATGAGGAAGTTCTCATCGAACACCCTGCCGTTCAGGATTCCCCTGACGGCTTTCCTCAGTATGTCGTAACCTATAATAAGATAGTCGGCTGCGTAGAGAATGAATCTTGCCAGCCTTCCCGCTCCGACAAAGGCTGCATCGTCAAAGGCTTCAAATACTCCCTCCGGTATCATCCTTATTATCAGAAGAAAGACGGCGGCAATAAATATTCTCACCATCATCTTTATCTGTTTTCTTGTCATGCCCCGCTTCATTCGGTCAATAACGATGAGAAACACCGCCGATACTGCTATGACCACACCAAGCAGGGCGTTTATAATAATCTCCTGCACGGATAAGGCCTCCTTTCCGCCTGATTAAAAGTCAATCTCGCAGTCAGGCTCAACCTTTCTGCATGCCTTAAATACGCTCTTCATAACCTTTTTCTCTTCCGCTCCATCTTCAAACTCCACTGTCATCTTCTGAGTCATGAAGTTTACGGTTGCGTCGGCCACGCCTTCGGTTTTTTTCGTAGCCTCCTCCATCAGGTTTGCGCAGTTTGCGCAGTCAACTTCGATCTCATAAGTCTTTTTCATAGGTTTTTCCTCCTCGTGTTGCGTTACGCTCTGCCTGCTATTCGCCTGAGTTTTCGCCCCGGTCCGCCAAGCCCCGGCGTTCGCTTTTAATATTTTACGATTAAGTACTTGTTTAATCTTTATGCCTGAAGTATAATCCCCTTAACGGTACAAGTCAACGGAACGGAGCCCTCTTTGCCCGAATGGGCGAAAAGTATTTCCGATAGGGCGAAAGGAGACAAAATGAACGAAATCAAACTTCCCCACAATCACGGTGAAGAGCGCGGCCTTAAAGCAATGAAGGAGCAGATAGGCAGAACCGATGATTTTCAGGCGGTTTCCGCGGTTTTCAAGCAGCTGGGCGATCCCACCAGAGTCCGCATATTCTGGCTTTTGTGCCACTGGGAGGAATGCGTCATAAACATATCCGCCATGCTGGAGATATCAAGCCCCGCAGTTTCCCACCACCTGAGACCGCTCAAGGACTGCGGCCTCATAGTCAGCCGGAGAAAAGGAAAAGAAGTCTACTACCGGGCCGCTGATACGCCTCAGGCAGGACTTCTTCACGAAATGATCGAGCAGGTCATGGAAATAACCTGCCCAAAGGAGCCGACCCCCTATGAAAAGGAAATGGTGACGGTAATAAGGGAAATCCACGACCGCCTCACCGAGCACCTTGACGAAAGGATAACAATAGACGACCTTGCAAGGCAGTATCTGATAAATCCTACCACCCTGAAGGTCGCCTTTAAATCCGTATACGGAAACTCCATAGCCGCCCACATGAAGGAGCACAGAATGGAAGAAGCCGCCCGCATGCTCCGTGAAACAAACCTTTCCATCGCCGATATCGCCCGCGCCGTAGGCTACGACAGCCAGAGCCGCTTCACCTCAGCATTCAAGTCCTATTACGGTGTGCTGCCGCGGGAGTACAGGAAGTGAGGGGGCAGGGTTATGTACAGTCAACTGCAAACTTATATCAAATTGCATAGCTGTTGTCAGAATATTCAACGAGTTTTTCACACTGTGCCAAATTACTTCTTATAAATATCTTGTCATTTATGCATACAAAAAACGCCCTCTAAAAGAAGGCGTCCTTGATGTGTCTGACGACGCACAGCATATCGCTAATATTATTACTTGATTACATTATGATGCCTGTAAAAATCTCCAAGTTCATCATTTCGCTGTCCACCCCACAACTGTATTATATTAACACCTGACGATGTATTTGCCTCTATTACGGCAATACCTTCTTTTGTAAGAACGATGTCCCAAGCGATAAAATACATATATGGCATCTTCCTTGCTAGCTCAAGCACATCGCTCTTTATTCTATCCCATTCAGGCACTTTTGTATTCTTAATCGCTGCACCTGAATCCGGATGGTTTTCATATACATTCCTGTTATGTAAACAACGTGCCTCTGATAGCACACCCGTATCTATATCTATATTGGCGACAAGTCCTCCCCGGCTTCCATTATCCACAGGTATTGTCTCAGAAGTGCCTATACGCTGAACCGCAAAGAAGACTTTAAATTCATTCGTTGAAATATCTCTTAAAGTTATTATGCGCATTGTATTCACAGTCTTGTCATATATATGATCTGCATACGAATGCTGTACTATAGTTTCACACAGAATCCAATTATCTCTATCTGCCAGCACATCCATTATATCAGATTCGTCAACTTCTTTGTCATCTATGTAAAAGGCATCCTCTAAATGTTTTAGCCTATTGACGCCCGTTCCCTTTCCCGCACCATATGGCTTTATAAAAAGACTTTTTTCACGCTTCAGTATCTCTATAACATCTTTATAATCTATCACTTCTTTTTCAAATGTTGATAAGATGCCTTTATTCTTTATCGCAAATATTTCCGGAACTCTGACATATTGCTTCAGGATTTCTGTTGCTGCAATCTTATTATTCAGTAAAAAATCAAACGGTTCGTTTATATAACGTGAACGATACCAGTCAAACTCAGATAGATACTCATGCTTATCATTATGGTCAAAGTCGTAAAGCATCCATTGATCCGCCAAATATCCTCCGCATATGTTGGCCTTTAGC
>DXHZ01000057.1 GCA_019113145.1 Candidatus Avanaerovorax faecigallinarum
TCTCAGCTTTACGGGAAACCTTAAGGACAGGCTTGACGCTTATGAAAAAACTATGATAGGCAGAGCCATAGAGGATAACAAGACCCTTGCCGCTGCGGCGGAGTCACTGGGAATAAGCCGCCAGAGTCTTAACCAGAAGCTTCACAAGTACGACCTTTCCGTGAAAAAGGGCGATATGATTTTAGAATAGAAATGAGCCCCGGCAGTTTTGCGATGAATCTGTCAGGGCTCATTTTCGTTTTTTGTTTAAGAAAGGCGATTATTTACTATATACACATTCTCCGGCAACGTAGGTTTTTTCTACGGTGACGGTATCGATTTCCTCTGCCGGGATATTGAGAACGTCCTTGTCCAGAACGATGAAGTCGGCAGCAAAACCGTCTTTCAGCATTCCGACTTTTTCAAATCCGAGCATTGGAGCGGATTCTGCGGTGTAGAGAATGATGGCTGTTTCGATATCAACCCTGTGCTCCTGTCCGCAGTCGGTTCCGTCATATGCTTTTCTGGTTACTGCACCTTTCAGGCATGCGAACGGTTCTGACGGAGTTGCCCAGGCAGTTGCCGGAGCATCGGTGCTGAAGGAGAACTGAACGCCGGACTCTATGAAATCCTTTATCGGGTAATTTGTCTGGGTTCTTTCAAGACCCATATTGGTCAGATAGCTTTCTATTTCCGCATAGAGGAATATAGGCTGAGTTACGAATGCGATGCCGGCCTCGGCAGCCTTCTTGATTGCATCGGCCGTAGGCATTGCAACATGCTCTATTCTCAGGTAAGGAGTTTTCTTAAAGTTATCTTTGAGCCAGGACTTTTCACCGTAACCTGCGCCTACAGCTCTGTCTATGGTTCTTGCGCCCATTGCGTGATAGGAAAGCTGGCAGTGATGCTTCTTGCAGAATGCCTTTGCCTTTTCGATATCCTCAGGAGTGCAGACAGGAATTCCGTACTCGTCTGAAAGCTTTGTCGGATCCTCTCTGTCAAGGTAAGGAACGTCGCACCATGCGGTTCTTCCGGATACGCTTCCGTCGCCTATGAGCTTAACGCCTGCCATTCTGAACTGATTTTCAGGGTTCATATCCTCGTCGGTTATGGTGAAATCAGGGTCATCTGCAACGCAGTCCCACATAGGATATGCGGCAACTCTGATGTGGAAGCCTCTCTTAATGGCTTCTCCATAGACCTTTCTGAAATCTACGCCGCCGAATTCTCCCATGTCTGCTCCCGTGGTAACGCCCTGGGAAAGAAGAATCTCATCGAGAGCCATAAGGTCGTCGGCCATATCGTCTTCGGTCTTGGTGTGCATGATGCAGTCCATAAGGTTTCTTGCGTTTTCGTAGAGGACTCCATCAGGCTCGCCGTTTTCATCTCTGCCGATTCTTCCGCCTTCAGGATCCGGAGTGTCCTTCGTTACGCCTGCCATTTCAAGAGCCTTGCTGTTTACAGCGCAGATGTGTCCGCAGGTTCTCTTTACCATTACAGGAGAATCGGAAGCGCCTTTATCCAGGTCGTATCTGTTAGGAGCTCTGTGCTCGGCAAGCTTGCCTTCATCGTAGCCCCAGCCGAAAATCCATTGTCCGGCTTCCTGCTGCGCTCTTACTTTCTTTATCTCCTCCACCAGCTCTTCTATGGAGTTTACTGCAGGAGGAAGGGCCGAAATCTGACGGCAGCAGTCTGCAAGCATAATCGCGTGCATGTGGCTGTCTACAAAGCCCGGAAGAACTCTTTTTCCGCCCAGATCCACGGTTTTTTCCGCGTCGGCAGCCTGTGCCTCCGCATCGTTTCCTACCCATGCGATTTTTCCGTCTTTTACGGCAAAGCTTTCAGCATATAGATGTTCTTTATCTGATGTGAAAACCTTTCCGTTTACATAGAGTACGTCATACTTTTTCATGTCAAACACTCTCTTTCTTAATTATTTACTGTGGTTTTCAAGCCAGTTAACAGCTACTGTCACGTGTAATGCAGTACCGTATGCAAGCATGGATTCATCTACGAACATGCTCGGGTTATGCATAGGAGCGGCGCCCTTTCCGCCTACGCCTAATGTTGCGTACATTGCAGGGATTTCTTCTCCCACGTATCCGAAGTCTTCGGTTCCTGCCATGCAAGGCGCTACATACACTTTATCTTTACCCATGACTTCTTCAATGGATGGTCTCAGTTCATCGCAGAGAGCTTCGTCGTTGTATGTTGAAGGAGTATGGAAATCTATCATATCGTAGCTGCCTCTCCACATCTTAACGGTGTGGTCGACGATTTCAGGTATTCTCTCTACTATATGATGAGTTACTTCCCTGTTGAAGGTTCTGGCGGCTACCATTACTTCAGCCTCATCAGGTATAATGTTTACAGCTGTTCCGCCTCCGGCTCTTCCCGAAGTCAGAGCAACGGTCTCTCTCGGATCGATTTCTCTTCCCGGAAGAAGATTTAATGTGGTGTAAAGCTGGTTGGCAATCATGAGAGGGTCGATGCAGAGGTGAGGAGTGGATGAATGACCGCCCCTGCCCTTAATCTTAACCATGAATGTGTCCATGGCTGCAGAAGTTATTCCCGGTGTAAATCCCACGGTTCCGAGTTCCTGCTCGCTCATTACGTGAATTGCAAAAGCCGCATCAACCTTAGGATTCTCTAAAAGACCGTGTTCTATCATGAGACGGGAACCGCAGCCGCATTCTTCTCCTGTCTGGAACATCAGCTTAACAGTTCCTTTAAGTTCGCTTTCTCTCTCCTTTAATAACTTAGCAGCGCCGAGAAGCATTGCAGTATGAGCGTCGTGTCCGCACATGTGGGCAACGCCCGGTATTTCGGATGTGAAATCAACAAGGCCCGGAGTTTCGGTCATAGGAAGTGCGTCCATATCGGCTCTTAACATAAAACACGGTTCGCCGTGACCGATGGTTGCAACTACGCCTGTGGACTCGGCCATGTCCGGAAATCCTGCAACGACGAATTTCTGTCTGACCTTATCGTCTATCGGACCGCCGCAGAGCTGTGACTCAATACCCATTTCAGCCAGCTTTTCCTGGACATAGGCGGCCGTCTTTGGCAGATAGAAACCTATTTCCGGATTTCTGTGGATGTGGTGTCTGTATTCCTTTATCTGATCCTGTATAGCTATTGCGGATTCTAAAATGTTCATAATTATTCTCCCTCCTGCTGCCGGCGATATGCTAATCGCCGCGGCTTTACCGGTGTGCTCAAGACCGAAAATAAGGTAAAAGAGATTTATTTTTAGAAAATTATATCACGGCCCATACAGGGTATCAAGCCAAAGAATTTTTATATAAGTAAAGTAAAATTTACGTTTTTGTAAAGTAAAATTTACAAAACACCATAATTTCATCGAAGATTTTTTAATTTTGACATCAAAACGGGGTAATTTTAACATTTTGAAGAATTGACGTGCAATTGGCACAAAAAATGCTTATTAATGAAGGCGTAACGAAAAGCTTAAAGGCTTTACAGGTGCTCAAGACCTGAAAACCGGCAGATGGAGCTGCCGTATGTTACAAGTTAAAACGGAAGAAAAAGAAAAAGGAGGACGCGCGCGTTTAAAGCGTGCCAGAATCAAAATGGGAGAAACGTTAGAAAAGAAAAAGAAAGGCTTTCAGATGCCTCACGTTTTCGTGATAATGTTCATTATCATGATCCTGGTAACTATACTTTCCTATATAGTGCCTAACGGACAGTTTGCTACCGACGAATCGGGCGCAATCAATCCGGATGAATTCTCGTATATCGAAAACGATGACCCTATCAGCTTTCAGGACTTCTTCTCAGCCCTGTACACAGGCTTTGTAAACGGTGCAACCATCATGGGTTCCCTGCTTCTCTGCTCGGGTAGCCTTGGAATCCTCAATCACACCGGTGCTCTCTCCGTGGGAATTACGAAGCTTTCCGAAATAACAAAAGGCAAGAACATAATCGCAATTATCATATTCTACCTGTACTTTGCAGGAATGAATATCCTGGGAGCAGGCGAAGGTGTATATCCTTTCTTCCCTATCGTAACCTCTCTGGTTATGACTCTTGGATATGACAGACTGGTAGCCGGAGGCACCATTATGTTCGCAGCAACTGCAGGCTTTGCATGCGGCATGGTAAACATGTTTACGACGGGCATTTCTCAGGAGATGGTCGGACTTCCAATCTTCTCCGGCATCGGATACAGATTTATCGTATTCCTGATACTTGCAACCATCGGATTCGTAGGACTTATGCTGTACATCCGCAGAATTAAGAAAGACCCGAGCAAGAGCTACGTTGCAGACGAGTATCAGGCGCAGCTTGCCGAGCTTAAGGCAAAGGAAGAAGCAGGCGAGTCCGGCGAAAAGTCCAACTTCACCTGGAGGGAAGCCGTTGCTCTCATCGCCTTCGTAATTCTCTGCATATGGCTTGCTTACGGATGTTTGGTTCTCAGCTTCAGCCTTGCACAGTTCGCAGCATATTACGTAGTATACGCTATATTCATTGCGTTTATATTCAAAATAAACCCTAACCAGTTCTGCCAGGTGTTCTCACAGGGCGCAGCGCAGGTAATGACCGCAGCACTTGCAATCGGCCTTGCCCAGTCCGTAATGGTTCTCCTGAAGCAGGGAAAAATCATGGACACCGTGGTATACGCGCTTGGTAATTCCCTTGACGGAATGAGCCCAATGGTTACGCTGCTCATCCTGTTCCTGTTCGTAACCGCATTCAACTTCTTCGTTGTATCCGGTTCAGGAAAGGCTCTCATGATGATGCCTATCATGAGCCCGCTTGGAAAGATGCTGGGAATAAATCAGCAGGTTATGGTACTCACCTATCAGCTCGGCGACGGAATCACCAACATGTTCTGGCCGGGCGGCGGACTTATCTCCTGCTCGCTCTGCGGTATCAACTACGGCAAGTGGCTGAAGATGTCCTGGAAGGTATTCGTAACAATGATCGTTTCGGCATACATACTCATAGCAATAGCCGACGCAATCAACTACGGTCCATTCTAATAGCCTATAAGCTAAATAAATATTATCCTTCTTACGTTTTCGACCCCCGGTTTTCTGCCGGGGGTCGAAATACAAGCGCATGGTCAGCGTGCTGACAAAATGGAAACGGAGAGTGGTGACACATATATGCTGGTTTTGCTGTCGTGTCACCATTGTCACCATAAATGAGCATATACAGCGCTTTGCGGTGACACATTCTAATAAATATACTTAATTGGTCACCATTTTGCCCGAAAAATCGTCGAAATCATGGATAATACATGGGGCATGGTGACAAAAGCGGAGACAGGCGCATTATTTGTCACCTCCATCACGCCGCGATATCGCGCACCGTCATCACAGAGCGCCACCAACGACCGCAGGAGGACAGCTGAGAATTTTTACTTAAGATCTGCTGCGAACCTGTTGACAAAGCCTATAACCCATGATATCATATTGAAGATTTGAGCAAAAGTAAACAGAGTACGATGAAGGGAGCCGCAATGGGAACTTTTAGAAGGAAAACAGATATACACTGTCTCGTAACCTTACAGGTTCAGCGCCCTTCTTATTTATTTTCTGATTTATATTTTAAAATTACTGACAGGTCTGACCGTTTTGTCCAGTAGACATCACGGCAGACCTGTTTTTATGTAGAGGAGAAGGATGCCATGGAAAGAAGGATTATGGAAGTCGCAGGGCTGACGCCTTTGACAAAGGACGTATACTCCATGACGCTTAAAGGCGACTGCAGGGACATAGAAAGACCGGGAAGATTTATAAACATCACAGTTCCGGGATTTTACCTGAGACGGCCCATTTCCATAAGCAGCTGGAGCGATGACTCACTTACCATAGTGTTTCGGGTAGTGGGAGGAGGAACGGCGGAACTTGCGGCTATGAAAGCAGGCGCTAAGCTCGACGTTCTCATGCCTCTGGGCAATGGATTCGATATATCGGCATTAGGCGATAAGGTTAGAAATCCAGTGGTTGTAGGCGGCGGCATAGGGGTTCCTCCAATGCTCGGACTGGCGAAGACGATGACAGAAAAGGGCATGAAGCCCGATGTTATCCTCGGGTTTAACACTGCAGATGAGATAATAATGGCAAGAGACTTCAGAAGGATAGGAATAGATCCAATCATCACTACCGTCGACGGAAGCTTCGGCGTTAAAGGCTTTGTCACAGACGCAATGAAGGACAAGGCATACGACTACGCTTTTGCCTGCGGACCTGTTCCCATGCTTAAGGCGATATACGACGTTGTTCCTGACGGCCAGTTCAGCTTCGAGGCAAGAATGGCGTGCGGATTCGGAGCCTGCATGGGATGCACCATGGAGACCGTGACGGGATACAAGAGGGTCTGCAAGGACGGCCCAATATTCTATAAGGAGGAGATAAAATGGCAGATTTAAGAGTGACCTTAAGCGGTATAACCCTTGACAACCCGGTGATTCCTGCCAGCGGAACCTTCGGATACGGCAAAGAGTTTGCGGAAATCTACGACATAAATATTCTGGGCTCCATCTCCTTTAAGGGTACGACGAAGGACCCGAGACTGGGAAATCCCCTGCCGAGAATCGCGGAATGCACGGCCGGACTCATAAACTCCGTGGGACTTCAGAATCCGGGAGTGGAAAAGGTCTGCGAGGAGGAGCTTCCGGAGTTGAGGAAGATATTCAAAAAACCTCTCATAGCAAATATAAGCGGGTTTTCGCCGGAGGAGTACGAATACTGCGCCCGCGCCATGGATAAGGAGGAGCAGGTGGGAATCATAGAGGTAAACGTCAGCTGTCCCAACGTCCACAACGGCGGCATGGCCTACGGGGTTCTGCCCGAAAGCGCGGCGGAGATTACAAAGGTCGTAAAGGCGGCGACGAAAAAACCCGTATACATAAAGCTGAGCCCTAACGTGACCGACATAGTTTCAATCGCCTGCGCCTGCGAGGAGGCTGGAGCCGACGGACTGAGCCTCATAAACACAATGCTTGGAATGAGGATAGACATACGGACGAGAAAGCCGGTGATAGCAAACCGCATGGGCGGATTTTCCGGCCCTGCAATCTTTCCGGTGGCCGTCCGCATGGTGAACCAGGTATATCACGCCGTGAAAATTCCCGTCATAGGAATGGGCGGCGTATCAAAGGCAGAGGACGTAATAGAGATGATGATGGCGGGAGCTTCAGCCGTTCAGGTGGGAGCGGCCAATCTTGTCAATCCTTACGCCTGCAAGGAGATAATAGAAGAACTTCCGGCCCTCATGGACAGGCTGGGAATAGAAAGATTAAGCGATATCGTAGGAATAGTTTAAGGAGGTAGGAACATATGGGAAAAGATGTAATAGTGGCGCTGGACTTTCCGACTGCGGCGGACACCCTGGCCTTTCTCGATAAGTTTACCGGCCGCAAACCGTATGTCAAAATCGGCATGGAGCTCTTTTACGCCGAGGGACCTGAAATCGTAAGGGAAATCAAGAACCGGGGACATAAGATATTCCTCGATCTGAAGCTCCACGACATTCCGAACACTGTGGAAAAGGCCATGAAGTCTTTGTCGAGGCTCTCCATAGACATGGTGAACGTTCATGCGGCGGGAACCGTCGAGATGATGGAGGCGGCAAAGCGTGGGCTTAAGGGCGACAGCAATGAAGGCCCTCTTCTCATAGCCGTGACACAGCTTACGTCCACCAGCCAGGAAAGAATGAACGAAGAGCTTCTCATAGACGGAAAGCTGGAGGACGTTGTCATAAGGTACGCACAGAACGCGAAGAAGGCGGGGCTTGACGGCGTTGTCTGCTCGCCGCTGGAATCGGGAATGATTCACGATGCGTGCGGAAACGACTTTGTGACGGTAACACCGGGAGTGAGATTCGCCGATTCCGCAAAGGACGATCAGGTGAGAATCACGACTCCTGAAGGCGCGAAGAAGCTGGGCTCTGACTACATAGTGGTGGGACGCCCTATAACAAAAGCCGAAGACCCTGTAGGGGCATACGAAAGATGCCTTGCTGAATTTACCGGAGAGGAGAAATAAGATGAAGAGAGAAATTGCCGAAGGGCTTCTTTCCATAGAAGCGGTATTTTTAAGGCCGGACGAGCCATTTACGTGGGCAAGCGGAATCAAGAGCCCCATATACTGTGACAACAGGCTTACGCTGACTGCGCCTGCCGTCAGAACCATGATAGAGGAAGGACTTGCAGAAATCGTAAGAACCGAATATCCGGAGTGCCAGATTCTCATGGGAACGAGCACGGCAGGAATCGCTCACGCAGCGATCAACGGACACATTCTGAATATGCCCATGGGATACGTGAGAGGCTCTGCAAAGGATCACGGCAGAACCAACCGCATAGAAGGCAGACTTGAAAAAGGACAGAAGGTAGTGGTAATAGAGGATCTCATATCCACAGCAGGCTCAGCCGTAGATACGGTCGAAGCCCTTCGCGAGGCGGGAGCGGAGGTTCTGGGAATTGCCAGCATATTCACATACGGAATGAAAAAAGGCCTTGAAAGGCTTTCGGAGCACAATGTCAGAAACGTGAGCCTCTGTGATCTTGACACGCTTGCAGAGGCAGCTGCTGAAACCGGCAGAATAGCACGTGAAGATATAGAGAGAATTTTAAAGTTTAGAGACAACCCTTCTGACGAGGGCTGGATGAAAGGAGATAAGTAATGAACGAAATCAGAAACCTCATCAACATTACAGATTTTACTGTAGAGGAAATTGACGAACTCATCAGAGTGGCAGATGACATTGTGGAAAACCACAGCGCTTATGAAGACATCTGCGCCCATAAGAAACTGGGAACACTCTTCTTTGAACCAAGCACCAGAACCAGACTCAGCTTTGAGGCTGCCATGCTGGAACTGGGCGGAAGCGTACTGGGATTCTCCGAAGCGGGATCCAGCTCCGCGGCAAAGGGCGAAAGCGTAAGCGATACGATAAGAACAGTAGGGTGCTATGTTGATATCATAGCCATGAGACATCCTAAGGAGGGTGCGCCTATAGTAGGAGCACAGAGAACCACCGTTCCAATCATCAACGCAGGAGACGGCGGACACTTCCATCCGACCCAGACTCTCACCGACCTTCTCACAATCAAGAGAAAGAAGGGCAGACTGGACAACATGACCGTAGGACTCTGCGGAGACCTTAAGTTCGGACGCACAGTTCACTCTTTGATAGAAGCAATGTTAAGATATCAGAATATCAAGTTCGTTCTCATCTCACCGCAGGAACTGCAGGTACCTGAATACGTAAAGGAAAAGATGGATGCCGCAGGCGCAGAGTGGGTTGAAGTGGAAAGCCTTGACGAAGCGATGCCTGAACTTGATATACTCTACATGACCCGTGTTCAGAGAGAAAGATTCTTCAACGAAGAAGACTATATCAGACTTAAGGACAGCTACATTCTCAATCTGGAGAAGCTGGAAAATGCAAAGAAAGATCTCACGATAATGCACCCGCTGCCAAGAGTAAACGAGATTTCGGTAGAGGTGGATGACGATCCGAGAGCATGCTACTTCTTCCAGGCTCTCTGCGGAAAGCACATAAGAATGGCGCTTATTCTCTTCCTTCTCGGAATCAAGAGAGCGTAGATTATCCGGAGCCGGAACATGCGGCGCAAAGTCATATTATAAAAAATCAGGAGGTAAAACATGAACATAGATGGAGTAAACAACGGTATCGTTTTAGACCATATCAAAGCGGGAAAAGCAATTCAGATATATGAGCTTCTGGGCCTCGATAAAATAGATTCATGCGTGGCGGTCATCCAGAATGCGACGAGCACCAAGTACGGAAAAAAAGATATTATCAAAATCGACGAGAAGATCGAACTTGACCTGGATGTGCTGGGATACGTGGACAACAACATCACTGTCAACATCGTAAAGGACGGAGAGCTTCATAAGAAGGTTCATCTGGAGCTTCCGGAGACCCTCACCAATGTGGTGAAGTGCAAGAATCCGAGATGTATCACGAGCGTAGAGCAGGAAATCGTTCACACCTTCAAGCTGGTGGACAAAGAGCGCAAGGCCTACAGATGTATCTACTGTGATGCGGAGCATATTGCAAAATAGCGGATAGAAGTTTCTGCGCACGTTGAAACGAAAAAAAACCCTGTTGCCAACTGATTGGAACAGGGGTTTTTCTATGCGGAAATTCCAAAGTAGCTCTCAAGCGTTATCCAGTCGCCATCGTTATAAAGCTTTTCGGCAAGCTCCTTTCCGACGTAGCGGATATGCCATGGAGCATATGACAGACCGGTTTCGGATTCCTTGCCGTCAGGATACCTGATGATGAAGCCGTATTTACTGCAGTTTTCATCAAGCCATTTTCCGGCATCGCTTTTCGCAAATTCGGAGGCAAGATCAGGGTCTGCACTATCGTTGGCCGTATTGACATCAAAAGCGAGACCGCTCTGGTGCTCGGAGCATCCGGCTTCTGCACAGAAGCTGCGGACTTTCTCCTCGCCGAAATTGCTCACCATTGTAGCATATCGGCGGTTCTGAACGGCGTAGCTTCTGAAACCGTATGTCATGTAAAGGCTTATACCGTCAGCCGCTGCAGCATTCCGAAGTTCCAGAAATGAATTATAGGCATCACCGCCTATTCCCGGTCCGTATGAAGGCTGAAGCGGAATACTACCGTTTACTATTACCGTCTCATCGACTGTGACTACTCCGTATCTGTCTATATTGCCGGAAAAGCCCTTATCGGTCATAAAGCTGATATTTCCGTCCTCATCCTTCAGGTTTTCAGGGATTTCGCCATAAGCCGATAAGTCGATTACATTAAGGGTAAAATCCTGAGTGCTTTCGTTTCCCGAAGAATCGGAAGCAGTAAAGCTGAGGTCGAAAGCGCCGGCTTTATCCGTACTGAAAGTGCCGGTGAGCTCCGGAGTTATTTCCTCTCCCGAATTATCGCCAGCTTTAGCGAGAGCCGACATATCCGGACTGCTTCCTTTCAGAACATTGACTACAGATCCGCATTCTATGACGGGAGCAGTAGTGTCCTGAATCTCAATGTCCATATAATACTCTTTTTCTTTTCCGTCTATGGATATCAGAACGGTGCATTCGGTTTTTCCAAGGGCGGACGTATCCACGGCCGCATCTTTCGAGACGGTGCCGCCGTCATCGATGGATTCTATGAAAGAGGACGCCATCACCTGAGAGTTTATTTCAGCCTTCGGTGTCTTGTCTGTCAGATGAACCTTGGAATTAATACCGAAAAGATTGACGTATATGAACATGATAAGAAGACAGAGGAGCAGGAATACTACGGCAGCGCCTATGCCTCTGACTACATAATAGCTTTTCTTACGCCGGGCGAATATATACTTGTTTCTTTTTCTGCTGGAATACATGATCCGTCCCCGCTTTCCTTTACAGCACTACGCTTCTGTTTTCCATTATGGTTGAAAAGACAACCTGGGTTTCGGTCTTTCCGAACACCTGCAGCCTTCCCAGAAATTCATCCAGTGCGGACGTAGTGGTAAACACGACCTGCATGAGCATGGAGTAGGGCCCTGTAATGTGGTGGCACTCGATTACGTTAGGCTCACCCTTTACAAAATCCGTAAACTTCTCTCTGTCTTCAGGTTCAACAGTAATCATTATGAAGGCTTTGACGATATATCCCATTTTTTCAAGATCTATTTCCGCATGATAGCCTTTAATGTAGCCTTCCTTCTCCAGCTTGTCCAGGCGTGCGGAAACGGCCGGCGTCGTAAGATATGCGTGAGCCGACAGGTCTTTAAGAGGAGTTCTGGCGTTGGAACTTAATTTTTTTAGTATTCTGAAGTCAATTTCATCCAATGCTTTCATGTGTCAACCTTCTTTTTTTAAAAATCTACTTTAAATAATAACATATTTTTAAGTGAAATGAAAGAAAAACCGGTTACTTAGGCATGTAGCTCAGGATTTTAAGAGTCTGATAACCCTTGGAGGTTATTCTCATGCCGGCTCGACCCGTACCGATAGTAATGAGAGAATTGTCGCTCATACTTTTCAGTATTTCCCTGAGATTCTTATCACCGATTGAAATGCCACGATCCTTAAGCCTTTTGGAAAGCACGTTTCTTCCGATTCCGTGTGACAGCTGCGTGCCGGAAGAAATTATATCGAGGATCTGGTGCTTTATATTTTCTATATCAAATGCGGGTATTCCCGGCGTTTCTCCCGCAGGCAGGATGTTTCCGCTTTCGTCATATATGTTAAGGTATGCCGGCAGCGTTTTGAACGTTTCAAAATAAGTTGCCACACTTTCAAGTTCCCTTACATTTCCCGGCCATGCGTAAAGCTTCAGAAACTCTTTATCCTCATCGGTAAGCGAACTGTAATTATCTCCGAGGAAGTGCAGCATGAGAGGCAGAATATCGTCCTTTCTCGCCGATAAAGCGGGTACGTTGACGGTAATTACGTTGAGACGGTAGAAAAGATCCTCTCTGAAATTTCCCTTTTTAACTTCTTCAGCAAGATTCTTGTTGGTGGCGGCAATAACCCGCGTATCCACAGAAATAGTGGAAGTGCCGCCCACTCGCATAATCTGTTTTTCCTGAAGGACTCTCAAGAGAGAAATCTGCATCTGAGGCGATATGTCTCCGATTTCATCAAGAAATATGGTACCGCCGTCCGCCTGTTCGAAAAGTCCGGCCTTACCGGACTTTTTGGCTCCCGTGAAAGCGCCGCTCTCGTATCCGAAAAGCTCGGATTCAAGAAGGGTTTCAGGAAGCGCAGCGCAGTTTACGGCGATAAACGGAGCGTCGGCTCTCTGGGAGTAATTGTGGATGGACTGAGCAATTAGTTCTTTGCCTGTGCCGCTCTGACCCGTTACGAGGACGGTATGCTCGGTGCGTGCTGCTGTTTTTGCTGAGTTTATGCACTGCTCCATAACGGTAGAACCGTGAACTATATCGGAAAAGTTGTATTTTGCTGTCATTCCGTCAGTCTTTTTATATGAAGGCTGTTCCTGGCTCTGAACAGGTTTCTCGCTCTTCAGCGTAATGCAGTATCCCAGTATTTCATCCATTACGGAAATAGCCTCCCTGGATATAAGGTATCTCTCGCCGTAGATGCTGGCGAGCTTGTCCTTGGTCTGGTCGCTTACCAGAACGTGGAACCAGCCGGTCTGACGCAGATTCAACTTGTAGAGGCTGCCCTCCGCTTCTGTATCCCTCTTCGAAAGAAGGTTGTGAAGTATTTTGGAGTTTGCCTTGTCACTGGCAAAGATGATGTCATACCTTTCGTTTACGATTATTACGGCCAGTTCAGAAGCGTTAATGAAACGGTTGTAAACACGCTCCTTTAAGAGAGTGTTGAGATATGTGTTGTACGTGCCTATGCCGGGGTCTGACATATCTTTTATATGCTTTATGATGTTCCTGTGGACCTTGTCATTATCGAGTGAGAGGATCTCGGTGAGCCTGAAAAAGGTTTCCGGGCTGATTTCTCTCGGACCGATATCTATGATTTCGCTGAAGAACGGTGGGATAAGATGAGGTTCACCGGGAGTTATGGCTACGTCAAAGATAGAGCAGTCCTTCTCACTGAGTTCAATTTCCCGATCAAAGGGAAAGAAATTGATATGGCTTATATTCAGGTTATACAGACTGTACATACATTCTATGGATGATTTATACGAATCGTTTACCACCAGGGCGTTAGTGCCTGCGGGAAGGCTGTCGAGGGGTGAAATGTTATTGCTGTTAACGTCTCTTGACAGCACTACCAGATTATCGAAGCTGTCAAGGTGAGGTCTTGCAGGAGTTATGACGGAGCTGTCAGTTAAAAGATATGCGTCCGCAGTTATTCTGTAGTCAGGACTGAGCTCATCAAGAAAGTAGTTTTTCGCATATGCATATTCATCGAATACTTCGTCTACGCTGTTAGCGATAAAGCGTGAAAGCCCGATGTTGTTACGGGTAGAATAAATTATGGCTATTTTTTTCATAAAATCCTCTCTGATAATCACTGTTCAATGTGAACTTTATGTTAATTATGCCAAAAGGAGCTGTGAAAGTAAAGTGAATATATGCAAATAAATGCGGTTTAATTGGGTTTTATATAAATAATCCGAGATAAAACCCAATTATCGCATTGAATTGAATAACAGAAACGCATCTGAAAATCAGATGCGTTTAAAAAAATAGAAAAATATGAGAGAAAGTAATCTGATGTCAATTTTCCAGTCTCTGATAGATTCTCGTGTAACACCTTACGGCCCAGGCTTTTCCGTTCCTGATATAGAATTCCATGGTGGTCTGCTGGGTATCGGGGTCCTCCTCGGTTCTGGCGCTGAAAAGAGTTCCGCCACAGTAGTGAAGATTGTATGGAGCGTCGTGATACTCGGCCTTCAGGCTGCCGTCGCTGTCTTCGGTAACGATACAGTAAGAAGGGTTTCCCTCCCGGCTTATGTAGGTTCCGGTGACCATCTCCGGAGCGCTGAACTGCTTTCCGTTAGGGATGGCCCAATAGTGTTTTGTATCGAGGGGAAGATTTAAAATCATGTTGTAACATGCCCACATAAAACTTTCGGTGGAGGCATCTCCAAGGTTACAAAGCGCTACAACCGAATAACCCGGTTTTCTGCATTCTTCCTTTATAAGTCCGCCGTTGGTGGACACTCCGTGAAGTCCGCCGGAATGTTCGCAGATGACTCTTCCTGCTCTGGTGCGCTTATTGAGACCGAAGCAGTAGAAAGGTCTCGGAGTTTCAGGGAATTCATGGCCGATGAGAATTCAACGGCTTCGGCGGGTATTATCTGTTTTCCCTCGAATTTTCCGCCCTGAGCAAGCATCAGATAATATTTAGACATATCGTTTGCCGTTGATTTTACACAGGCACAGCCTCTGAACGGAGGAAGAACAGACCAGTTCTTATCAGAATAGAGATTACCGTTATCATCCCTTTCAAAGAGCTCCGTGATATTTCCGCCTGACATGCTTTCAGCTTCGGAGCCGTCCAGGTCGAGAACCGATCTGTTCATGCCGAGGGGCTTGAAAATCCGCTTATCCAGAAACTCTTCAAGAGTCATTCCGGCAGCTTTGTCAACGACGTATGACAGGATTGCGTACGCTTCATTGGAGTAGCTCATGTACTCTCCGGGTGCGCCTAAAGGCTCATATGCGCCGCTGTTTGCGATATAATCGATGATATCTTCAATGGTATCCATTTTATTAGGAGACGAAGCACGGAGTTTCCTGGAATATTCCGTATCCCTTTCGACGGAGTTCATCACTATGGACCATTCCAGAGGCGGAATAGGCGGAACTCCTGCAGTATGCATCGCAAGATGCCTTAATGTCACAGCTTCCTTAGGTGTTCCGGGAACTCTGAATTCCGGGAAGTACTTTATGACCGGATCAGAATAGTCAAGTTTCCCTTCCGCCTGCAGTATGGCGCATGCCAGAGCTGTCAGGGACTTGCTCATGGAAGCAATACCGTAGATAGTGTCAGGGTTTGCAGGCTTTGTTTTAGCCATATCGGCATAGCCGTATCCCTTTTCGAATACCACACCTTCCGGACCGCGCACGCACACCGTGACGCTGGGATATTCTTTCCTTTTAAACAGGGCTTCAAGGTATTCGTCTAAAACTTTCGTGTCAAACATTCATTTCACCTCGTGTTTCATTGCTGTTTCGATGTCTGGCGGGCACTCGTACGCCCGGATGGAATATATGCAAAACCCGTGTCAACTTTTAGAAGCGAGTGAAAAAACATAGAAAAAACACCGTACATATTTTTCTGTAAATTTGGCATAAAGCTTGCTTATTTACTAGGCAATCTATTAAGCAGCTGCACGATGCGATGTGCGAGGACACAAGCTGCTACGATATCTTAAATCTGTTACACAGAGAACAGGGAGGAAGAAATGAAAAAGAAAATTTTAGCAAGCGCCCTTGTCTTAGTAATGGTCATGGGACTGTTCACGGCTTGCGGCGGATCAGGTGAGGGAGGCACTGCAGCGGAATTTCGTCAGGTTTATTCCTATGACGTAGCTACGCTGAACTACCTCAACACTACTTCTACAGGAGATATGGCTATTCCGGCTAATACTCAGGAATGGCTCATCCAGTACGACAGTGTCGGAAATGTTCTTCCTGCAGTTGCAGAGAAGTGGGAGACTTCCGATGATGGTCTTACCTGGACCTTTACTCTCCGTGATATGAAATGGTACAACAGCGCCGGCGAAGAAATGGCCGACGTTACCGCTCAGGACTTCGTAAATGCTGCAGAGTATGCTCTTAAGTTTGACGCAGCAGCATCATACATGTTCCCTGCCGCTAAGATTAAGAACAGCGGAGCAGGCGGTGAGGCTCTCATCAACGGCGACGTTGCATGGGAAGATGTAGGAATTAAAGCAGTTGACGATAAGACCCTGGAATTCACACTGGAAGCAGAGTGTCCTTACTTCCTGTCCTGTCTTACTTACGGATGCTTTGCACCTATGGCTACCGGAGTACTTCAGTCTGTAGGCGACTGGGATAACCGCGCTAACTGGACTGTAGACGAGTGGAACGAGTTCTCAACTGCCCTCGACGGCATAACTTATGATCAGCTGTGGTACTGCGGAGCTTATTACCTCAGCGAGTACAGCCCTGGCGAACAGTACATCATGACTAAGAACCCTAACTACTTCGAAGCAGATCAGGTTTACATCGAATCTCTCGTAAACACTTATAATGCAGAAGCAACCACTATCGCTCCTGAGATGTTCCAGAGAGGCGAGGTTGACTATGCAGACCTGACAGCCACAATGGCAAAGAGCTGGTCCGAGAATGATGAGACTAAGGATCTCTATCACGCTAACCGCGTACTTCCTGATTACAGCTACTTCTGGTCATTCGAATTCGATCCTCAGTTCGATGAGCAGTATGAGCCTGATAACTGGAAAATAGCAGTTAACAACGAAAACTTCAGAAAATCCATCATGCATGGAATTAACAGAGTAGGTGCAGCTACAATCTCCGACCCTAACAACGGAGAAAACCTCGTAAGAAACACCATTACTCCTAAGGATTTCGTAATCGCTGACGGAGTTGACTATGCAGATCAGGATGTGTTCAAGGATCTGGCAGTTTCCGACGGAGTAGACGCATACTTCAACGAAGACCTTGCCAAGGAGTACAGAGACAAGGCTATGGAGGAACTTAAGGCTGAGGGAGCAACCTTCCCTATCAAGATTCCTCTGCTCTACAATCCTTCAGTAGTAGACTGGGATGCAGAGTGCACATATGTTGAGAAGCAGCTTGAAGAGCTTCTCGGAACCGATTACATTGACATCATCGTTCTTCAGGGTTCCACTACCGCATTCTTAAGTGAAACCAGAAACACCGGACAGTTCGCTCTTATGAAGACCAACTACGGATGTGACTACGCTGACCCTCTGACTTATACGGATCCGTTCGGCGAAGACAACAACTACACCAAGATGGACAAGAGCACCGATCCTGAAACTATGGCTATAGTTGAGGAATACTACGCAGCAAGAGATAAGGCTGACGCTATAACAGATCCTGATAAGCTTGCAGAGCGTTATGCAGCGTTTGCGGAAGCAGAGGCAATCCTCATCGAGCACGCCATCGCAATTCCTCAGGGACTTTCCGGCGGATATCAGGCATCCATGGTTGACGTATTCGAAGGACAGTATGCTCCATTCGGAATTTCAACTCTGAGATATAAGGGACAGCACGTTCTTGAAGAGCCGCAGGGTCCTGAAACATTCCAGGCCGCACTGGAAGAGTGGGAAGCTGAAAGAGTTGCAGCAAGCGAAGAATAGTAAGATTCCCCTTTCGTTCGGAATATAGTTTCGGACACAGAAGTTATGCTACAGCCGGGGAGAGCTCCCCGGCTGTATAAAGATTAAATGAGGAGGCGTGAAACAGTCATATGGCATCATATATTGTAAAACGTGTACTGCGATCCTTTATCACGCTGTTTTTAGTAGTAACGATTGTATTCTGTCTTTTAAGGTTCATGCCTGTCGAAGGTTACTTCAACAACTTTGATAAAATGACGCCTGAACAGATTGAAAGACAGTTAGATGCAAGAGGTCTTAACGACCCGCTGCCAACACAGCTTGTGCGATTCTACAACGACTTAGTTCACCTGGATCTGGGAGAATCCATTAAGTATCGTCCCGGTGTTCCAATTACAGAGATACTTGCGCAGAGGATCCCTATGTCAATGCTGCTGGGTACCATATCCCTGGTGCTTGCACTGGCGCTGGGTATTCCTTTCGGGCGCCTGATGACCCGATATAAGGGGAGGATACCGGATCATATCGGTACGGCATTTGTGGTACTGATACAGGCGGTACCTGCAGTAGTTTATTACCTGTTTATACAGATGTACGGTACGAGTTTGGCGGGATTGCCGCTTTTGTTCTCGAGGACGAATCTTGCCACGTACGTTTTACCTATTATATCCCTCGCCATTGGAAACATAGCTTACTATGCTATGTGGGTAAGGCGATATATGATTGACGAGAGCAATAAAGATTATGTAAAGCTGGCTATAGCTAAAGGTGTAAATTCCAAGACCCTTATGAGCAAGCAGATTTTCAGAAACGCATTTGTACCTTTAGTTCAGTATATTCCTACGTCTCTTATTCTGACGCTGGTAGGCTCCATCTACGTAGAGTCCATATACTCCATTCCGGGAATGGGAGGTCTCCTGGTTAAGGCTATCCAGATGCAGGATAACACACTGGTACAGGCACTGGTTCTGATTTATTCGTTCCTCAGCATAATCGGCCTGATCATAGGAGACATTGCAATGACTCTTGTAGACCCGAGAATATCCTTCGGTAAGAAAGGAGGGGCACGTTAATGGCAAGTAAATGGTCACTTAATGAACGGAATGCCAGGAAGCTCGACGAAGCAGCCTCCGCTGCCGTTAAAGACGCCCTCGATAAGATGGATGCCCTGAAGGCGGCAGAAGAAGGCGGAAGCGTTGAGAGAGCGGAACAGGTTTCCGGAATGAGTGAGGAGGAGCTTTTCTCCTTTGCTGAATATGACCCTCACAAGGGTGAGAAAATAGGATATACCGAGTATTCGTACTGGAGATCTACCTTACGCACCTTCCTGCATAATAAAGTAGCGTTGTTCTTCCTGGCGCTGATGGGACTGCTGGTGCTGTTCACTATCATACAGCCGCTGCTTCCTAACCAGGCGGATCCGAACAAGATATTCTTTAATGCCGACGGCCTTGCGCGAAGCAATGAGCAGCCGGGAGGCGAGTTTATCTTCGGTACTAACAACGCGGGACAAGATCTTTGGGCCCGTATCTGGGCAGGTACGAGAACGTCCCTTTACATCGGCGTAATAGTAGGTATCGTCCAGGTTATCATCGGTGTAATCATGGGACTGCTCTGGGGATATGTTAGAAAGCTGGACTTCCTGTTCACGGAAATCTGGAACATATTCGATAACATTCCGCAGACTATCGTTCTGGTACTCCTTTCCTACATCATGACGAGAAGTATGGGAACGCTCATATTTGCGCTGAGTATAACGGGATGGCTTTCCATGGCCCTGTTCATACGTAACCAGGTTCTCATGATAAGAGACAGGGATTACAACCTGGCTTCAAGGTGTCTGGGAACGCCGCTTTACAGGATTATAATGAAGAACCTGCTGCCGTACATCGTATCGGTTATAATGCTCAGAATGGCTCTCACCATTCCTGAGGTTATCAGCAGCGAAGTATTCATCACCTATATCGGACTGGGACTTCCGCCAAGCACACCGTCGCTGGGTAACCTGGTAAATGCGGGACGTGTTCTGATGATGAGCCCTGAGCTCAGATATCAGCTCATATTCCCTACGGTGGTTCTGTCCATAATTACGGTTTCCTTCTACGTAGTAGGAAATGCGTTCTCGGATTCATCTGACCCGAGAAATCATCATTAGGAGGTAAAGACATGGATAAAGATACGATCATAAGCGTCAAAGACCTCCACGTAAAGTTTACACTGAGAGGCGCCGTACTTAACGTAATAAGAGGTATAAGCCTTGATATTCACCAGGGCGAAAGTATCGCCATAGTAGGAGAATCCGGCTCAGGTAAATCCGTATTCACCAAGACGTTCCTCGGAATGCTTGATTCCAACGGCTACGTAGACAGCGGAGAGATTCTCTTCAGAACCGACGATTCCGGAAGCGATGAAAGCATCGTGGATCTTGCGAAGTTTAAGACGGAAAAGGAATGGCTTACCATACGCGGCAGACAGATCGCCATGGTAATGCAGGACCCTATGACGAGCCTGAATCCGCTCAGAACCATAGGAAAGCAGCTTGAGGAAACAGTTCTCCTTCACCATAAGGGTATGAGCAAGGAGGACGCTCACAAGCGTGCCGTGCAGCTTTTGACGGATGTAGGAATCAACGAGCCTGAAAGACGCTGCAAGCAGTATCCTCACGAATTCTCAGGCGGAATGAGACAGCGTGTTGTAATAGCTATCGCCCTCGCATGCGACCCGAGAGTTCTCATATGCGACGAGCCTACAACAGCGCTTGATGTAACCATTCAGGCTCAGATACTGAAGCTTATTCACGAGCTGCAGCAGAAGCTCAACCTCACTACTATATATATCACTCATGACCTCGGCGTAGTTGCCAACGTTGCGGACAGAATTGCCGTAATGTATGCGGGAGATATAATTGAGGTAGGAGATGTAAACGAGATATTCTATCAACCTTGCCACCCTTACACGTGGGCCCTTCTGAGCTCACTTCCGCAGCTGGGAATCAAGGGCGAGGATCTTTATTCAATAGCAGGTACGCCGCCGAATCTTCAGATGGAGATAAAGGGCGACGCATTTGCTCCGCGTAACCCTTACGCACTTAAAATAGACTATCTGGAGAGACCTCCGTTCTTCGACGTCAGTCCTACCCACAAGGTAAGGACATGGCTCAAGGATCCGAGGGCTCCGCAGGTAGAGCCGCCGGAAACGGTGAGCAGACTTGGAGAGGGGAGACTGTAAATGCTGGACGAAAATAAAAAGAAAGAAGTACTGGTCGACGTCAAGGACCTTACCGTACAGTTCGGCTCCCGTCGCCACCCGTTTACAGCCGTAGATAAAGCGACTTTCCAGATTTACAAGGGCGAGACCTTCGGTCTGGTAGGCGAATCCGGTTCCGGTAAGACCACTATCGGACGCGCCATAATCCGCATCAACCCTACGGCAGGCGGAGAAATTATCTACAATGGTCAGAAGATAAACGGAAAGATTTCCAAGGAACTGGATAAGGAAGTCACCCAAAAGATACAGATGATATTCCAGGACCCTATGGCGTCTCTTAACGAGAGAGCCAAGGTAGACTACATCGTAGCCGAAGGACTTCTCAATCTTCCGAAGAAGCTTTCCAAGGAAGAGCGTCAGGCCATGGTTTCCGAAGCGCTTGATGAAGTAGGACTTCTGCCTGAATTTGCAAGCAGATTCCCTCACGAATTCTCCGGAGGCCAGAGACAGCGTATCGGTATTGCAAGAGCCATGATTATGCGCCCTGAGTTTATAATCGCCGATGAGCCGATTTCTGCTCTCGACGTTTCAATCAGAGCTCAGGTTCTGAACCTGATGTCGAAGTTCCAGAGAGAATACGACCTTACATATCTCTTCATATCCCACGACCTTTCGGTAATGAGATTCATCTGCGACAGAATCTGCGTAATTCACAAGGGAGTTCTGGTAGAGCTGGCGGAGACTGAAGAGCTGTTTGCTCATCCTACCCACCCTTACACTCAGGCTCTGCTTTCGGCAATCCCTATGCCGGATCCTGTCAACGAGAAGAAAAAGGTTCTCAAAGTTTACGATCCGACGGCCCACGAATACGACAAATATCCGCCTTCATGGCGCGAGATCCGTCCTAACCATTACGTATGGGCCAACGATCCGGAGTTTGAAAAATATCAGAAAGAACAGCAGTAACCTTATAAACCAAAAAGGAGCGGACACGAAAATGTGTCTGCTCCTTTGCTTTACCCGTGAGAAACTACTTCAGATAAGTAACTTCCGCTCTTCTCTTGGAACCGTCCAGGTGGTCTGCCATTGCAGCCTTTGCCTCTGCGATGTCCTTGTTTATTATGGCGTTGAGGACGCGCTTGTGCTCTTCGAGTATTTCGTTGAGATACTCTTCGTTATACACGATGGCCTTTCTGGTCTGCTCGATATATTCCTTATAGGACCTGAGAACCTGGGCCATGAAGCGGCTTCTGGTAGCGCTGTAGAGAACATTGTGGAATTCGGTGTTTATCTCGAGAACTTTCTTCGAGTCCTTCTTTGAGGTGTAGAATTCCATAAGCTCGCAAAGTTCCTTAAGCTGAGTCAGCTCGTTTTCGGATATTCTCTGTACAGCCCATTCAACGCTGAGGACTTCGAGAGCTTTTCTTACAGAGTAAATATCCTCTATGTCCTGATGTGTGAATCCCTTGGCAAAGCAGCCTCTGTTAGGGATGTAATCGATGAGACCCTCGCTTTCCAGCTGCTTGAATGCCTCTCTTATAGGTGTTCTGCTTACGGTAAGCTCTTCTGCAATGCTGGTCTCCTTAATTTTTTCGCCTATGCGGTATTCGCCTCTCAGAATGCGGTCTCTGACGATGTCAGCGATTTCGTCTGAAAGGGTCATAGGGGCAGAAAACTTTCTCTTCTCAGTCATGAAAATATCCTTTCCTTTAAAAAAGGGCGCTTCATTCTCCGCAGTATCCCGCAGACCCATGAAACACCCCAACGATATACACATATTTACATGCCGGTAACCGGCAGATGTGTCTTTAACAAGCTGCGCCGCAGATGCGCGGTTATTAGTCAGCTACGTAAGGAAGGAGAGCTACAATTCTGGCTCTCTTAATAGCGGTAGTAACCTCTCTCTGATGAAGTGCGCAGGTGCCGGTGATTCTCTTAGGGAGAATCTTGCCTCTCTCGGTTATATATTTTCTGAGCTTCTCAACATCCTTGTAATCGATGTTTTCGGTCTTATCAGCGCAGAACTGGCACACTTTCTTTCTTCTCATGCCGCCGCCACGTCTTTTTTCCATGTTCGATATCTCCTTTCTTTAGAATGGAACATCCTCGTCGATAGCCTGGAAGGAATCTGGCATATCGTCTTCAAAGTCATCAGCAGGCTGCTGATACGAAGGGGATGCGTTCTGTCTGGTGGAGCCTGAGCTCTGAGCTCTGTCACCCCACTCCAGAAATTCTACTCTGTCTGCTACAACATCGGTGGTGTAAACTGTAACACCATCTCTGTTCTTATAGCTTCCGGTCTGTATCCTTCCCTGAACGCCTACGAGACGACCTTTAGTAAGGAACTTCTCGCAGTTTTCAGCCTGCTTACCGAATACGGTGATACGCGGAAAATCCGTCTGCTTCTCGCCGCCGGCTCTTACAGGTCTGTCGATGGCAATGGTAAAGCTTGCTACTGCCATCTGAGTTCCCGCAGTATATCTTACTTCAGGATCTCTGGTCAGTCTTCCTATAAGGACTACACTGTTCATGGATACACCTCCGATCGCTATTTAGCTTCCTTATTGATGATGATGTGTCTCATTACATCGTCGGAAATTCTCAGTCTTCTGTCGAGCTCCTTAGGCAGCTCAGGAGAAGCCTTGAATTCGATTACAACGTAGTAACCCTCGTTCTTCTTCTGAATAGGGTATGCGAGCTTTCTCATGCCCCATACGTCTACGTTGCCGACCTCACCTTCGGAAGCGATGACGCCCTTTACTCTCTCGATGCAGGCATCCTTAGCAGCTTCTTCTAAAGCAGGATCGATAATGAACATAACTTCGTAGTTGATCATGTTTTCACCTCCCTGTGGACTGAATGGCGCAAGCACACTGGCCTGCGCAGAGATAAGTGTTCCGTATTAAACACTCCTGTATTATACGCTATAAACGTTGGAATTACAAGTACAAAAAACGAAGAAAGTGCGGAAAGTTTAAGGTTTTCATGTGGTTTCCATGTTTAATTTCTGATTCAGGACATCATTTAACGGATAACCCCTTCACGCATGGTGAAGGGGTTTCCTGAAAGTGTGTGTATTCAATAAAAGAAGGAAAGTTTGCTGTTAACAAACCTTATTGAACGCTTATAATTATAGCGGTTGAATGTGAAGAATCTGTGAAGATTACTGATAAATCCAAATTATCGAATCTCCATCTGAAAGCCTTACTTCGTTCTCGGGCGCGCTGCTTTCCTCACCGTTCACGGAATAATGCCAGGAACCGGTGAGTGCAGGCTCTGCGCCTCCATCCGTTTCTGTTTCTGCAGCAATTTCTTCATCACTTGCTTCTGTTTCTTCGTCCGGATTTTCAGCGGTGTCGCCGCTGTTATTAACGCCGTTGATGCCGTAAACAGCCGCCGCCGTGGTCTCCACATTTACAGGTATGTCGTTTACGTTGCAGTATATCTGAAGAGCGTCCAGAACTGTAGTGCCGTCTTCAACGAGGAAAGCCTCCTCGGTTATATCCTCTGCTTCCGCTCCGTCAGGAAAATCTATGGAAATAGTAACCTCTATGGGATCCTCAATAGGCTCCTGCACCTTTTTCTCGGAGCATCCTGCAGCGGCTGCCGCCAGAGCAAGTATCGCCGAAAGTGCCAGCACCTTTTTTATAGTATTCTTCTTCATGATTAATCACCGGATTCCTTTCTGTATCATACACGCTGTCCGAGCATCACGTCGTACATCTCGGCCAGCTCTTCGTTTTCTCTGTCGTAAACAATCTCTCCGCCTATTACGGTCATCGCTGCGGAAGGGTTTCTGAACGCTCCGAGGCCCTTCTCCAGAAGGTTTTCGTCAAACACCGCAAAATCGGCGTAGCAGCCCGGTTCAACAGCTCCGAGGCATCCGTTCTTTCCCGTAATGGCTGCGGCCTCCGTTGTCAGCTGAGCAAGGGCTTCTTCAGCCGTGTCGCAGTGAGAAATCACCGTGGACGGAACGAGAGGCGTAGCCCATGTTTCTGTAATGGTCTCGGCAGATGTAAGCTCTGCCCTCACTTCATCAGGAAGGTTGAAGTCTGACGCAATCACAAAGGTGCTGCCTTTGGCGCCTTTGTCCCTGAAGGCATCGAGAACCCGGTATGACTTTATGACCGATTCCTCGTCGAGAGCGTCGATGTTGACGTTGAAGCCTCTTTCCACCGACGGCGCGAGAACCTCTGCCAGATCCTCCTCCGAGAAGTATGAAAGTCTTTCGTCCTGACCGATTTCCACTTTAAGAGTATCGTAGTTCATCATATCGCCCAGCTCTATGCACTTGGCCTGATCCCCGAGAAGAAGGCCGGAAACCAGCTGAGGCATAATTTTCCTGTTTATTGTAAGGCTTCCCATGAAACGCTGCCTGAGAGGATTCGAGTCTCCCAGGGCCGTGAAATAGGCATGCTGGAACACGGAATTGAAAAACGGAAGAGAGTAGGAGTCGAAGATTGAAGTGAATCCCTTTTCCGCCAGCTCAAGAGAAAGGGTCGACATATCGCCGGCTATATCCTCCTCGTCGTAATCGAGAAGAATGTGAAGGGCCTGATTTACCGTAACCTGGTCGGCCTCTTCGTCCTCCTTCACCTGCTCTATAATGTCCATGGCCGCCGTGTTCAGCCAGAGGGTAAATCCGTCAGACGCCAGAAGAACTATGGTCTGCTCCGTAGAAATCTCGTCCAGAAGCGCCCTTCTGTCCTCCCCCGTATCGTAATCGTCGAGTATGTGGTAGTTAAAGCCCCAGGCAAAGACCGTATCGTCTCCGTCCTCCGCCTTATCTCTGACTTCATCGAGAACCGTATCAAGATCCCAGACCGGGTCCAGCTCCAGGTATCTGTCTTTGAAAAGCTCTCTCAAAAATACGCTGTGTGCGTCGATGAATCCCGGATACACGTACTTCCCTTCAAGGTCGTGAACCACGGTATCGGAAGAGGAAAGCTCCTCTATATCCTCGCAGTCTCCTACGGCCATAATTTTCTCGTCTTTAACGGCTGCCGCGCCGACAAAAGGCGCATCGTCATCGCCGGTATATATATTTCCATTGATAAAAATAACGTCTGCAGAATTCTTTTTCTTATTCCTGAATCCGAATGCCATGTGAGCCTCCTGTTAATTCCTTATTTCATTCTAACATAAAATCGCCGTTTATGGTACACTATAACCATGAAAACGGAAATACATGAGAAAACAGTAACAACAGAAGAATACGTGAGAGATTACGTCAACGTGGAAGAATTCCTTGAAATGTGCAAGGCCTGCGAAAACTATGGGAGCAAGTGGTCCTGTCCGCCTTTTGATTTCAGTCCGGAGGACTACTGGAAAAAGTACAACAGCTTCAAGGTTTACGGCATCAAGATTATCCTGGAGGAAGGAGACTGGGAAAAGTGGCCGAAGCTGATGAAGACGGTGAAGCAGGAGATGACGGAGCACCTCTTTGAAGAGGAGAAGAAGCATCCCGGAAGCATTTCCCTGAGCGCAGGAAGCTGCGGAATCTGCGAGGGCGGCCCGGAAACACTGACCGAAAGATCCACCTACGAGGAGGCGTTCGGCAGAAACTGCTGCACAAAAAAAGACGGTCTTCCTTGCCGTCATCCTGAATCCATGAGATATTCCATCGAAGCTCTCGGCGGAAACGTAGGCCTTACGGCCAGCCGCCTTCTGGGAATCGAGCTTCAGTGGATTGAAGAGGGAAAGAACCCCGATTATTTTGTCTTAGTGGGCGGACTGCTCTATTAGCAGCACGGAATGTCGCCGACTCCCGAAAGCACCAGCCGCGGTCTGTAAGGGAACAGGTCGATATCCGCGCTTGAGGTTACTCCCGAAAGCACCAGAACCGTATCAAGACCCGATTCGATTCCAGCAACGATGTCGGTATCCATGCGATCGCCTATCATGGCTGCATCTTCAGAGTGAACGCCCAGCATCCGAAGACCCGTTCTCATCATCAGCGGATTCGGCTTTCCTACGAAGTAAGCTTTCTTTCCCGTCGCCATCTCTATAGGCGAAATGAGGGCTCTGCACGCGGGAGCGATGCCGTCGTTGGTCGGTCCCGTAAGGTCGGAATTGGTTCCTATGAGCTTCGCCCCTTCGAGAACCAGCGATACGGCCTTGTTTATGGATTCGTAGTTGTACGAGTGACTCTCGCCTACTATGACGTAGTCGGGATTTCTGTCGGTGATGGCCACCCCTGCTTCGTAAAGCGCACCCACAAGTCCCGGCTCTCCTATTACGTAAGCGCTGCACCTGCTGCACTGGCTGCTGACAAACTTTGCCGTGGCGAGGGCGCTGGTATAAAAGTGGCTTTCGTCAACGTCAAGGCCCATTCCCTGAAGCTTCAGCCTCAGCTCAAGAGGCGTCTTTCCGCTGTTGTTCGTCAGGAACAGGAACTCCTTGTTATTGGCGTAAAGCCAATCGACGAACTCCTTAACTCCCGGGAGCAGCCTGTCTCCGTGATAGATAACCCCGTCCATATCGCATATGAACCCCTTTTTAGATCTTAAATTTTCCAATCAATATCATCTCCTCTCGTTTTGTTAAACCAATCGGTCTTTTCGTTAAGTGCATGTGATACAGGTGCGCTTTGTCTAAAATTCTTAAATCCGAGGCTTTCCGGGAGTCCGGTTAATTAAGCTTGGTCAAATCGCCTTTTCGTCAGCATAAAACCAAAAAACCTTGGCTAAATCGGGATTACGGAGCCGAAAAACCAAAAAAATCGCTATAAATCGCCGGAAAATAGCTGTAAATAATCGATTTTCAGGGAAAATAGTGCCGAA
>DXHZ01000058.1 GCA_019113145.1 Candidatus Avanaerovorax faecigallinarum
CTTTATCCCCTCTATGCTTCCTTTTATCAGTACATTTTCTACAGGAATGCCGCCATTTACTGCAGCATTTACCTGCTCCACATCCTGACCGCCATACTTAAGCTCTGCCTCGTACTCCCTGCCGTCAAGCACATAGCCCTCCGGAGCGGTCTTCTCTTTTACGATATACTTCCCGAGATAGAGGGCTTCTGTTTTTGCCTTCCCGCTCCCGTCCGTCGTAACTGTTGATACGACCTCTCCTTTTTCGGCCCTTACTGTGCCGTCTCCGGTAACTATATTCTCAGCAGCGATTATCTGAAACACTGCGCCTTTCAGGCTTTCACACACGTATACAGGCGTATACGTTCCGCTCTCATTTTTCTGCCATGCCTTCAGTATCTCTCCGGTCTTTACAAGAGATAACGTCCCCTTCTGAGGCATATTTTCGACTCTGATTGATATGGCCTCTTTTCCGCCGTCTACTTTGAACGGTATCGGTTCTTCAGACAGCACATAACCTTCCGGCGCTTTTATCTCATGCAGTTCATAGTTTCCGTACCTGAGGGGTTCAGGCAGGCAGAACCCGCCTCTCTCATCTGTCACGAACTCATCCAGTACATAGTCGTGGGGGTAATGCATATCGAAGCTTACCCATTCGTCCTCATCCACATTCCATATCTTAAAGGCCGCTTCTGCAGTCACTATCGACCTGCCTGTCTCCGCATCCACCTTTTCCACATGTAGGTCTGCCCGGACTGACGCGTTGTTCAGAATGTATCTGTAAACGGCTCCGTTCTCAGATATGTTTACCTCAAAGTCGCTGATTTTGTCGTGGCCTTCGGTAGAATTTATCTGATGAACTGTGTATGTACCTGTAGGAAGCTCTTTAGTCTCGGCATATCCGTCTTTTCCGGTCTTTATGATGTCTCTGTTGTATTCCTCTGCTTCATCGTAGCTTCCCGCAGACTTAAGGTACACCTGAAATTCTATGTCCTTTTCAGGCTTTTGAATCCCGGTCTCATCCCCGTCATCAAAGGACTTCATGAGTGCGATTTTTCCCTTTATGACTTCATCATTCACCCGGCTTTCCACCGTTGTATACCGGACTGCAATATCAGCGGGATTTTCAACATCGAGTACGAACTTCTCCCCGTTCAGAAGATATCCGTCAGGCGGGGTAATCTCCTTCAGGTACAGCTCATTCTCAAAGGCATATTCGGCGGCGTAGTAATCTGTCATAAACGCGCCGTTCCTGTCGGTGGTATACTTTTCGACGAGGGTCCCGTCTTTCTCATAAAGACCGAACACCGCTCCCTCGAGAGTGGCCTCGCCCTGCGCAATCGCCTTTCCCAGATCGGCGTCCTCTTTTACTACATTGAAGCGGACTTCTTTTCGTTCTTCAGGAATTACCGGCGCATTGTATACGGTGGACGGGCCGCCCGGTGTGTCTTCTTCGACACGTACAATGAAATGTTCCTCATTCAGCATATATCCGTCGGGAGCTTTTGTTTCAAAGATTTCGTAAGTCCCTATCAGTCCCGTCGGTATTCCTTCGGAATTTTTATACAGCGGATCTCCGCCCACTTTACAGATGTCATCAAATGCAGCCAGACCTCTGCTGTCAGTTCGGAATATCCATGTTCTTTCAGGTTTAAGCCCCGAAACATCGTTCGTCAGCTTTTTATAATATTTAACTGTAAATTCGGCTCCGGCAAGTCCGGGTGACGGACCGCTGCCTCCCGCGTCCGTTTTGGATAATATGACTTCCAGCGGATTGAACTTCGGTTCCTCTTTTCCCGTAAATGTAGTAATCTGCCCGCTGTTCACTTTAACCGTATGCACTTTCCCGTCCAGTTTAAAGCCGGGAGAAGCTTTCACCTCTTTTATCCAGTACGTTCCCGCCTCCAGCGTGAGGGTCTCCGAGTTACCGTTCTTATCAGTCGTAAAGCTGCCGGCTTTTTTCGTAAGTGAAGAATTGGAATATACGTTATAGACGGCTCCGGCAAGACTGTAGTTATCCGGACACTGAGCTATAAGGCTGCCGTCGGATGCCGCTACTTTTTTCAGTTTAAGATATCCTTCAGACTGGTACTCCCATACAAACAGATCCTGCATATTGCCGCTTCCGTTCAGCCTGTAGATTTTAAATCCTTCAGGCGGGGCAGGCTTACTGTTCACATAGTTCAAAAAGGCTTCAAGGCCTGACACGTCATACCATCTTCCTTTTCCTCCGTAATTCTGATAGATTCTGGAGAGCGCCATACCTGTCACGGATATTCCGCACGCTTCCGCTCTGGTTGAGGCCGCATTCCCCGCAAAAAGCTTATATACACTGTTGTATGTACTGTTTGAAAATCCGTCCCACTGTTCCGGCCCTTTCCACCCGTAGAAAAGAATCTTCCCGATTAAAGTGTTGCTGTAAGCTTCTAAAGCTAAAGTTTTAGAAGCACCGGGAGTTTCTCCCGTAGGCGGCGGATTTCCATGTTCAGCGCAGTACGCTACGCCTCCGCCGAAGTTCGTGGTAAATTTGCCGTGCATGTTCTCGGCAGGTTTCCCTCCTGAAGCGTTATAGCTGTATGCACATCCCTGATATGTTACTGTAGTCGTATCTGCAGCCAGTGCATGCATGGGTATGCTGCTGATAAGCACAGCGAGAATAACACTGATGCCGAACAGCTTTCGTCCTTTCCTTATCCTCATTTTTCTGCTCCTCCTCTTAATTTACTCTGACTCATTTTAGATTTTCCCATACGCCCGATACGATCATCTCCTTTCATAAGCAAAAGAGCAGCTTCAAAATTGAAACTGCTCTGAAACAGGCGTTGTAACGCCGCATTTATCCAGTTGTGAAAGCCGCTCCCAGAAAGGAGCGGCTCCGGCTCAGCCTTTCACATGGTAAATTATACCATAGGAAATTTTTACCTGCAACACTTTTTGTTGGCTTTTAACATTTTTTGTAAATCGGCTTACCTTAAGACTCTTTAAAAACTGCTCTTACTCTGCTTCCTCCATTATTGCCACAGTGGCGCTGGCCCCGATTCTGTCCGCACCTGCATCTATCATGGCCCTGGCCGTTTCATAGTCTCTGATTCCACCTGAAGCCTTAACCTGAAGGGTTTCTCCCACTGTCTTCTTCATGAGAGAAACGTGGTGAACGGTAGCTCCTCCGCTGCTGAAGCCTGTAGATGTCTTTACGAAATGCGCACCCGCAGTCTTTGACAGATTGCACGCCTTTACCACCTCTTCATCGGTGAGCAGACACGTTTCAAGTATAACCTTTACTATGGCGTTATACTTTCCCGCAGCACGGACAACGGCGCGGATATCCTCTTCAACATACGAATCTCTGCCCGCCTTCAGCATACCGACATTCAGCACCATGTCAACTTCGGATGCTCCTCCGCGGCATGCCTCTTCCGTTTCAAAAGCCTTTGTCTCCGTAGTGCAGGCTCCCAGAGGAAAGCCTACCACTGCGGCAATCTTTACATCGGTATCCTTAAGGAGCTTTGCGGCCTCTTCCACGTAGCATGAATTAACGCACACGGAATAGAAGTCATACTCTTTCGCTTCCGCGCAGAGCTTCTCGATATCCACGGGCTTTGCTTCAGCCTTTAAGAGCGTGTGATCAAAATATTTATTTAGCGGTTTCATCTTGTCAGTCCCCTCCTGTTCTGGTTTCATTTTTCAATGCCATAAGTATAACATAAAAATATACTTTATGGTATAATATTCGCCGGGACGCCGCACAGTCAGGCGTTTCAGGGAGAGTTCATATTTTGTCGGAGGTATGGATTATGGATCTTATCGTAAGTTTCATTATTTTCATCGGAGCCATGCTGCTTTGTCTTACAGGCGGACACACCATGGTGATTGCCCTGGGAGTAGGGCTTTTATGCTTCGCCGTTACCGGTGTCAGGCGCGGCTTCAGCGCCGGAGACATTCTCGGAATGTGCAGGTCGGGACTCAGGGACGCAGTCATCGTTGTTATAGTAATGTTTATAATCGGTTTTGTCACCGGAATATGGCGAAGCGCGGGAACTATCAGCTTTTTCGTATACTATGGAATGGAAGTAATCACTCCGAAGCTTTTTCTCGTAATCACATTTCTGCTTTGCTGCACACTCTCCTACGCTCTGGGTACATCCTTCGGTGTTGCAGGAACCGTAGGCGTAATTTTCATGGCGCTTGCAAGAAGCGGCGGTGTGAACGAAGCCGTTACCGCCGGCGTCATAATGAGCGGAATATACTTCGGAGACAGGAATTCTCCAGTTTCCTCCAGCGCCGTTCTGGTTGCCGGAGTTACCCACACAAGCCTTTATGACAACGTGAGACTTATGCTGAAAACGGGGGCGCCCGCAATAGCGCTCACATTTATCGCATACTGTTTTCTGTCGGTCAGGAATCCTATTATCGCAGTCGATGAGCGTTTTAAAGAGCTTCTGACTGACGAGTTCAGTATTTCTCCGTGGTGCGCTCTTCCTGCGGCGCTCATACTCATTCTGCCGGTGCTGAAGGTAAGTGTAATCAATTCTCTCATCGCATCCATAGTCGCAGGGACAGCGGTAAGTATTCTGGTACAGGGTGAATCCGTCCGTAACGTATGCCTGACTCTCCTCAGAGGATATGAAATCGACGGTCCTCTTGCGGAAATCATGAACGGAGGCGGACTGATCTCCATGATAGAGGTGGTTTTCATAGTGGCCATTTCCTGCATGTATTCAGGTATTTTTTCCGGGACCGGAATTCTTACACCTCTTCAGGACAGAGTGACATCCCTTGCATCCGCAACGGGCCGATTCTTTGTCACATCGATAATGTCTCTCATAACCCTGGGTGTATTCTGCAACCAGACCATAGCCACCATGATGGTGAACGACATAATGAAAAAAACCTACATCGATGCGGGAAGCAGCGAAAGTGAACTGGCAATAGATATGGAAAACTCAGTAATCGTTCTGGCAGGTATTGTTCCGTGGACCATCGCCTGCACTGTACCTCTGGAATTCATGCAGACAGGATACGGAGCCCTTCCTTATTCTCTCCTGCTGTATATGATTCCGCTGTGCTACGGTATTCAGAAAAAACTTTTCGGATTTAAAATTAGTTAAAATCCTTGAAATAAATTTAACATACATTTAAACTGTATCTGACGGAAATTTTATACCTTTATGGTATGCTGATCCGTGCAAAAAACTTACAGGAGATATTCATATGCCTTCAATGTATGCGCACTACACCTTCGGCAGCAAGGTTTTCAAGGCCCTGCCAAAGAGTGCAAGAGACATCATCAAAAGAAACAAAGAACTTTATCTCATCGGTCTGCAGGGACCCGATATTCTCTTTTATTACAGGCCTCTTTCCAAAAACCGCATTAACCGGTACGGCTACGGGATGCACGACAGGCCTGCTTCAGAATTCTTTATACCCGCAGCGTCAAAGTATGTTAAATCAGGCAGAAACGAAGCCATGCTTGCATATCTTCTCGGTTTCATATGTCACTTCTCCCTCGACAGTACATGCCACGGCTATATTGAGAAGAAAATAGAAACCGACGGCGTATGCCATACAGAAATAGAAGTCGAGTTCGACAGGTATCTGCTTACCGAAGACGGTTTTGATCCTCTGAGATATCACACATCGTCCTCTGTCACTCCTTCGAAAAAAAATGCTGCGGTTATCTCAGCATGTTTTGACGAAATTTCACCTGCCGAGGTGCTTAAAGCGCTGAAATCCATGGTATTCTACTCTGATGTCCTGGTGGCGCCGGGAAGACTTAAAAGAAAAGTCCTCTATACAGGCCTTAAGGCGGCAGGCAAATATGACCCGATGCACTACATGATTATGAGCAGGATTCCGGCACCGGAATGTGAAGACAGCTGTCTGCGCCTTTCAAAGCTGATGAACAGAAAAGCCGTGGACCTTGCCGTCAGACTTGTCGGCAGTTTTATGAGCTATACGGGCGGCAACGGCGTCCTCGACCCGTGGTTTGAAGAAACATTCGGCCCCGGAAAAGACTGGCGCAACATCAGAATCTGTACACCTGAGGAGGAAGTAACCTATGAAGTTTAAACTCAATCCCCTTGAAAAGAAATGGGTGCTCTACGATGTGGGAAATTCAGCATTTACACTTCTCGTGACCACCATAATGCCTATATATTTCAACTATCTCGCCGGAAGCGCAGGTATTTCCGATGTGGACTACCTTGCATACTGGGGATATGCGACCTCCATATCCACTGTAATCGTCGCTCTCCTGGGGCCTGCTACCGGAACCGTTACCGACTTTCACGGGTGGCGTAAGAAAATATTTCTCGCCACACTTCTCATAGGCGCCCTGGGCTGTGTGGCTCTCGGATTCATGCAGTCCTGGCTGTGGTTCCTCATTCTCTTCGTTATCGCAAAATCCGCATACTCTCTGAGTCTTGTGGTATACGATTCCATGCTCCCGGACGTTACAGACCATGAAAGGATGGATGAGGTCTCATCCAGAGGATATGCGTGGGGGTACATCGGCTCGTGCATACCGTTCATTCTGAGCCTTCTTCTGGTTCTTTTTTACGAGAAAATCGGCATTTCCATGAACCTTGCAATGGGCATTGCATTCCTTCTCGTGGCAGTATGGTGGATTCTCATGACCCTCCCCCTGCTGAAAAGCTACAGACAGGTCAACTATCAGCCTAAGACCGATCGCGTTGTGAGTCAGTCTTTTAAAAGACTCGGTCACATTTTTTCCGAACTTAAGCGCAATAAGAAAGCAGGAATTTTCCTCATAGCCTTCTTCTTCTTTATAGACGGCGTTTACACCATCATAGATATGGCGACGGCTTACGGAACCTCTTTGGGTCTGGATACGACAGGACTGCTGCTTGCTCTCCTTGTAACCCAGGTTGTAGCCTTTCCCGCCGCTCTTCTCTTCGGAAGAATTTCGGGAAAATATAAATCAGGCGCCCTGATCAAAGTGTGCATATTCGCATATTTCCTCGTATCGCTCTTTGCCATAACCCTTGCCCATCAGTGGCAGTTCTGGGTTCTGGCCGTGTGCGTAGGGCTTTTTCAGGGAGCCATTCAGGCAATATCCAGATCCTATTATGCGAAGATAATACCGCCTGAAAAATCCGGTGAATACTTCGGTGTTTACGATATCTGCGGAAAAGGCGCATCCTTTGCCGGAACTCTTCTCGTTTCGTTTATAAGCCAGCAGACAGGCAGCGCCAACATCGGCGTAGGCGCTCTTTCCGTCATGTTCCTGATTGGCTTCTTCGTGTTCGGAAAGGCCGATAAGACTCCGGGAATAAGATAAGATAAGATAAGATAAGATAAGATAAGATAAAAAAATAAAGGTATGGCACAGTCCTGAATCCGGGGCTTTCTGCCATACCTTTTTTATTTCTATTCTACAGCCTTTGTTGCAATCTCGTTAACAAGCTTTGCGATGAAGTCGTCTACTGACATAACCCCAAGGTCGCCTGTTTTGATGGAGCGGACGGAAAGGGTTCCCGCCTCTTCCTCTTTTTCTCCGATTACACAGATGTAGGAGTCGCGGGCGTTTCTTGCCTCGCGGAGCTTGTATCCTATCTTCTCGTTTCTGAAGTCGGTCTTTACGCGAAGTCCTGCGGCCGCGCACTTCTCGGCAACCTCTGAAGCATAGCCCTCAAACTTGTCGGTTACGGTGAGAAGGTTTACCTGCACCGGAGCCAGCCAGAGAGGGAACTTTCCCGCAAAGTGCTCGGTAAGTATACCGATGAACCTCTCGATAGAACCGAAGATTACCCTGTGAATCATGATAGGTCTGTGCTTCTCGTTGTCGGAGCCCACGTAGGTCAGATCGAACCTTTGAGGCATCTGCATATCCAGCTGAATTGTTCCGCACTGCCACGTTCTTCCGATGGAATCCTCCAGATGGAAGTCAAGCTTCGGTCCGTAGAACGCGCCGTCTCCCTCGTTTACAACGTAAGGAACGCCGAGCACCTCCATAGCCTCGCGAAGGGCGTTTTCCGCAGTCTCCCACTCCTCGTCAGTTCCCATGGAATCCTCAGGTCTCGTGGAAAGCTCGATGTGGTATTTGAAGCCGAACATGCTGTAAACGTCGTCGATGAACCTTGCAACGCCGACGATTTCGTCCTTAACCTGCTCAGGAAGCATAAAGATGTGAGCATCGTCCTGAGTAAAGGTTCTTACTCTCATCAGGCCGTGAAGGGCTCCCGAAAGTTCGTGCCTGTGAACCTGACCCAGCTCTCCCATTCTGATAGGGAAATCCCTGTATGACCACATTTTGCGCTTGTAGACGAGCATGGAACCCGGACAGTTCATAGGCTTGATAGCGTAGTCGCCGTCGTCTATCTTCGTGAAGTACATGTTGTCCTTATAGTGATCCCAGTGGCCGGAGGTTCTCCAGAGCTGCTCGTTCAAGATGAGCGGAGTCTTTATCTCCTCGTAGCCTCTCTTCCTGTGCTCCTGTCTCCAGAAGTTCTCCAGCTCGTTTCTTAAAATCATGCCGTTAGGCAGGAAGAACGGGAATCCCGGACCCTCCTCCGTAAGCATGAAGAGATCCATTTCCTTTCCGATTTTTCTGTGGTCGCGCTTCTTGGCTTCCTCCAGCATGTTTATGTACTCGTCCAGCTCCTCCTGGCTCGGGAAGCAGGTTCCGTAAATTCTCTGAAGCATTTTATTGTGCTCGTCGCCGCGCCAGTATGCACCTGCAACGCTCATAAGCTTTACGGCCTTTATCTGCCCCGTGGAATCCATGTGAGGGCCCGCGCAAAGGTCGGTGAAGTCGCCCTGCTTATAGAACGAAATTACCGCGTCCTCAGGAAGGTCGTTAATCAGCTCCACCTTGTACGGCTCGCCTGCATCCTCCATCAGTTTGAGAGCCTCCGCCCTCGGCAGCTCAAACCGCTCCAGCGGATAGTTGGCCTTGATTATCTTCTTCATCTCCTTCTGGATAGTCATAAGGTCCTGGTCGGAAAGCTTATGCTCCATGTCGATGTCATAGTAGAATCCGTTGTCGATAGCCGGTCCTATGGCCAGCTTTGCGTCAGGCCAGATATGTTTGATTGCCTGAGCCATAATGTGAGAAGTGGTATGTCTGTATCTCAGCTTTATATCTTCATCTTCAAAGTTTATCTTTGCCATGATTATCTCCTTTTCTAAAAATATGTTATTCCTCTATGCAGCAGCATCGCTTCCGGTACTGCCGGCGGTGGTTCCGCCGGTTTCACCCGATGTGCTGCCGCCCGTGTTATCCGAAGAGCCGCTTCCCGTTCCCGAATCTCCGGTTCCGGTGCTGCCGCCTGTATTGTCTCCTCCGGTTACATCAGAGCCTCCCGTAGTTCCGCTGCCGGTGTTTCCTGTATCTCCTGTATTCCCTGTATCGCCTGATGAGCTGCTGCCGGTATCCGTTGACCCTCCTGCAGTACCGCCGGTTACGGTTCCGCTTCCGGCGCTCCAGCTTCCTCCTGTACCTGTACTGCCGGATGTTCCGGATGACCCGCCCGTCCAGCCGTCAGGTATCTCTATAGGCGCTTCAGCGGCCTGCCCGCCGCTTCCTCCCGGCACCTGCGATATCTCATAGGATGCCGTATAATCGAGCTGGTTTGCAATCTCTATTACAGTATCAGAAGGAACGTAATCAGTCTGACCGAACAGCTCCGCATGCATTTCCTTCACGTTGTCAAGCCACTTCGTCGGGAATACGTAAGACGTAACTGTTCCCGCCAGATAACCTGTGGCCACATCATAAGGGAAGCCTGCACTTCCTGATATGTTGAAGTCCATCACTTTCATAGCCAGTCCTATAATATCGCTGTTGCTCAGATTAGTCATAAACTCGGGCATCATGTCGTCAATCAGTGTGTCAATCTTATCCAGGCTCAAGGTCTGAACTTTTTCAAGCACCTTCTCAAGTACTGTTCTCATTCTCTCAGTACGCTTGAAATCGTCGCCGACACCCTTTCTGATTCGTCCGTACGACACAGCCTGAACACCCTCGACGGTCTGGGTACCGGCGCTTTCATAAAGCTGATAATCCGTCACTCCTATGGCCTTTGCCGTTTCTATAGTGTACTTGTTAAGCTGCGGAATCTCGTAATCTTCTATGGTAAGCTCTATTCCGCCTACACCGTCCACCAGATCCGCTACAGACTTGAAGTTAAAGGCCACGAAATTCTTAATGTTAAGATCCATCGCCTCATTTATGCTCTTAATGGTAGTCTCGACGCCGCCGGTTCTGAATATATCGGTTATCTTCATATAACCGCCGGTGTCCGCATTCCTCAGATAAGTGTCTCTGTATATGGACGTAATCTTGACGGCTCCGGTATCCTCCTTGATGCTGACTATCATGAGGGCGTCACCGCCGCTGGTCTGTATGGTGTCCATGTCCATATCCCGGGAATCGACGCCTGCAAGAAGAATGTTTATGTATCCGTTAACATCCACACATGACAGTTCCGTTTCGTCTATCTCGACTCTTTCAATCTTATTAAGCTTGGTCATGGCGTATACCGCCACGATTGTTCCGATTATTATCAGAAGCAGCAGAACGGCAATCAAAACCTTATGCCACGTCTTGAGTTTTTTCTTCTTCACGATGTCGGCCCCGTCCGGAGCTGCTTTTCCTCTGCTGTGCTTTGCCATCAGTCTTATCCTTATATACCCTTTAAAGGTCTCTTCTTAACAGCTTTTTCTAACCGGTTCAGTTTACCACAAAAGCCGCTGTTTGTAAATCCGCAATGCTCGAAAGGAGCCGCAGATGCAGCCCCTTCCGTAAATTATACTACTCTGATTCTCCAATGTCGTTTCCCATCTTCTTCTCTCCGATGAGCTTCTGAGTGTTGTACAGCTTGGCGTACATGCCGCCGAGAGCCAGCAGTTCTCTGTGAGTTCCCTCTTCTGCAATTCTTCCGTCGTCGATGAGAACGATTCTGTCGGCGTTTTTAACCGTCGCAAGTCTGTGAGCGATGACGATGGTGGTCCTTCCCACGGAAAGCTCGTCAAAGCTTCTCTGAATCCTTTCCTCTGTAATGGTATCGAGGGCCGACGTTGCCTCGTCTAAAATGAGTATCTTCGGGTTCTTAAGGAAGATTCTCGCAATGGACACCCTCTGCTTCTGTCCGCCCGAGAGCATGGTTCCACGCTCTCCCACGTAAGTGTCAAATCCGTCGGGCATATCCAGAATATCGTCGTAAATCTCTGCTTTCTTCGCCGCTTCGATTACCTCTTCAAAGGTGGCTTCAGGTCGTCCGTATCTTATATTCTCCAAAATGGTATCGGCGAATATGAATACGTCCTGCTGAACGATTCCGATGTTCTCCCTGATAGAATGCTTTGTCACGTCGCGGATATCCTCGCCGTCTATGGTTATGCTTCCCGAAGTGACGTCGTAAAATCTCGGTATGAGCTGACAGAGGGTGGTCTTTCCGCCGCCCGAGTGACCTACCACCGCAACGGTTTCGCCGGCTTTTATGTGAAGATCCACATGCTTTAAAACTTCCGTATCGTCGTCGTAGGAAAAGCTTACGTCGTTAACGTCTATGTCACCCTTTGTCACGTGAAGATCCTCAGCCCCCGGCTTTTCCGAAACCTCAGGCTTCATGTCCATGATTTCCTTGAATCTCCTCAGTCCCGCCATGCCGTTTACGAATACCTCGGCAAAGTTGGAAAGCTTCCTTATAGGCGTTACAAAGGTGGTTATGAACAGGGTGAAGGTGATGAGATCCACGTAGTTCATCTGGCCCTTCATGATAAGGTATCCGCCGAAGGCGATAACGGCCACCGGCATAATGCACATGAAGAATTCCTGGGCTCCGAAAAAGAATCCCATAGCCTTGTAGTAGTCGCTCTTTGCGCCCTTGAATATGTCGTTGGAGCGGTCGAACCTCTCCTGATCCACGTCCTCATTGGCAAAGGCCTTGGAAGTCTTGATTCCCGATATGCAGGACTCGATGTCTGCGTTTATGGAGGCCATCTTCTGCTTTACGTTTAACGATGCCGACGACATACGCCTTCTCGAAGTCATTATCACCGCCACAAAAATCGGAATTATGATAGCCACAACCAGCGCCAGCCTCCACTCTATGGTGAACATGAATCCCAGCGCTCCCAGTATGGTAAGCCCCGCAATCACCACATCCTCAGGACCATGGTGGGAAAGCTCCGTTATTTCAAAGAGATCCCCCGTAAGCCTGTTCATCAGCTTACCGGTTCTGTTATGGTCGTAAAACTCGAAGTCCAGCTCCTGGAGATGTCTGAACAGGTCTGCGCGTATGTCCGCCTCAACCCTTACGCCGAAGGTGTGACCCCAGTAGGTCATTATAAAGTAGCACACCGACCTTAGAAGGTATGATACGGCGACGAGGGCCATGACCACAAAAAATACCAGATACATCTTTTCCGGCAGCATCACGTTCATGGCGTGACGGGAAATGAGCGGAAACGCCAGGTCGATTGCCGCAACCATTATGGCGCAGAACATATCCAGTACGAAAATATTCATATGAGGTTTAAAATATCTAAAAAGTACTTTCAGCATGAATATCTCTTTTCTGTCTCCTCTCCTTCAATATCTTAAATCCAAGATATATCATAGAATAATTGTCTTTCAATATCAAGGCGAAGGAGGGACAAAATCTGCAAAATTCTGCACGGAAAATGTTTTTATAATCTGGCGACGGTGAGGCGGCCGGGTCAGACAAAATGGTCTGCTTACAGGGTTGACAGGGTCTGCTGAATGAGTCTGCTGAAAGAGTCTGCTGAAAGAGTTTGACAAACACGCCATTTCCGGGCGCTCAGGTCAAGGCGTTTTTTGACAATCCCTCCTCTCATACGCAAAGAGGTCAAGAAAATCTCCTGCCTTTCAAAGAAATTCCTTGACCTCTTATCTTCTGTCTCTGCAAAATGTCAAATTTCGCCTTGACCTTTTTACTCTTACCTGCGGATTTTGTCAAATCCGCCCTCTGCGTCCGTTACACAGGTCCGCTATACCGTTACACGCGCAGACCGGATTACTTCCCACAGCAGCCGCAACCGCAGTCTTCGCTGCCGCCGGATTCGTCATCTTTCCGGTGAGCCTTGCTGCAGCAGCCTGCCGACGGGCATCCTATGCATCTTGCTCCCCGTTTTTTGGCGCGGATAATATAAGCTATGGCTCCGCCTAAAGCGGCCGCTACTATAAGTACTGCAATTACGTCTGTAAGTGTCATTATGCTGCTGCACCTGCTTTCTTTACATGAAGGGCGGCGTACTCTGCCGCAACCTTACGACGAGATGAAACGGTTATGTATGCGATAGCGATTATCATAAGGGCCACGGCTATGAGTCCAGGGAAGAATCCAGTTCCGAGGTGTCCTTCAGTGAACAGGGTTCCCATCTGATATACGGTAAACGCTACGATGTAGCCCGTCGAAAGCTGAAGTCCTATGGCTCCGAACAGCCACTTTTTGCTCTGAAGCTCCGAGTTCATGGCTCCGATAGCCGCAAAGCACGGAGGTGTGAACAGGTTGAACATCAGATACGCAAGAGCCGCTACCGAGGTCATTCCCAGAACTCCCGCAACGTCGGACGCCCCGCCGGTAAGTTCCAGCGCGTCCACGTCGATGAAGTTTGTAAGTCCGTATACCACGGCAAGAGTTCCCACCACGTTCTCCTTTGCGATAAAGCCCGTAACCGCCGCCGCGGCAAGCTGCCATACTCCGAATCCCAGAGGAACGAGAATTACGGCAAACGGTGTGGCGATGGAAGCCAGTATGGATGTTTCCTGCGCTCCTTCAGGAACCGGCGTAAACTGCCAGGTAAAGCTCTGCATTATCTGAACCACGGCGTTGCACACCAGTATGATGGTAGCGGCCTTTATGATGTAGGCCTTTGCTCTCTCCAGCATGGAAAGGGTAGCTCTCGCCACGCTCGGTCCCTTGTACTCCGGCATTTCCATGATGAAGAATGATTTTCTGTACTTATGTCCGGTGATAACCTTTACGATAAGAGCCCATATGAAGATGAGGAATATTCCCATGAAGTACATTACAGGGCTCACCCAGCTGGATTCAGGGAAGAACACTCCGGCGATAAGAGCTATGACCGGAATCTTCGCTCCGCAAGGCATGAATGTCGTCAGCATTGCGGTGGCTCTTCTCTCTCTCAGGTCTCTTATGGTTCTGGTCGCCATGATTCCCGGTATTCCGCAGCCCGTTCCTATTACGAAAGGAATTACGGATTTTCCGGAAAGTCCCACCCGCTTGAATATCGGGTCGAGAACTACGCTTACTCTGGCCATGTATCCGCAGTCCTCAAGAAGGGCGATAAGGAAGTACATTACCATTACAAGCGGAAGGAATCCCACTACGGCTCCTACGCCTCCCACGATACCGTCAGCTATGAGAGCCTGAAGGAACGGAGATCCTCCTGCCAGTTTATCTGATACCCATCCCTGGAAGGTTTCAATCCAGCCTACCAGCCAGTCGGCGATCAGGGGTCCCACCAGCACCTGCGAAACGTAGAATACGCCCCACATTACCGCCGCAAAGAGAAGTATTCCGGCAATCGGATTGGTTATCACCTTATCTATTTTATCAGAAACCGTCTCCTCTTTGGTGAGAATTTTTCTCGTCTCCACCTCCGAGACTATTTTGCCGACAAAGGCGTAACGCTTTTTGTCCTCGGCCTCAACGGCCGCTTTGTTTTCCATGTCTATGTCGGCCTGAATGTAAGGCGCCTCCTGGCCTTTTCCCTTAAGGGAAGCAGCCTTTGTCATTACGTCCTTAAGGCCTCTTCCTCCTGTGGAAACCGTTTCAACCACCGGGCAGCCCAGCTTTTCAGAAAGCTTCTCTACGTTTATCTTCGTTCCAGTCTTCTCGTTTATGTCGCTCTTATTTAAAGCTACAACCACCGGAATTCCCAGCTCCAGAAGCTGCGTCGTGAAAAAAAGGCTTCGGCTCAGGTTTGTCGCATCAACGATGTTTACGATAGCGTCCGGGTTTTCGTCTCTGACGTAACCGCTGGTTATGCTCTCCTCCGGAGAAAACGGAGACATGGAGTAGGCTCCCGGAAGGTCCACCGCAATAAGACCCTCTCCGCCAAATTCCTTTTTGATAGGGCTTTCCTTTCTTCCCACGGTAACCCCGGCCCAGTTACCCACGTGTTCGTGTCTTCCCGTCAGCGCGTTGTACATTGTGGTTTTACCGCTGTTGGGATTGCCAGCAAAAGCAATTCTCATCTTACGTCCTCCTGTTGTTAGTCTTTACATAGTGTAGTTGTATTTTTCTATCTTAAGTTATACTTAACTAACCTATGATCCGTTTAAAAGCGGCAAAATCGCCGCTCCCATTACGGCGGCACACTGCCGCCCTGCTTTATGCTATATTTCTATAGCTTCGGCTATATTTCCGTCTATGGTATATCTTCCGTCTTTGATGGCGACAACCAGAGATTTTTTCTTTCTGGAAACAACGGTAACAGGCTCTCCGCCGTAGCATCCGAGCCTGAGCAGAAATCCCTTCAGGTCCTCGTCATCGGTATTTATTTCCTTTACGGTATATGTTACGCCTGTCTCGGCATCAAGTAGATTCATGATATTTATGTTAGCCTCCTCTAACTTTTACAATCCTATTCTAACACATTATCTTCCGTTGTCAACAGATTTTTTCGGGACTATGAACCTCAGTCCTCCCGGCTCTGCGGTGATTGTCACCTTCCGGCAGAGGGTTATCTCGCCGTCCGCGCAGAGAAAGAAGTCCTCCGCTTTCCGCGGCTCTAAAGTTACCTCTTTCATGGCCTTTGCCTCGATTATCCTGTCCACGCCCTTTGTCTGAAAGTGAGTTCCCTTCTGGTATTTTGGGAAAAGCCTGAGGAAAGTGGTTCGCGATACGTCGTTGATTATGCTTAAGTCAAAAAGGCCGTCGTTCATCTTCGCCTGCGGCGCCGAACAGACTCCCCCTCCGCAGTATGAGCCGTTCGCCACGGCGCAGAGGAGCATTTCCCCATCCCTTATTACCTCTCCTTCCGAAGTGATTCTAAGAGCCGTACCCTTCTTCTGAATGAACATACCGAGAACCGCCATGAGATAGGCAAAAGAGCCTTTGATCATAGGTTTCTGCTTCAGCCTTCCGGCAAGCTCCACCACGTTGCAGTCAAAGCCGATGTTGAACATATTTACGGCGTATCTCACCTGCCTGCGCCCGTCTATTATACCGTCGTACTTCATAAGGTCTATGGTCTCGGCCTCAGACGTCATCTGAGTCCTTATATCCATAAAGTCGGTACCGCCGGCAAAATTTCTCACCGTGTCGTTTCCCGTGCCTATTGGTATGATTCCGAGGGACACGTTACCGAAGCCGTGTATTCCATTTATTATCTCGTTGGCCGTGCCGTCTCCGCCGCAGGCGTAAAATCGGCCCTCTTCTCCGTCAAGCTCTTCCGCCATGCGCCTTGCGGCCTTTTCCCCGTCTCCTACGGAATTTGTCATAAATATTTCGACCCTGCGGGAAAGAGATTCCGCTTCGGAATAAATTCTTTCCTTAAGCTCTTCGATTCCCTTTCCCTGCCCTGCGGCCGGATTTATAAAAAATACGTCTTTCATGCCTGTTTTCACCCTTTGTCAGGAAATTACCCATACATATTACATTAAACCCCCTTGAATTTCAACCCCGCCCGTATTGCGGCGGCCGGTGAAAAATGATAAAATCTTTCCAGCAGACAATATAGGAGGGAAAACTATGGATCCGAGAGAAATAAAACTGTCAAATCTTCTTGTAAACTATTCCTGCCGCGTGCAGCCGGGCGAGAAGGTGCTCATCGACTACGAGGGCTCAGAGTGCCGTAATCTCGTCAAGCAGCTCATAAGAGACGTATACGCCGCAGGAGGCTACCCTTACGTCAACATCAGGGATTCTGCAGTAAACCGCGACCTTATGATGGGCTGCACCGAGGAGTCCCTGAAGTTTCAGAGGGACTATCAGCTCCACCAGATGAAAGGCATGGATGCATACATCGCCATCCGCGGTACGGAAAACGCCTTCGAACTTGCCGACGTGCCTTCCGAAAAGCACGCCGTCTGGGACAGGGCCTACGAGGACGTTCTGAACTACCGCGTAGATAAGACAAAGTGGGTAATCCTTCGCTATCCTAACGCTGCGATGGCCCAGCTTGCGGAAACCAGCATCGATTCATTCGCGGACTTCTTCTACGACGTGTGCACCCTTGACTACGGCAAAATGAGC
>DXHZ01000059.1 GCA_019113145.1 Candidatus Avanaerovorax faecigallinarum
ATCCGGTACATTCCGGCACGGATCACACGAGGGAGCACATTCCTCTGGTGGTTTACGGAGAAGAAATCAAGGCGGGAGTGAACCTGGGAACGAGAAAATCCTTTGCCGACATCGGAGCGACCATAGCGGAAATGCTGGGCGCGGAAACCACATCCATAGGCGAAAGCTTTGCTAAGGAGATTTTAAAATGATGAATATGAACGACGTTATCCTGAAAAAGCGAAACGGAGGAAAGCTTACTCAGGAAGAAATAAAATACTTTGTTGACGGATATACAAAGGGAGAAATTCCCGACTATCAGGCGTCCGCGCTTCTCATGGCCATTTACTTTCAGAAGATGGACAGAGAGGAGACGTTCCAGCTGACCGATGCCATGCGCTATTCCGGCGATACCATAGACCTTTCGGAAATCCGGGGAACCAAGGTGGACAAGCACTCCACCGGCGGAGTCGGAGACAAGGTCTCCCTCATAGTGGCCCCTATAGCCGCAGCCTGCGGAGTTCCCGTTGCGAAGATGAGCGGACGGGGTCTCGGTTTTACGGGAGGCACCATAGACAAGCTTGAGTCCATTCCGGGATTTCAGACTTCCATGGAGCCGGAGGACTTCACGAAACAGGTAAACGACATAGGAATAGCCATAATCGGTCAGACCGCTCACGTTGCCCCTGCGGACAAAAAACTCTACGCACTCCGGGACGTGACGGGAACCGTTGATAACTTCAGCCTCATAGCCTCCAGCATAATGAGCAAGAAGCTGGCCGCTGGAAGCGACGCAATACTCCTTGACGTAAAGTGCGGAAACGGCGCGTTCATGGAAAGTGAATCCGACGCGGTAAAGCTTGCCGAGCTCATGTGCGGCATAGGGGAGGCTGCAGGAAAGAAGACAGTGGCGGCGGTAACCGATATGAGCCAGCCTCTGGGTCACGGGGTAGGAAACGCCATAGAGGTCATAGAGGCCATAGAAACTCTTAAAGGGAACGGCCCTGAAGACATCACCGAGCTCACCATGCGCCTTGCAGGAATAATGATATACTTAGGAGGCCGTGCAAAGACCGCCGACGAGGGAAAGGTTATGGCAGCCCACGCCGTAAAGAGCGGCATGGCCCTCGCCAAGTTCAGAAAGTTTGTCGCCGCCCAGGGAGGAAATCCGGATGTTACGGACGACTACTCCCTGTTCCCTCAGGCAAAGGAGAAGAAAAACCTGATTGCTCAGACCGGCGGCTACGTAAGCGCGATTACGGCCCGCTCCGTCGGTCTGGCCTCACAGCATACGGGAGCAGGCAGAGCCACCAAGGAGGACTCCATCGACCTTTCGGCAGGAGTAATCCTTCATAAAAAAGTAGGCGACAAAGTCAGCAGGGGCGACGTTCTCGCCACCTTCTACGGAAACGATAAAAAGAAGGTGGCCGCAGCCGAAGCGGAAGCCGCTTCAGCTTTTGTCATAACCGGAGAAAAGGTGAACAAGCCTGCGCTGATAAAAGAAGTCATAGGACTGTAGACAGTTTTGTTACGTAAACTTTACAAGCCGCGGTATTGCTTAATGCCGCGGCTTTGTGATATACTGAAAAAGGCGTGGATTTCAGGTCATTGCTGATTTTGTCCGCGCCGGGACTACCGCATCTCATTCGATGCGGAGATGAAAGGAGAACCCTAAATGTCAGAATCAAAGGGAAAATTTTATATCACTACACCAATTTACTATCCGAGCTCCAATCTGCACATAGGACACACCTACTGCACCGTTATGGCGGACGCCATGGCCAGATTTAAAAGGCTTTGCGGCTACGACGTGAGATTTTTAACGGGTACCGACGAGCACGGACAGAAGATACAGACCATAGCCCAGGAGAAGGGCGTGACTCCGCAGGAATACGTGGACGAGGTCGTTGCGGGAATCAAGGAACTCTGGAAGACAATGGAGATTTCCTACGACGACTTTATCAGAACTACGGAAGAAAGACACGTGAAGCGTGTTCAGGCCATTTTCATGAAGATGTACGAAAAGGGCGACATATACAAAGGCGAGTATGAGGGAATGTACTGCACCCCTTGCGAGTCATTCTGGACCGAGAGCCAGCTGGTGGACGGCTGCTGCCCGGACTGCGGAAGACCGGTTCAGAAGGCTAAGGAAGAGGCCTACTTCTTCAGACTTTCCAGGTATCAGGACAGACTCCTGGATCTCTTTGAGAACAACCCGGAGTTCCTCCAGCCGGAGAGCAGAAGAAACGAGATGATTTCCTTCGTAAAGCAGGGCCTTGAGGATCTCTGCATCTCCAGGTCCACCTTTGACTGGGGAATTCCTGTTCCTATTGACGAGAAGCACGTCATCTACGTATGGCTGGACGCTCTTTCAAACTACATAACCGCTCTGGGATATCCTGACGATCCGGAGCTTTACGACAAATACTGGCCAGCGGATTTCCATCTGGTGGGAAAGGAAATCGTAAGATTCCACACCGTAATCTGGCCGGCAATGCTCATGTCCATGGAACTGCCTCTTCCCAAGCACGTTCTGGGTCACGGCTGGCTTCTCCTTGAAGGCGGCAAAATGAGCAAATCCAAGGGCAACGTGGTAGACCCGGTGAAGCTCATAGAAAGATACGGCATAGACGCTCTGAAGTATTTCCTTCTCAGAGAGTACACCTTCGGACAGGACGGAGTCTACACCAACGAGGTAATGCTGAAGAGGATAAACTTTGACCTGGCCAACGACCTGGGAAATCTGGTTTCCAGAACGGCATCGATGATAGAAAAGTACTGCGGAGGCTACGTTCCCGAGGCTGCTACCGAAGACGACACAGACAGAGACCTTAAAAGAATCGCAACGGGGGCTGCATCAAAGGTTGAAGAGCAGATGGATAAGTTCGCCTTCAACATGGCTCTCGAGGAGATATGGGTTCTCGTGCGCCGCGCCAACAAATACATCGACGAGAAGATGCCCTGGGTTCTCGCAAAGGATGAATCAAAGAAGGCAGAGCTCGATACCTGCATGCATAACCTGGCGGAATCCCTGAGAATCGTGTCCATACTCATAAGCCCGTTCATGAACGAGACGGCTCAGAAGATAAGAAAGCAGATGGGTCTGTGGTATGCCGATATCGTATGGGAGGACGCATTCACCTTCGATATGATGAACGGAGAGCAGGTGAAGAAGGGCGAGAACATCTTCCCGCGCCTTGACATAGAAAAGGAGCTTGAAGAGCTGGAGGCGATGAACGGCCATAAGGAAGAGAACATTCCTCTGGAACTGAAGCCTGAAATCGAGTTTGACGATTTTGATAAGATAGACTTCAGAGTCGGCACCATTGAAAGCGCCGAAAAGCATCCGAAGGCAGATAAACTCCTGGTTTTCCAGGTTAAGATGGGAACCGAGAAACGCCAGATTATATCCGGAGTTGCCGAGCACTTTACGCCGGAGGAGATGGTGGGAAAGAAGGTCATCGTCGTTGCAAACCTGAAGCCGAGAAAGCTTCGCGGTCTGGAGTCGAAGGGCATGATCATCTTTGCCGACAACGGCGAAAAGCTGGCTCTCGTATCCACCGATGCGGAGGACGGAAATTCCGTAAGCTAATACCATCCCCCGGGGCGAATCTGCGCCTTCGGGGGGAATTTTCATAAAAACGGAGAAAAATATGTTATTTGACGCACATGCACATATAAATCAGGATACCTTCACCGATGAGGAAAGGGCTGAGATCATAAGGGAAGCCGAACGGTCGCCGCTTTTGTCCTACGTCCTCGATGCAGGCTTTGACCTTCCTTCGTCAAAGCAGGCAGTAAAGGACGCCGGGGAAAACCCGTGGATATACGCCGCGGTAGGAGTGCATCCTCACGATACCGATTCCATGACGGAAGAAATTTTAAGAGAGATAGAAAAGCTGGCCGCTCACCCGAAAGCCGTTGCAATAGGCGAGATCGGACTGGACTTTCACTACGATTTTTCCGACCGGGAGAACCAGAGAAAGTGGTTCCGCAGGCAGATACAGCTTGCAAATAGCCTGAAAATGCCTATAATGATACATACAAGGGAAGCGGACGAGGAAACTTTTAACATACTCTGCGAGGAGGGCGCTTTTTCAGAAGAGAGAAAGACCTGGTTCCAAAAGAGAAAGGGTCCTGACGGAACACCGGAAAGCCATGCGGCCGTCCTGCTTCACTGCTATTCTGGAAGCGCAGAACTTGCGAAAGAATACGTCAAAAAGGGCGCGACCATTTCCATATGCGGTCCGGTGACGTATAAGAACAATAA
>DXHZ01000060.1 GCA_019113145.1 Candidatus Avanaerovorax faecigallinarum
CATCGTATCCCTGCTGTTCTCGGGATTTGCCCCGGCAGTAGTATTCATGGTATTCTACGTGTTGGCTACCGTAATCAACTATCCGAGGGTTTCCGATTCCAAGGCAAGAGTAGACGCTCACGCAAAGAGCTGCCTCATGATGTGCTCAGTACTGTTTGCAGCAGGATGCTTCACAGGAATTATGTCCGGCACAGGAATGATTACCGAAATGGCAGGCGCGCTGATTGCTATAATACCTGATGCATTAGGCAACTTCTTCCCGCTCATCGTCGGCGTTATCGCGATGCCTGCATCACTGCTCTTCGACCCGGATTCCTTCTATTACGGAGTGCTGCCGGTTCTGGCTCAGACTGCGGAAGGCTTCGGCATCCTGGGTGCAGACGTAGGACGTGCAGCTATCCTCGGTCAGATGACAGTAGGATTCCCTATTTCGCCGCTGACAGCATCTACGTTCCTGCTGGTAGGACTCGCAGGCGTAGACCTTGGCGAACATCAGAAGAAGACCATTCCACTGGCATGGCTCCTCAGCATTATCATGGTAATAGTTGCATTTATCACAGGCGCCATCGCATTGTAATAGCTAATATATTTAAGCATAGCTAATATCAGAAAGGAAGTTTTAAAATGAGAACTATTCGTATCGGCAGCGGCGCCGGCTATGCCGGTGACCGTCTGGAACCTTCCCTCGAACTGATCGAAAAGGGAAATCTTGACTACATCAGCTACGAATGCCTCGCAGAGCGTACTATCGCTATAGGTCAGCAGGCAAAGCTGAAGGATCCCGACAAAGGCTACAACGGACTGCTGGAGCACCGTATGGAAAAAGCTCTTCCGCTCTGCTGGGAGAAGAAGGTAAAGCTTATAACCAACATGGGCTCGGCCAACCCGCAGGCCGCTGCCAAAAAGTGCGTAGAGATTGCCCGCAAACACGGCCTTACGGGCATGAAAATCGTATGCGTCACCGGCGACGATATGCTTCCGGTGATAGACAAATACATGGACACTCAGGTATGGGAGACCAAAGAACCTCTGTCAAAGCTACCGGGAGAAATCGTATCGGCTAATGCCTATATGGGAGTAGAGGGTATTCTGAAAGCTCTCGATGCAGGCGCTGACGTCGTAATCACGGGACGTGTGGCGGATCCTGCAATCTTCATGGCACCTGTAATCCACGAATTCGGATGGGCTCTCGACGACTGGGACAAGCTGGGCAAAGGAACCATGATGGGCCATCTGCTTGAGTGCGGCGGTCAGGTTACCGGCGGATATTTTGCAGAGCCCGGAAAGAAGGACGTACCAGGACTCGGTCATCTGGGATTCCCTATCGTAGAGATTTCCGAGGACGGTTCATTCTTTGTGACCAAGGTTCCTGAAGCAGGCGGAATGGTTACAAAGGAAACCTGCTCAGAGCAGATAGTATACGAAATCCATGACCCTGAAAACTACCTGACTCCTGATGTTACCGCGGACTTCAAAAACGTAAAGTTCACCGAAGTCGAAAAGGACAAGGTAAAGGTGGAAGGCGCTACCGGCAAGCCTAATACCGACACGCTTAAGTGCTCCATAGGCTACAAAGACTGCTACATCGGAGACGGTGAAATCAGCTACGGCGGTCCGGGATGTCTGGAAAGGGCAAAGCTGGCTCTGGAGGTTCTGAAGGAAAGACTCGAGCTGGTGGCCGACGGACAGTTTGACGAGATGAAGTACGACCTTATAGGATGCAACAGCCTTTACTGGAATCCTGACTACAGGTATAACGAGCCGAGCGAAGTTCGCGTTCGAGTTGCAGGCCGCGCAAAGACAAAAGCCGTGGCAGACCTTGTACCTAACGAAGTAGAAGCGTTATACACCAATGGTCCTGCCGGAGGATGTGGAGCCGTAAAACGCACCCGTGAAATAGTATCTGTAGCTTCCATCCTTGTAGATCGCAACGACGTGAAGCCGGAAGTTGAAGTATTTGAAGTTTAAGAAGGAGGCTGGAAAGCTATGAAACTCTGGGAAATCGCGCACTCCCGTACAGGAGACAAGGGCAACATCTCCAATATTTCTTTGATTGCTTATAAACCTGAAGATTACGAAATGCTTAAAGAGAAGGTGACCGCAGAAAAGGTCAAGGAGCATTTTGCTGGAATGGTCAAGGGCGACGTGGTACGCTACGAGCTGCCTAACATTCAAGCTCTCAATTTCGTAATGTACGATGCGCTGGGCGGCGGGGTAACCCGTTCCCTGTCTGTCGACATGCACGGCAAGGGCCTAAGCTCCTACCTGCTCGATATGGAAATATAAATTTCCTAAGTTAAAACAGATAATAAATTTCCACGAAAAAGCAGAGTCTGCGCCGTTAGCGAAGAGACAGTCGTAAACGGCCGGCTCTCTTTTCGTTTTCTTCTATTTTTCTACAACATTTTACGCTTACAGGAAATATACGGAAATAATTTACATAATTTGCTTGACAATAATTTACATATATGTTACTATTTAGCCATGACGAGGTGAGGAGGGATACATGACAGAGAAAACAGACAGAACCATAAGTTTTGAGGTCAAGGAGCACATCGGAGTCGTAGCGACCTACAGTTCGGGCTGGAGCAAGGAACTGAATCTGATTGCCTGGAACGGAGCTGCGCCGAAGTATGACATCAGAGACTGGGACGAGACACACACCCATATGAGTAAAGGGGTTACACTTTTTGAGGGGGAGATGCAGACTTTGATGGACATATACGTTCAGGAGAAGAACCGCAGAGTGTTTGAAGAGGCTAAGAAACAGCGTGAGGCCAGGGCCAGAGAAATCGAGGACGGCAGGAAGGCCTACGCCGAAAGAAAGGCGGCTCTGGACAGAGCCATAGCCGCAAGAGACGAAGCCGATACCGAAGCGGAAAGAGTCAGCGCAGAGCCGGAGCAGGTAAAGTCTGATGCAGAGGAGAAACCGGTACAGACCCGATCTGCTGCAGAAGCGGAACCGGAGCAGACGCAGACGCCGCCTCAGATGTCGACAGAGTGTGAGACTGACGATTTTGATTCCGTAGAAGAAGCGTTTTAGAAACTGAAATGCCGCCTTTTCTGAGAGGCGGCTTTTTTGTTGCGCCATAGATGAGATAGATGATGGCGCTCGGTTCAACTTTCTTTGCACAAACCTGCGATTCGGTTTAATGAAATTCTACTATTTACGAGGGTTACATGCTTTTGGTTTACTTTTTAGCCTTTGAACCCTTCATATGAGAAGGAATCTGTCCATACTTTTCAACCGAATCGGGTGAAATCCGTTGAAAGATAGAATATCGTTCAACCGAAGCAGGATATTCTGACAAAATGATTTAATCCACCCCGTTGACTGATGGTATTGCTGCACAACGACTGCCTGCCAACGCTTTCATCCTGCAACGCGCATCTTACTCGGGAGATAATTCCTGCATAAGTGTTTGCATATCTGAGGGAGGGTGGTTATAATGAAGGAAGAAAGAATGTTGCCAATATTGCGTGAGATAAGGGAAAGGGGTAAAAGATGAAAAGCGGGACTGCATTGAAAAACCTGCCTACAGGAACAAAGGCCATACTGGCTTGGTCGGCGGTGTACACGGTTGTGATTCTGGTGACGTGCATTCTGTTTATAGATGTTAAAGTAGATGGGTATAGCGGCATAATTCCGAGCATGGATACAGGCCTTTCAAAAGGCGCAACAATAGCGTTTTATGTAATCGTCTATGGAGGATTTGTAATCAGCTGGCTCATAGGGTGCAGAGTTCAGGTGAGCATAGAAGAAGCAACGGAAAACGGGGTAAGAAGGAGATACTTCCGGCTGGCGTGGTTCGACATACCGATTTTGATTGCCATGATTCTCACATACGTATTGCTTCGGGACTATCTGATTGGAATTGCCCTGATGAGCTGGTTCTTTATGATAGATAACCCATGCTGGCTCTGGAAATTCCGGAAAGAGCTAGGGCTGGCATAATCTTCAAATCTGAAAGGGTGAGAGACATGGGAGCGGAAAAGACAAAAGATGTTCCTGCGGGAATAAGGGCGATTATCGTTTGGACGATAGCGTATACTTTAGCAGTTATAGCGGCGTGTTTTTACTTTTGGAATGTCAAAGCAGGAGGTTACGGTGGCTTTGTGCCGGACTCGCTGATCGATGTAACGTATGGTGAAAGAGCGGTTTTCTACATTATCTGTTTTGGCGGATGGATCGTGAATATACCGATTGCCGTGAAGATTCGCGGCCTCATTGAAAAAACCGCCGGGTATAGCTGGAAAAGTGAACAGAAGAGATATCTGGTAAACGGTCTGCCGTTTCTGGTTGTAATGGTGATTGTACTGGCCGTATGCTGGAACAAAGCCATAAGCTTTCCGGCCATAAGCGGATTATATGCGCTTTCCAATGTAGAAAGCCTTTGGGTTTACCGCAGGGAGCTGGGGTTGGTAAAGTGACCCGGATATCAAAGGAGATGTGCTATGAAGACGGAAAAAATCAAAGCGCTGCCGACGGGAACGAAGGCCATACTCCTATGGTCGGCGGTGTATACGGTGATAGCCTTTGTGACGTGCATATATTTCCGTGATGTGACGGTACCGTTTTTCTTTGATGCCATTTTCCCCAATGACGATATTGAAATAACGCACTCCGAAGCCACGGTATTTTATATCGTTGCATATGGAGGATTTATTGTTAACGGGCTTATAGGTTGTAGAATTTGGGTGAATATAGAGGAGGTATGTGAGGATGTGATACGAAGGAATTGGAGAATCGGTATAAATTATGAGATCTGGCTGGTAGTTGCTATGTTAGCAGCGATAATTGCGGGCTGGAGAAGTATAATTGTACTTATCATAGTTCTATGGTTTATGGTTCCCGGAAATCTGACGACCCTCTGGAGGTTTCGCAGACTATTGAATCTGGTGCGGGAAGGGTAGAAAAGCTGATAGTTCATCTATTGCAGAAAAGCAGACAGACGGAAGCGAAAGAGAGTTGTTTGACTCATTCACGCATATCCCGATGAAAAGCCAAAATTTCTTGGTTTTTTCACGAATTTAAAGGGTAAAAACCAAAGATTGACCCATAATTCAGCCATAATTATTGCCATTACAGCAAGTATATGCCAAAAAAAGCAAATATCGGGAGTAAAAGATTGGCTTTCGATGCCCATAAGAGCAATTCAACCAAGAAAAATTGGTCTTTTCGGTCATAAATGGGAGAATGACCAATGTAAAATTGGTTTTTAGGCTATAAAAACGCATTTTGACCAAACCGTGGTTCCCATGATGACACCTGCAACAAGCAAACCAGGCATCCTCTTTGGGCTGCCTCCTTTTTATTTGCGAACCTGCGCCTTTTGGAGTAGAATATGAGGTACAGCGCGGAGCGGCGCAGAAGCCGCGGATGCGCAGGGCGGATTTTGTCTGAGAAATTCGAGGAGGGAAGGAATGAGAGTAAAACTTAGGACGGAGCCCAGAGGGGACTACGAGAACATAGACGTTATGACGGGGACTTCCGTGAAGGAGATTGCAGACGACCTGGCTGACAGGCTGCCGTACACGGTGATTGCGGCCAAGGTCGATAACCATATAGAGGATCTTGATTTTGTGCTGGAGGAGCCGTGCAAGGTGGAGCTTTTAGACATACGCACCCAGGCGGCCAACCTTATATATCAGTACAGCCTGTCTCTCATATACCTTAAGGCGGTGAAGGATACTCTGGGCGACGACGTGCGGGTCGAGATTCAGAACTCCCTGAACAAGGGCCTTTACACCGAGATAAAGACGAAGGAGCCGGTGACGGAGGAGCAGGTTCAGGCCGTTGAAAACCGCATGAGGGAGCTGGTGGACGCAGATCTGCCGTTCATCAAGACCGTAGTTGACAGGGACGAGGCCATAAGGATAATAAAAGAGGACGGCAGAACGGAGAAGCTGCGCCTTTTGTCCGAGACCCTTGGAATAAAGCAGGTGAAGTTCTACACCCTTGACGGATACAGAAATTTCTTCTACGGGCTCATGGCGCCGTCCACCGGATACATAAAGTACTTTCAGCTGATGAAGTATCGCCGGGGCGTACTGCTCAGATTTCCTCATCAGTCGGCGCCGGACAGGATCCCGGACTACGTGGACGAGGTGAAGCTCTATCAGGCCTTCGGGGAGCAGACCAGGTGGGACGCTCTCCTTGGGGTGAACTACGTTGCCGACCTTAACGACAAAATAGAAAGCGGCGAGTACAAGGAGCTTATCCAGCTTTCCGAGGCTCTTCACGAGAAGAAGATCGCCGAAATCGCCGATATGATAAAAACTCAGAAGAAGAGACTGGTTCTCATTGCAGGCCCTTCGTCTTCGGGAAAGACCACCTTTGCCAGAAGGCTCTGCATTCAGCTTCGGGTAAACGGCCTGAAGCCGCTCTACATGGGAACCGACGACTATTTTGTGGAGAGGGAGGATACGCCCCTTGACGAGAAAGGGGAAAAGGACTTCGAAAATCTGGACGCTCTTGACATAGACCTTTTCAACAAAAATATGAACGACCTGCTGGCGGGAAAGAAGGTGGACCTGCCGGAGTTTGACTTTATGACGGGCCACAAAGTCTTCGGAAAGAGGATAACATCTATCGACCCGTCCCAGCCCATAGTCATAGAGGGAATTCACGGGCTTAACGGAAAGCTGACGGAATTTATCCCGGACGGGGAGAAGTTCAAGATTTACATAAGCCCGCTGACCCAGCTCAATATCGATATGCATAACCGCATTCCGACTACCGACGAGAGAATGTTAAGACGCATGGTAAGGGACTACCTCTACAGAGGTCACAGCGCCCAGAGCACCATAAACCAGTGGCCGAAGGTGAGAGCGGGGGAAGATAAAAACATATTCCCGTACAGCGGCGAGGCGGACGTTCTGTTCAACTCCTACCACGTGTACGAGATTTCCGTGCTGAAAAAGTACGCCGAGCCCCTTCTCAGGAAGATAGCTCCCGACGAGGAGGAGTACGCCGAGGCCGTCAGAATGCTGAAGTTCCTCAGGTTCTTCAGAACAATAGAGGACGACAGCATAATCGTCAACAACTCCATAATAAGGGAGTTCATCGGCGGAAGCATTTTTGTGGACTGACGGACGGCCGAAGCTGAATTCAGAAAGGATCGCAAATGAACGATTTGATTGAAACTATAAGGATTACCGGCCATACAGGGCTCTTTGCTCTATTCGCTTCCCCGGCGGCTCACTCCGGGTCTCCGGCGATGTTTAACGCAAGCTTTCGGGAGCTGGGCCTTGACTACGTGTACCTGGCTTTTGACGTGGGCGAAGAGGAAATAGGCGATGCGGTGAAGGCGGCAAGGCTTTTCGGCATCAAAATGTTCAACCTTTCCATGCCGGACAAAACAGCAGTAATCCCCCATCTTGACCGCATTTCCACGGAAGCGGAGCTGGTGGGAGCCGTAAATACTGTCGTAAACGAGGACGACGTGCTCACCGGGTACAACACCGACGGTTACGGGGCCCTTGCGGCCTTTGGGGAAGCCGGAGGAGAGATAAAAGGAAAGACGGTAACGGTGCTCGGCGCGGGAGGCGCGGGGAGAGCGGTAATCGCCCAGCTCGCCCTTGACGGCGCGGAGAAAATATACGTTATGCTGAGAAGAAAAAGCTTTGAGAAGCACGAAGCCTTTGTGAAGAAGGTAAGCGGGCGCACGGGCTGCCCGGTGGAAATCCGCGACATGGAGGACGAGACTGAGATGAAGAGAACCCTTTCGGAAAGCGGCGTTCTCATAAACACAACCAACGTGGGAATGAACCCTGAGCCGAACGAGACTCCGGTGCCGTTTACGGACGCGCTTCACGGGGGACTTTCGGTCTTTGACGTAATATATTACCCCGAGGAGACCCGCCTTATGAAGGACGCAAAGGCGGCAGGCTGCAGTGTGGTCGCAGGAGGACGGGGAATGCTCCTTCATCAGGGCGCAAAGGGCTTTAACCTGGCTACCGGAAAGGATATGCCCCTGGATACGGTGAGAAGAGAGTGGGCAAAGTAAAAAGAATTTGTGACAAAACCGGCTTGGACAGCCGGTTTTGTTCGGTTTGTCTTGACTATGGCCGAGGGTTTTAATATAATTTTTTTGCGCGTATTATGTATAGTGCAGAAGTTGCATGAGCGGAGATTCCGCTGATTTTGAGAGGAGAAAAAATCAATATGAGTTTTACTTTAGTCCTGGGTCTGCTGGGCGGTCTTGCCCTGTTCCTTTACGGAATGCAGATGATGAGCCAGGGTCTTGAGGCTGCGGCAGGTAACCGCATGAAGGGAATCCTTGAGAAGCTTACGGCTAACAGGTTCCTGGGAGTTGCGGTGGGAGCCGGCATCACCGCCATTATTCAGTCGTCGTCGGCTACTACGGTAATGGTAGTGGGATTCGTTAACTCCGGGCTTATGACGCTGAATCAGGCCGTGTGGATTATAATGGGCGCCAACATCGGTACCACTATCACCGGTCAGCTGGTCGCTCTCGATGCGGGAGCCATAGCTCCGCTGTTTGCGTTCATCGGAGTGGCGCTGGTAGTGTTCTTTAAGAAGGTGACCTTCCACAACTACGGACAGATCATAGCAGGATTCGGTATTCTGTTTATCGGTATGGAGATGATGAGCTCTGCCATGGAGCCGCTGAGAGATTCCGAAGGCTTTATAAGCCTTATGACCAGCTTCTCCAATCCGCTTCTGGGCATACTGGCAGGCGCCGTATTTACGGCAATAATCCAGTCGTCCTCGGCTTCCGTAGGTATTCTGCAGGCCCTTGCGGTAAGCGGACTTATAGGACTTGACAATGCGGTATTCGTGCTGTTCGGTCAGAATATAGGTACGTGTATAACGGCTATTCTGGCTTCCATTGGAACCAGCAGAAACGCCAAGAGAACCACCATCATACACCTGATGTTCAATATCATCGGTACCATCATCTTCACTACGGTGTGCATACTGACGCCGCTGACGGATCTGGTGGAATCGTGGACTCCTGGAAGAGTGGCCGCGCAGATAGCCAACATGCACACTTTGTTTAACGTTACTACGACTCTTCTGCTCCTGCCGTTCGGAAACTACCTGGCGTCTCTTGCAAGGAGAATTCTTCCTGAACACAGTTCGGAGGATGCGGGCGTGCAGAAGCTGGTATATCTTAAGCCTGTAATGAAGCCGGACGAATACGCCATCGGTACTTCATCCATCATCATGAACAGCGTTTCAAGCGAGCTTAAGAGAATGGCCGAGATGGTAAGAACCAACGTGGGAGAAAGCTTTGACGCTGTTTCGTCAGGCACTACGACGAAGCTTGCTGACGTGGCCGAAAGAGAGGATTACATCGACTTCCTGAACAAAGAAATCTCCAGATACATCAGCAATATGATGATTCACGAGACTAACGCAGACGACTTGAAGAAAATAAACGGCTACTTCAGAATCTGCACCAATCTGGAGCGTATCGGCGACCACGCCATGAACATATGCGAATACACTCAGCTCATAGAGGAAAAACGCATAAGATTTACGCCGGAGGCCATGAAGGAAATTGCGGACATGAAATCCGCCAGCCTTAAGTGTATGGACAGCATATCCGATATAAGCCCGCTGGATCTTGACGGATACACTGAGGTTGCAGCGCTTGAGCAGAAGATTGACGATATGACGAAGGCCTTCAGGGACAATCAGATAATCAGAATGAGACACGGCGCATGCGATAACGACGGAGCCGTGCTCTACACCGAAATGCTTACGGACTTTGAACGTATCGGCGACCACATGCTCAACATAGCTCAGGAGCTGGCTGCAGAAATGACCGAAACGAAATAAAGGCTGATAATCAAGGGGGTGTCCTGTATTGAAAATATACAGCCGGAGAAAATTCATTGTAGGATGGGGGATGCTTGTACTTGCGGTGATTTTCATATTCACCACGGTTCTTTCCGGAAGAATTAATATGCTCATTCTTTTATCCGGAGCGGTTTTCGTGGTGATAGGGATAAACGCAGTTCACTCCGCGACGGTTACGGACGCCTGGAAGTGCGAAGACAGGGATTCGGAGGGATCGGTGAAGCCGGTCAGCCGGGATGCCCGTGAAATCGAAGCAAAAGCTGCAAAGGCTGTTCTGTTCGCCGTTCAGCTGCTGTGCCTTCTGGCAGCTTCAATCGCCGCCATAGTATATACCCTCTTTGAAATGTATTCGGGGGAATGCCGGGGAATTATGATTCTCGGCGGAGCAATACCGGCGTTGTCTTTCCTGGCCGAGTGGTCCTTAGAGGCAGCGCTGAAAAAGCGAAAGAACGAAAAAGAGAAGTAAAACAAAAGAGCGTCTCAGACTTTGATGAAAAGTCCGGGACGCTCTCTTTTCTTTAAATTAAAGTTCCTTCTTCCAGAAACCATGCAGGTTGCAGTACTCGTAAGCCGCTACAGGCTTTTCTCCCTCGGCGAGAGCGAAAACGGCAGCAGGCTCTCCAGTATGGTCGAGATACTTCTTCTGTACGCCCTTGTCTGTCTCGAGATAGATGAAAGCGATGTGATGTTCCTCCGTCATCGGATGAAGAGTGCTTCCTACGGTAACCTTTACGGTGTTTCCGTTTACTTCTACTACGGGAACGTGCTTTTCGAGGGCCGCGTCGGTAGTGTTAGGGGAAAGCTCGGTCATCTTCTCTCCGCAACATACTACAGGAACGCCTTTGTCCTCTACCATCTCTATAATATTTCCACAGTGCATGCATTTAAAAAGTTTCAACATTTCAATTCCTCCTTTTGGATAAGAGGGCGGCCGGTGTGTCCGCCCAGTTGTGTTATATAAGTTACCTTGATTATACACCCTTTGTCATAGAAGTAAACAGAAATAATTTCATGAAATTTACTTGACAAAAGCCTCATAAAGATTTATTATAATGATAATCATTATCAAAACCGGCGATTTAGTCGATATATTAACGGAAAGGGTGATCGCATGAAGTATTCCAGACAGAGAAACATTATTCTGGATATTGTCAGGAGCAGCGATGCTCACCCCACTGCTGACACCGTTTACGACCTTGCCAGACAGGAGCTTCCGGGCATCGGCATAGCCACAGTTTACCGCAACCTTAATATGCTGGCCGAAAACGGCGACATACTGAGGATGAACACCGGAGACGGCAGGGACAGATTCGACGGCCGCACGGGGGAGCACTATCACATGATATGCAGCCGCTGCGGCGAGGTAATCGACATCTATCCCACGGGCGATGCAGCCATGGAGGAGCTTCGCCAGGCAGTAAACTTGACTTTCGGGATTAAAGATGATAATGTTCAGATTAACACCACGTTACTGACGGGCGTCTGCAACAGATGCCTGGGGAAAGAGAAGAAGAATTAAACGGAGGTAAACGAAAATGAAAGATTTAAAGGGCACTAAGACTCTGGAAAACCTGATGACTGCTTTTGCAGGTGAGTCCCAGGCGAGAAACAAGTACACATACTACGCATCCAAGGCAAAGAAGGAAGGATACGTTCAGATTTCCAAGATTTTTGAGGAAACCGCAGCCAACGAGAAGGAGCACGCAGAGCTCTGGTTCAAGCTGGCTCACGGAATCGGAACTACCGAGGAGAACCTTCTTGACGCAGCTGCAGGCGAGAACTACGAGTGGACCGATATGTACGCCGAAATGGCAAAGACTGCAAGAGAAGAGGGTTTCCCTGAAATTGCCGCTCAGATGGAAGGCGTTGCAGCAGTAGAGAAGGAGCACGAGGAAAGATACAGAAAGCTCGCTCAGAACATCAAGGAGGGTAAGGTATTCGAAAGAGACGAGGACGTTCTCTGGCAGTGCAGCAACTGCGGACATCAGTTCGTAGGAAAGAAAGCCCCTGAAATCTGCCCTGTATGTAAGCACCCTCAGGCATACTTCCAGATCAAGGCTGAGAACTATTAAACCAGGACAAAGCCTGTCGGCGCGGCTTGCCGTAAGCTGCGGACGGCCACGGACTTTGACAAAAACTGAAGATACGGCGGATCGTGTCAAGGCGAAACTTGACATTTCTGGCCGTAAATAACCGAAAGGTCAAGGATTTCAGACGCGTAATGCCCGGAAACCTTGACCTTTTTGCGTAACGATAGATGTTTTGTAAAATTTCGCCTTGACCTGCCTCGGGGATTCAGCGCCTTTTGTCAAAGTGCCGCTGCACAGGAATGATGCAGACCCCGATAACGGCGGCCATTATCGCAGCTGTAGTATTTTTCATTCTTCAAAGAGTTTGTCGTAATATGACGATGAGGTGTAAAGGGCTGCAGCTGAATTGTGCCCCAAAACCCTATCCTTTACTATAAGTGTAGTTACAGGCGCGGCAGAGTAACGGAAGAACAGAGTATCATGGCCTACGCATAAACCTACAACTACGTTGAGATCTGTATCTTCTTTTTCCAGCAATTTTGCCTGCATAATCGGGTTGCACATTACTGCTCCTAATTTGTCACATTCTTTGGGAATTCCCGCGCTAACCTTCTTCATGGCGCCTACCTTACATCCGATTCCATAAACTTGGAACCCGCGTTTTTCCAGTATGTTTGCAAAAATTGCGGATTCTCGAATCAGACCTACACAGGTTGCAATTCCGATTTTTTGTGCTCCAATCTTTCTGGCGAAGCGAATTATTTCCTCGACTCGCGTCCATTTGCAATATCCTTCAGCTTCTACCTCTGCTGCAGCAATTGCGATTTTTTGATTTTCCTCTTTCCAGTACTGTTCAAGGACCTCGTTTTTTTGCTCCTCAGATAATGTGACTGTCGGACAGAACTCAGGATAACCCATTGCAGGGTCATAGGGTCCATCATCACAACGTCGTGTTCTGCAATGAACACATGACAAGTTTTTCTTTTCCATTACTCTCACTCCTTTTCACGCTAAGAAGCAGGGAAATCAGAATCTGATGCGGATCAGTTCTGAGCCCCTGCCATTGATATGCCTAAAATACCGGATTATCCACGCTTAAGGAATGCAGTGATGCAGTGAAGAGCACCTCTTCCTTTCATGATTTCCGAGATATCCACCGTTATAACTTTTACGCCGTTTTTTTCCAGGAGCTCTTGAGCCCGTGGATTTCCTTCCGGCATAACCACCAGTCCCGGTTCCAGTGCAACAAAGTTACATCCGAAGGATTCTCTGACTTCCGTTCTCGATGGAGCTTCCAGTATTTTATAGCCCTTTTTCTTTAATACGTCCACAACGTCATAAGGGACCTGTGGAGCATGAATCATAACAATATCGTTGCTGGCAGCGTTCATAAGGCCGTCGATGTGAATATTACTGTAAGGCTGCTGCATGTGTATGATTTCGGTAACGCCCATTCTTTCAAGTTCATATTTTACCTGTTCGAAACCACTTTTGTTACAACGGCTGCCTGTGGATATTATACATGTGTGTCGGTCAACCCACATAGCATTTGCACCTTCAAACATCCCGTCGCCGGTGATCGTTCTAACGATAGGTACACCTATATCAGCTAAAGCTTTTGCTACGTAACGTTCTTCGCCTCTACGTGCGGCCATACCGGGTCTGGTTACAATTGCACCTTCTGGAGTCATAAATGTCAAATCTCTGCAAAAAATGGAATTTGGCCGGTCTTCCCGCTGCTCTTCAACGTAGTAAACCTTGACACCATGAGACCGGTAAATGTTGGCAACGTCATCATGCTGCTTACGGATAAGATTGATATCGATAGGCACATCTGAAAATCGATATTCATCAGCATTAAATGATTCGATTTCCTTTCCGGGTCTACGCATAAGTACAGCACGAAGTGTATCAACCTCTGATGAAACTCCCCAGTCTCCCCAGTATTCCGGCATATCATCCTCGAAACTGGTTTCCTTAGGGAACCAGCGTTCTCCCGGGATAGCGTCAATGTCGCATAATTTCTTTAATTCTTCCATTTGGCCCTCCTGTTAGTTTTTTTGACCATGAAGAGCAAGTACCATACCAAAGGAAAAATCGGGATATTTCAACGCAGTTTAAGACACGGTGTGTAAAAAGTCAAAAAAATCTGCGTGATTTGTAAAGTAATCTTGACGAGTCGTGGGGGGGGGGTACAATTATTGGCATAGATATG
>DXHZ01000061.1 GCA_019113145.1 Candidatus Avanaerovorax faecigallinarum
GCCGGGAATGAACGGATATGAGACAGCCATAGAAATAAGGAAGAAGCATAACATGCCGATTATGTTCCTGTCGGCTAAGAACCAGGACATCGACAAGATTATGGGACTCGATATTGGAGCAGACGATTACATGACGAAACCTTTTAATCCTATGGAGGTAGTAGCGAGGGTAAAGTCCAATTTAAGGAGATACAGAGAGTTTGCTCCGGCCGCAGTGAATAATTCGCCTTCTCGTCTCACCTGCAGGGATCTGGTGCTGGATACGGAGAAAATGATGCTCTATAAGGGCGGCGAGAATATTCCGGTTACGGTGCTGGAATTCAGGATACTTCAGGCTCTGATGAAAAACCCGGGACAGATTCTCACGAAGAAGCAGATATATCATGCCATGTACGGTGAGGACAAGTTCATGGAGGACAACTCGCTGACGGTTCACATTTCCAAAATAAGAGCTAAGCTTGATGACTCCACCCTGGAGCCGCAGTATATAAAAAATGTCAGGGGGCTTGGATATAAAATTGAAAAATAAGGATAAAAGGGTGCATGGACGCTTTGCAACCATGCTCATAGGCAGATATATTCTGTTTTCGCTTACCCTTCTCGCCATGGTTTTCCTGGCGCTTACTGTCACGGTAAACAGTACTGCAGGCGAAAGACCTGACAAGAAGATAAAGGAGCTGTCTGAAGCCTTTTCAAAAGTGCCGGTGAATCAGTACGACAGCGTGGATGTGGAAAAGTATCTGGGTAAGAAGGGATACGCTCAGATTCTCGATCCGGACCTCGACGTGGTGTATTCCAGCAGCTCAGACAGGATAAGGACACGGTATACGCAGAGAGAGATCGATATGATTTCCGACTATAACGAATCGGTTAACGTGTCCATAAAGGAAATATATGACGAACAGCGGGGACTTGTAGCCGAAGTTACGATTACACATATCAACAGCGAACTGGAGAGAGCGGACAGCGAGCTGTATCTCATAGATGAAGACGGTAAATTTATATATTCATCCAGGGAAATAGACGCCGAAGAGCTTTCCGAGAGAGAACTGAATCTGATAGAAAATGCCATATCCAGAAGATATAACGTTGCCAAGTATAAGTTCATAGATACCAATGGAAACGAGAGAATTCTCATCGGGTACAGTTCCAGAGACTTCAGATTCAGCATGGAAAGAATATATGATAAGTACATAAGTATGGGCATAAAGTTTCTGGCCGCATACTTCTTTCTGGTTCTGCTGTTTTCAATCCTGATATCGAGAAAGGTCGGAAAGCCTATCAGGATGCTTCAGACTGCCATGGACAAGGTGGCGTCCGGCGGGGTAGGAGAAAAGGTGGAATACTCAGGACCTAAGGAATTCGTGGATATGTGCGACAGGTTTAACGACATGTCAGAAAGACTTGCCGAGTACGAAGAGGAAAAGCGGTCTGTGCAGCAGAAGAAGCAGAGACTTGTGGCAAGTATATCCCACGATCTGAAAACGCCGGTTACGGTAATAAAAGGGTATTCTAAAACTCTTCTGGACGGTGTCGCCGAGCCCGGAGAGGAAAAGAAATATATCTCTGCAATAAATCAGAAGGCGGATTATATCGCCGAACTCATAAACGACTTCAGCGAATATGCCCAGGCGGGAGATTCGGACTATACCTACAGCTTTCAGCGGACAGATATCTGCGAATATCTGAGAGAATTCTTTGCAAACAGGTACGCAGATCTGGAGATAGGTGGAAGAGTACCTGTTATCGATATACCTGAAGAAGAAATCTATGCTGAGATTGATGGAAAAAAATTCTACAGAGTATGCAGCAACATACTGAACAATTACCTGAAATATGCGCCGCCTGAGGCCAGACTGTTCTGCTCCGTAGCTGAAGAAGGAGATAAAGTTGTTATTTCATTCGGCGATGACGGAAGAGGAGTATCGGAAGAAATAAAGGACGACATTTTTGATCCGTTCGTGACAGGAGATAACTCCAGGTCAGGAAGCGGGTCGGGTCTGGGACTTGCGTTTGTCAAGAAAGTAATAGAGGATCACGGCGGCAGCATAAGTCTGAAGTCGCCTCCGGATCCGGGGTTGAATTTTCAGCTTGTCATCAGGTTAAAGAGTGTGAAATAAAACAGACGAAAAAGGCTTCCCGATACGATTACGGGAAGCCTTAAGTTTTTACATATGAGATGATTTGACAGAAGATTTATTTACCGGTGAATTCCGGAGCTCTCTTTTCCAGGAAAGCGCCCATTCCTTCTCTCTTATCGTCTGTGGAGAAGGCAGCGGTAAACGTCTCGATTTCAAATCTGCTTGCGGACTTCATATCCATGTCGTAGCCGTTGTTTATTGCGGTCTTCGCGGAGCCGATGGCTACAGGAGCCTTGGATGCGATAGTCTTTGCAAGCTTTTCTGCTTCAGGGAGGAGCTCTTCAGGAGCGACAACCTTTTCTACAAGACCTATTCTGTACGCTTCGGAAGCCGGAATAGTCTCTGCGCTCATGATGAGGTACTTTGCCATGCCTTTACCTACAAGTCTTGCGAGCCTCTGGGTTCCGCCGAATCCCGGGATAATTCCCAGGCCAACTTCAGGCTGACCAAACTTTGCCTTTTCCGAAGCGATTCTGATGTCGCATGCCATGGAAAGCTCGCAGCCTCCGCCCAGGGCAAAACCGTTAACTGCGGCGATAACAGGTTTTTCTATGGATTCGATGAGGTTCATAACCTTATGGCCCAGAGTCATCATTTCGCGGCCTTCAATAGGGGAAAGTTCGTACATCTGAGCGATGTCGGCGCCGGCAACGAATGCTCTTCCTTCGCCGGTGAGAATTACCGCCTTAACCTCGGCGTCCTTTTCGATGGTGGAGAAAACGTCGTAGAGCTCGCCTAAAACGTCCATGTTAAGGGCGTTAAGAGCCTGCGGTCTGTTTACGGTAACATAAGCGATGGATTCCTTTACCTCATACTTGATATTCTCGTACATTTCAATCAATCTTCCTTTCTCACAGAAATATCATGGGAAGCGGCAGGATAAGCTGCCACGCTTCACGACATGCAATCTTTGTTAATAATATAACATAATACGGAATACATTTCAACCCGTCTTATTTATCTCTGGTCATCACGATGAGAAGACGACCGGCCTTGACGGTTATCTCGCCGTAATCAGAAACAAGTTCGTTGCTTACTCCCAATGTGGTATCGTCGGTAAGAGTGCGGTTTTCTATTTCGTACTTAAAGCCTTTCAGGGTCAGGCTGTTTATGTTGCCGCCATAGCTTATGAGGCCGATATATTTGTATTCTTCGTCGTTTGCAATCCGGAATGTGCCGGCGCTCTTCATAAAGGCAAGGTTCTGATAGTCCTTTATGAACACCTCTACTCCGGGAGTGTCGCAGTATTTAGCCAGCAGAGAGATGTTTCCCATGGTGTGATCGAGCCTGCCGCCCAGACCGCCTATGATTACGATACGCTGAAAGCCTTTTGATACGGCGTAGTCAAGGGCCGCCTCCGAGTCTGTAATATCCTTCTCAGCCGGAAGAATCACAGTGTTTTCAAAGTCGGGCTTCTCCGAAGAGTCAAAGTCGCCGATTATCATGTCAGGCTTGAAATTATACTTCTCAGCATACTTCCAGCCTTTGTCGGCGCAGATTATGTACCTGCCTTCGGGTATTCTGGACAAAATCTCTTCTCCCTCGATGTAGGAAGTGATGATGTACGCTGTCTTTTTAGTGTTGTCTTTTCTGTCAAAAACGTTCATGTTAAAATCCTCCTTACATATATACAGTATACCACATGTGAAAGACAGTATGTTATGAAATTATGAAAATTCTGTTGACAAAAGAGGTTTAACGGGTTAAACTTAAATCACAGGAGAGGTTTAACAGATTAAACCGCTTTAATGGAGGATTTTATGGAAACACCTAAGGTATATGAGAGCGAATACAGATTCTGCAGGATTTTATGGGATAATGAACCGGTAAGGAGCACAGAACTTGTAAAACTCTGCAGGGAGAAGCTGGGATGGAGTAAAGCCACCACATACACCGTGATACGCAGATTATCTGAACGGGGAGTTGTTAAGAACGAAAATGCCGTGGTAACTTCTCTGATTTCCAGAGAGGAACTGGAAATTGCGGAGATAGACGAACTCATGGATAAGAGGTTTAACGGTTCCCTTCCGACTTTCGTGGCAGCCTTTACGCGTCAGCAGAATCTGAGCGAAAAGCAGATGGAAGAGATAATGCGGATAATAGAGGAAGGCAGGGGAGATTAAAATGAGAGAAATATTTCTGGACGTACTTAACGCCGGTATAGCTGCAGGATGGATAGCCGCAGCAATTATAGTTCTGAGGCTGATTCTTAAAAAGGTACCCGGATATATATACTGCATCCTCTGGAATATAGTCCTCATCAGGCTTATCCTGCCGGTGAAAGGCATATTTCCGAGGACGCGATTCAGCTTTATTCCAAGCGATATGACCGTTTTCAGAGGGGACGGATATGTTTCTTTTGCTTTCAACACCGGTTTTAGCGGCGTGGACAGAGCCCTGAACGAGAGAGCGGATAACAGGCTGTTTGAAGGTATTACCGTTGAAATGGGGTATTACGATAAAATAACCATGATCTTGAGCGTTATATGGATAGCAGCAGGGGTATGCCTGTTAATTTACGGAATTATATGTTACGTAAAATTAAAGCAAAGTATACGGGAAGCTGTACTGTATAAAGATAACGTGTACAGATGCGAATCAGCGGCGGGGTCACCTTTCATACTTGGTGTAATCAGACCGAGGATATATCTTGGATACGGAATATGCGGAGAAGATGAAGGACTTATACTGGCCCATGAGAAAGCCCATCTTGCAAGACGGGATAATCTTGTAAAGCTTTTGTGGTGTGTGGTTCTGTGCATATACTGGTTCAACCCTCTCATATGGGCAGCGTACATTTTAATGTGCAGGGATATGGAAAGGGCCTGTGATGAAAAGGTTCTTTCGGGCCGGGGCGCTGATGCAAGGAAAGCATATGCGGAAGCTCAGCTGGCATGCGCTTCAGGAAAGAGGTATACCATGGCGTATCCCGCTGCATTTTCCGAAACGGACGTAAAAAACAGAATCAAAAACGTCATGTGTTTCAAAAGGCCTGGGAAGGCAGTTACCGCAGCCTGTGTGGTTCTGACAGCTGTATTTGCATTAGGTTTTCTGACAAACCCGATACTTGCGGCTTCAGACGAGGAAGTTTATTCCTACTATCCTGCGGGAGATTCCTCAGGTTATGGAATTCCGTCCCTGATATTTACCGAAAACGGGAACAGGTGTACGTTCGTAAGGTCTGGTATGGACAGCGATTTCATTACGGGATCCTGTTACGAGGAAAACGACGTTCTTATTCTCACCGATGAAAGCTCCGGAAATGAATATGTATTTGACATTCAGGGGGCCGGAGAGAGAAAGATATATATTTTCAACGAGGAGGAATCGGCGCCGCTGGCTGAGTATGTGACTGACTCGGGACCGGGGTATGTCGAGAAAGTCAAGGTGCCTGACGGGGCCGTGTTTCAGAGGAAATGGCCGAATATCCTTGACGGTGAATAAGGCAGATGATAGAATAATATCTGTAAAACAATTGAATGTATGACGGTCGCAGTATGCGTTAAAAGAGAAGCAGGTGAGAATCCTGCGCGGTCGCGCCGCTGTGAGGAATAGCCGTATCGTATTATGTCACTGGATTTTTCCGGGAAGGCACGATATGGCGTCTGATTTCCGAGCCAGAAGAACTGCCGTGATACAGCCAATTTACACAGGTTACGAACGATGGCCGGTGTAAACGCGCTTCTTTTATTTCTTTTAAGTATAGCTTTTAAGAAATACTGCATTTAAGAAAGCGATACATCTGCCGTTTTGGCAGGTTTTTTTATTTGTACTTTACCGGAGCGGGAGGCGTCCTCTCGGGTGAGGGAAGCGTGTGTTTTGTTATTTCCCATTTGCTTTAAAGAAAAGGAGTAGAAAATGACAAAGAGGCAAAGAAGAACAGTTATCGCTCTTGCCGCTTTTGCGGCGGTGTTCGCGCTGGGTCCTGCCGCAGGAGCCATGCACATTATGGAAGGGTATCTCACGCCGACCTACTGCGTCGTCTGGGGAATCGTGTGCATACCGTTTCTGGCTGCAGGTATTTTTTCCGTAAGGAAAACTCTGGAGAAGAACAGGAAGACCATTACCCTGATAGCTATGGCGGGAGCGTTTATATTCGTAATTTCATCGCTTAAAATTCCTTCCGTTACCGGAAGCTGTTCCCACATGACAGGCACGGGACTTGGAGCCATTCTGTTCGGACCGGCCGCGGTAAGCGTTCTGGGAATCATAGTTTTGCTCTTTCAGGCGGTTCTGCTGGCTCACGGAGGTCTGACGACACTTGGAGCCAACACATTTTCCATGGCCATAGCGGGCCCCTTCGTATCCTACGGAGTGTACAGGCTCTGCGGCGCGCTTAAGGTAAACAGAAAGGTCTCCGTATTTCTTGCGGCTGCTCTGGGAGACGTGTTTACGTACTGCGTAACGAGCATTCAGCTTGCCGTTGCATATCCTTCCGAGGTAGGGGGCGTTTGGGCGTCCGCAGTTAAATTCCTCGGGGTGTTCGCTCCGACACAGCTGCCTCTTGCGGCCATCGAGGGAATTCTGACCGTGCTCATAGTAATCGGCCTTGAATCTTTCGCAAAGCCGGAGCTTAAGGCAGTAGGATTCGTAAAGGAGGGCAGATAGGATGGAGAAGAGAAAATCTAACAGAGCGCTTGTAATATGCCTTATAATTGCGGCAATACTTATAGCGGCAATACCGTTTTTCGTTTTAAAGGATGCCGAATTCGGAGGCTCCGACGATGCGGGAAGTCAGATGGTATCAGAAATACAGGGAAAAGAGCACGAAGCCTGGTTCACACCGGTGCTGGAACAGTATCTGGGACGGGAAATCCCGGGCGAAATTGAAAGCCTTCTCTTCTGCGTCCAGACGGGTATAGGCGTGGGAATCATAGCATTCATCATGGGAAGATTCTACGAGCGCAAAAAATGGACCGATAAAGAGGGAGAAAAAGGAGAGTGAAATGATAGTAGTAGATAAACTCTGCTATACATCAAAACTCAGATATGTAAATCCGTATGAGAAATTTTTCTTCGCAGTGCTGACTCTGATTTTCGTCATAGTCAGTCGTTCCACTGCAATGGGAGCGGCTGTTATCGCCATGAACAGCTGGCTTACGGTGAAAAAAGGCGGAATCAGGGCGGCCGAATACGGCCGCCTCATGATGATTCCTCTGGCATTTCTCTTTCTGAGCACTATTGCCATAGTGATTAATTTCTCTTCGGCGCCCCTGGACGCATTCGGATTCAGAGTAGGTGAAACGTATATTACGGGAAGTTACGAAGGAATAGAAAGGGCCGTAAGGCTGACGGTGACCGCCATGGGAGCGGTGTCCTGCCTTTATTTCCTTTCGCTTAACACAACTATGACGGACATACTCACGGTGCTTTCAGGGCTCAGGTGTCCGGCTCTGCTGTCGGAGCTGATGCTTCTCATATACAGATACATATTCGTTCTTCTGGACACGGCGTATTACATATCGGTGGCCCAGAATGCAAGGCTGGGGAACGTCAGCCTGAGGGCCAGAGTGAAATCCTTCACGTCACTGGTACAGACTCTGTTTATACGTTCCATCAAAAGGTCTGCGGCTCTGTATGACGCCATGGAATCAAGGTGCTATGACGGTAGAATAAGGGTTCTTAAGGAAAACAGGCCGGCAGACAGAAAAGACATAACCGCAATAGTCGCCGTGGAGACGATTCTCCTCGTCTGGACTGTGGTAGCAAGAATCGGGATAATCGGTTAGAAAATGAAAGATCTTATCATAAAGGCAGACAACTTAAAATTTGCATATTCTGGATCTGACAGCTACGCCCTGAAGGGCTTTGATATAGAAATAGAGCGCGGGACAAAGGTCGCATTCCTGGGCGCCAACGGCGCGGGTAAGTCCACCTTTTTCCTGTGTCTTAACGGTATACACGTTCCGGACAGCGGGACTCTGTACATAGACGGAAAGGCTGTCTCTTACGACAAAGCGGGCCTGAAGGAGATGAGGCGAAAGGTCGGGATAGTATTTCAGGACCCCGATAATCAGCTCTTTTCGGCAAGCGTTTACCAGGAGATATCCTTCGGGCCGCTTAATCTGGGAATGCCTGAGGCGGAGGCTGACAAAGCCGTCAGAAAAGTCATGGACAGAATGGGAATATCGGGATTTTCGGAAAGGCCTGTTCACTCCCTTTCGGGAGGACAGAAGAAGCAGGTTTCCATAGCGGATATAGTCGTCATGGACCCTGAGATAATAGTTCTGGACGAGCCTGCATCGTCTCTGGACCCGAAGCACGCAGCCGTAGTCGAAAAGATTATAGAAGACCTTACGGAAAGAGGCGTGACAGTTCTCGTCTCTACTCACGACGTGGATTTTGCGCTGAGATGGGCAGACCGCATTGCCGTAGTGGACGACGGAAGAGTTCTGAAATACGGAGAGCCTGAAGAGATTTTCTCCGACGAAGAGTTTCTTAAGCGGACCAATCTCAGAAAGCCGGCGGTCAGCGAAATATATGCGGAGCTTATAAACTGCGGCCTTGCGGAGAATACGGACAGAAGGCCGAGGACGGTTTTCGGACTTAAGTCTCTGATAGGTCAAAGGGTAGAAGGCGTATCCGAAGAGAAAGATGATTACGTGGTAAAGAACGGGGAAAGACTCAGATGCGGCTTTACGACCGGAAGCTGCGCAGCGGCCGCCTCTTCTGCAGCTGCTGAAATGGCTCTGACCGGCTGGGCAGTACCGGCTGTTTCAATAAGACTTCCAAAGGGTGAGGAAGCGGCGTTTACGGTAAACAACCGGGAGATAAGCAGAGGGTATGCAAAGTGCTCCGTAACCAAGGACGGAGGAGACGATCCCGATGTTACTACCGGACTTGAGATATTTTCCGAGGTGAGACTTACATCTGAAGAGAATGCTGAAGAATCGGGGCGTGTGATTGTAGACGGCGGCCCCGGAGTGGGCCGGGTGACTAAACCGGGTCTTGCAAGAAAGCCGGGGGAGGCTGCCATTAATCCGGTTCCACTTGAGATGATAGAAAAGAACGTGAGAAATGTTCTGGACAGGCACGGTTTTAAAGGAGACGCCGAAGTTAACATATCGGTACCCGGTGGAGAAGAGACGGCGAGGAAAACCTTCAATCCGAGACTGGGAATCGAAGGAGGTATTTCCATACTGGGAACCACGGGAATAGTGGAGCCTATGAGCGAAAAAGCCCTCATAGATACTGTCATTGCGGAAATCAACGTTCACAGAGCAAGGGACAGTGAAAAGATTATGATAACACCGGGAAATTACGGAAGCGATTTTATAGAAGGATATCTGGGGTTAGACATAAGAAAGGCCGTTCAGTGCTCCAACTTCATAGGTGAAACCCTTGACTACCTGAGATATGCGGGATTTAAGAAAATCCTCCTTGCAGGTCACACGGGAAAGCTCATAAAGCTGGCGTCTGGAATTATGAATACCCATTCGTCCTATGCGGACGGAAGGATGGAGATAATCGCATCTCACGCAGCTATGAGCGGCGCATCTCCCGAAACGGTAAAAAATATAATGGACTGCATCACCACGGATCAGGCTTTGGATCTTGTAAAGAGCGAGCCGTTTTATGAGGATATCAAGAAATCCGTAACGGAAAAGGTCATGGAGCACCTGAATTTCAGGCTTAAAGATGAATGTGAAATTGAAGTCGTTATGTTTACGTCAGACAGAGGACACATAATGAAAAGCCCGGGAGCGGACAGTCTCATAAGGGAATTCATGTAGAGGAGGAAAATTTGGAGAGAGGAAAGTTTTACGCGGTAGGAGTAGGCCCGGGAGACCCGGAGCTGATAACCCTTAAAGCGGCTGCGACGATGAAAAAATGTCAGGTAATAGCGGCGGCCGAAAGCGGAGGCGCTGATAATATAGCTCTTAAGATAGCGGAAGAGTATACGGACGGCAAGGAAATCGTCATATGCGATATGCCCATGATAAGAGACGAAAAGAAGCTTAACGAATTTCACGATGCCTCGGCGGAAAAAATCGCGCGGGAGCTGGATTGCGGTAAAGACGTTGCCTTTATCACTCTGGGAGATCCTGCCGTGTACAGCAGCGTGATGTACGTCTTTAAGAGGATAAAGGAAAGAGGCTATGAAACGGAAATCGTTCCCGGCATCACGTCATTTTCCGCCGCTGCGGCAGCTCTTAAGACGTCTCTCTGCGAGAGAAGCGAACCTCTTCACATAATCCCCGCATCGTATAAGGGAGAGGACTTTGACAGTCTTAAGGGAACGAAGGTGTATATGAAGTCGGGGAAAGGCCTTCCGGAGCTGAGAGAAAGGCTTAAGGGAAGAGGAGCCATGATGGTTGAAAACGCCACCATGGAAAACGAGAGGATATATGAGAGTTTTGACGATACCGAAGGCACACCGGGATACTTTTCTCTGGTCATAGTGCCGGCCGAAAGCGGAGGTGAAGAATAGATGGTTTATTTCATAGGCGCAGGGCCCGGCGCTGCGGATCTTATCACCGTCAGAGGAGCGGAGCTTCTGAAGAAGGCGGACGTGATAATCTACGCCGGTTCTCTGGTAAATCCGGCCCTTCTGGATTACGCCGGGAAAGACTGTAAAATATATAACAGCGCATCCATGACTCTCGAAGAAGTCACGGACGTAATGAAGGAAAACAGAGACAGGGTGGTCGTAAGGCTTCACACGGGCGATCCGTGTATTTACGGCGCCATAAGGGAGCAGATGGACATTCTGGACGAAGAGGGCATCGAGTATTCATCGGTGCCGGGAGTCAGCTCCTTTATAGGAGCCGCCGCCGCGTTAAATGCGGAATATACTCTTCCGAACGTGAGCCAGACGGTTATTCTCACGAGAATGGCGGGAAGGACTCCCGTTCCGGAAAAAGAAGAAATATCCAAGCTTGCAGCTCACGGAGCCACCATGGTCATCTTCCTGACTTCCACTATGCTCTATGAGCTTTCGGAGCGCCTCATAGAAGGAGGCTACGCTCCCGATTCACCGGCTGCAATAGTGTACAAAGCCACCTGGCCAGATGAAAAGGTCATAAGGACCACGGTTGAAAACATCGGCAGAGCAGCAGAAGAAAACGGAATTAACAAAATGGCTCTGATTATGGTGGGAGGATTCCTGGGAAGCAGATACGAGAGGTCAAAGCTCTATGACCCGTCCTTTACCCATCTTTTCAGAGAGGCAACGAAATGAAAAAACACGAGAAAGTCACAGTTATAGTTTTTACGGACAGGGCCAAGGCCGTGGGTGAGGAAGCTGCGAGGCTTCTCGAATCCGGCGGATATGCGCCTGAAGTCCTCGACGGAAGAGAAGTGAAAATATCCGCTGAAATGGAGAGGATTTTCAGCGATTCCCGGTTCATAGTCTTCGTTTCAGCCGTGGGAATAGCCATAAGGCTCATTGCGCCCTTTGTCAGAGCCAAGGACAGGGATCCTGGGATTGTGGCGGCAGACGAGGGAAAGAACTTCGTCATATCCCTCCTTTCGGGCCATCTGGGCGGCGCCAACGAGCTTTCCGAAATGCTGGCAGACGGCCTTGGAGCCGTGCCTGTGATAACCACGGCGACCGACGTAAACGAAAAGTTTGCGGTGGACGTGTGGACAAAGCGCGCAGGCTGCGCCATCGAAAATACCGGGGCCATAAGGCACATTTCGGCTGCCGTTCTGAAAGACGAAAAGGTCGGATTCTATACGGAGTTTGAAACGGAAGGTGAGCTGCCTGCCGGGCTTGAACGCGCCGGTGAAGGAAGAACGGGAATATGCGTTGATTTTTCCGGAAAATGCGCGCCTTTTGACGTGACCTTAAACGCAGTGCCGAAGATTCTGTCGGTAGGCGCAGGATGTAGAAAGGGCACGGACCCGGAGAAGTTTGAAAGATTTTTCTACCATGTTCTGAACGAGGAAGGAATCAGCCCTTCGGCAGTTGAAAGCATTTCCTCCATCGACCTTAAAAAGGACGAGGAATGCATGACCGGCCTTGCAGAGAAGCTTGGAGTCCCGTTCATAACGTATTCCGCAGAGGACCTTGACGGGGCGGGAAATACCGACTCCGGCGGATATGAATTCGATGAGTCGGATTTCGTGAGGAGAACGACGGGAACGGGAAACGTGTGCGAAAGAAGCGCGTTTCTGTCCTCGGGAAGAGGAAAAATAACTGTGAAAAAACGCAGCGAGGGCGGAATGACTCTGGCTGTGGCGATAAGAGATTGGAAGTGTAGATTTTGAACGTAGTAATGTCTTACATAGATTACAATATGGCCGACCTTACCGACAGAGAGGTGTTTTCCTGTACAAAGACCGAGGGTCGTGAGATATACAGGTTTCTGGGCAGAAATCCAGACATATACGGCGCGGTGATCATAGCCACATGCAACAGGACGGAACTTTATCTTTCGCTGAGAGACGGAGCTGAAGCAGAGCCTTTCAGGGAGCTGTGCCGGGCCATAGGCGTAAGCTATGACACTTACGCGTACATGCACAGGACGCTGAGGCAGACGGAAGCCATAAGGCATCTCTGCATGGTGGCAAGCGGAGCGGAATCCCAGATATGGGGAGAGGATCAGATTATTTCGCAGGTACGTGACGCCATAAGGACGGCCAGAGAGCTTAAGGCATCGGACGCCATCCTCAACGTGGTGTTCAGAACGGGAGTCAGCGCCGGAAAGAAGGTAAAGACTCTGGTTGACTTTAAGACAGACGACGACTCGACGGCTTTGCGCGCCGTTTCGGTTCTGAAGAATTACCCGGACGTGAAGGACGTTCTCGTAATAGGAAACGGAATGATAGGAAGACTGGTTGCGGAAATCCTCGTAAGGGAAGGATACGGAGCCACCATGACGTTGAGGCAGTATAAGCACGGTGAAAACGTGATTCCGAAGGGCTGTGGAAAAGTGGGCTACGGCGACAGATATGAAAAGCTTTCGGAGTGTGACGCATGTATAAGCGCCACATCAAGCCCTCACTTTACTGTAACGGCGGAGGGACTGAAAGGACTCTCCAGGGTTCCGAAGGTGTTTGTGGACCTTGCAGTGCCGAGAGACATAGACCCCGGTGTTTCTGAAATAGACGGGGTAAGCTGCTTCAATGTGGACGACATCAGCAGAGAGATACGCAGCGCGAAAAAGGCGGAGCAGCTTAAGCAGATAGATTCGATTATTGAAAAGTACATCGACGACTTCTATAAATGGCTTAATTTCAGGGATAACATGAAGAAGGAGAACGCAGGTTAAATGAAGATATACGTAGTGGGTATAGGTCCGGGAGACAGTAAATTCATGACTCCCGCAGCAAAGGCTGCAATAGAGAAAAGCGACGTTATAGCCGGGTACACTCTTTACGTCGACCTGATAAAGGACATGACCTGCGGCAAGGAGATAAGGGCGACGTCCATGAAGAAGGAGGTCGAAAGGTGCCGTATGGCTCTTGATGCGTGTCTCGAGGGAAAGACGGTGGCATTCGTATGCAGCGGAGACGCGGGAGTATACGGCATGGCCGGCATAATGTGCCAGGTGGCAGAGGAACATCCGGAAGTTGAAATAGAAGTCGTTCCCGGAATAACGGCGGCGTGCAGCGGAGCGGCTGTCTTAGGCGCGCCTCTGATACACGATTTTGCGGTGATTTCCTTAAGCGACCTTCTGACGCCGTGGGAAAAGATAGAAAAGAGACTTAAGCTTGCCGCAGAGGCGGATTTCGTTCTGGTGCTGTACAACCCTAAGAGCAAAAAGAGAGTTATGCACCTTGACAGGGCAGTGGAGCTCGTCGGAATGTCAAGGGATATGAATACGCCGTGCGGGTACGTGAAAAACATCGGAAGAGAAGGAGAGCGCGGGACAGTATGCACGCTTGCCGAGCTTTCAGGAAATGACGATATAGACATGTTTACCACGGTATTCATAGGAAATTCACAGACGGAGGTCATAAACGGAAGGCTTGTGACTCCGAGAGGATACAGAGATGTTTAAATCCTGCGGGAAAGAAATGGAGAAAAAAAGAGCTGCAGTCTTTGCGGGAACCACCGAAGGAAGAAGACTTGCAGAGTTTGTCATAGAAAACGGTTACGAGGACGGAGTAGACTTTCTCGTAGCTACGGAATACGGAAGCGAGATTTTGAGAGACGAGGGAAACCTCAGCGTATTTACCGGACGGCTGGATGAAGGTGATATGAAGAGGTTCCTGAAAGAAAGAGGAATTTCCGTCGCCATAGACGCCACACACCCCTACGCCGCCGTCGTGTCTGAGAACATATCAAAGGCGTGTGAGGGAAGCTGCGAATACCTGAGAGTCGTAAGAGAAAGCGACTACAGAGGCGAAGAGAGCGGCATTATCGAGGCGAAAGATGTCAGAGAGGCCGCTGAAAAAGTGGACGCTCTGGGGCTTAAGACTCTCGTGACGACAGGCTCCAAGGAAATAGGAGAATTCAGCCGCGTAAAAAACGCAGGCGATATGATAGTCGCAAGAGTTCTGCCGTCGGTCAGATCCGTAGAAAGCTGCCTGAAGGCCGGTATTTCGCAGGCGAATATTATAGCCATGCAGGGGCCTTTTACGCTGGAAATGAACGTGGCGACTATGAGACAGTACGGGTGCCGGGTTCTGGTCACAAAGGATACGGGAAAGCCGGGGGGATTTTCAGACAAAGCGGAATGCGCGGCTCTCGGGTATAAGGTCATAGTTATAAGAAGGCCGGCTGAGGAAACGGGAGTTACCGTGGAGGAAGCCGAAGAAAGGATAGCGAAGGAAATTGGACAGATACTTTCCCCTGTTTATTAAAAGCGGCGACGTAAGGTTTTTAGTAGTGGGAGGCGGAAAAATCGCCTTAAGACGGGTGAACACCCTGATGAAATTCGACTTTTCCATAAGAATAGTTTCGCCGTCTCTGTGTACGGGGCTGGAAAAACTGGCAGGCAGTGGTAAAATAGAGTATATAAAGGATATCTACAGGAAAGAGTATCTTTCCGGCTGTCAGCTTGCCACAGCGTGTACGGACAGGCGCGATGTAAACAGAGAAGCGGGAAAGGACTGCAGAGAAGCGGGAATTCCCGTCAGCGTCTGCGACTGCAGAAATGAGTGCACCTTCTATTTTCCGGCAATAGCTGCATGCGATGACGTCGTGTGCGGTATTGCGGGAGGGGAAGACCACGGTAAGACACGCCGGATTGCCTCGGAAATCAGAGAAATAGTAGAGGTGGAGAAATGAAGGTAAGAATAGGAAGCAGAGACAGCAGACTGGCTGTAATTCAGTCGGAAATGGTGATAAAGGCCATAGAGAAGTATAACGAAAAGCACGGTCTTAAGGGCGATGATGCCGTGGAGACCGAGCTCATAACAATGAAAACCACGGGAGACAGAATTCTGGACAGAACACTGGACAAGGTGGGCGGTAAGGGACTTTTCGTAAAGGAGCTTGACAAAGCTCTGCTGGACGGAAGAGCTGACCTTACGGTGCACAGCCTGAAGGATGTTCCCATGGAGGTTTCTGAAGACCTTCCGCTTCTGGCTTTTTCAAAGCGTGAAGACCCGCGAGACGTTCTCATACTTCCGGAGGGTGAAGAGGTTCTGAACCTGAATCTTCCTATAGGCTGCTCCAGCCAGCGCAGAACGGTTCAGATTAAGAAGCTCTATCCTGCCGCGCGGGTGGAACCTGTAAGGGGAAATCTCCAGACGAGGCTGAAAAAGCTTGACGACGGGGAATACAGCGCCCTCATACTGGCTTATGCGGGAATTAAGAGGCTGGGACTGGAACACAGAGTTTCAAGGATATTCGATATAGATGAGATGATCCCCGCCGCCTGTCAGGGAATTCTGGCGGTGCAGGGCAGAAAGAACTTTGACCCGTTTTTCCTCGCCGACTTTAACGATAAGGACGCAAGAGACGCAGCCCTTGCGGAGAGAAGCTTCGTGAGAGCGCTGGACGGCGGATGCAGCTCGCCTGTAGCGGCCTATGCCGTAACCTCGGGAGACAGAATAACCATTACGGGTTTTTATGTTAACGATGAGGGAGAGACCTTTGAAAAGAGGATTTCAGGCAGGAGAGAGGACGGAGAAAAGCTGGGCGCCATGCTTGCGGAAGATATGAAAGGTGATGCCGATGGCAGGTAAGGTTTATCTGGTGGGAGCAGGCCCGGGCGACCGGGAGCTTCTCACTCTTAAAGCGAAGAGACTTATTGAAGAGGCCGACGTGATAGTGTGCGACAGGCTGGTTTCAGGCGATATAACGGATATGATTCCGGTCGGAACCCAGGTTATAGACGTGGGAAAAAACGCAGGAAACCATCCGGTGCCTCAGGAGAGAATAAACGAAATATTGGTCGAAGAGGCCGAAAAGGGAAAGACCGTCGTAAGGCTTAAAGGGGGAGACCCCTTCGTGTTCGGAAGAGGGGGAGAGGAGCTGGAGCTTCTAAGGTCAAATGGCATCTCCTTTCAGGTTGTTCCCGGAATCACCTCAGGCGTCGCCGCCCCGGCTTACGCCGGTATCCCGGTGACCCACCGGGACTTCTGCTCGTCCCTCCATTTCATTACGGGACACGCGAAGAAGGGCGGCGACCTTAAGCTGGCTTACGACGCGCTGGTAAGACTTGATGGCACCATAGTATTCTACATGAGCGTAGCAGCCGCCGGAAAACTTGCAGACGGCCTCATGGCTGCCGGAATGAACCCGGACATGCCTGCCGCCGTAATAGAAAACGGAACGAGACCGAATCAGAGAAAAGTGATAACGACCGTTGAGAAAATGGCCGAAGCCGTAAGGGAAAACGGCATAAAATCTCCCGCCATACTTATGGTTGGAAAGGTGTGCAGCCTTTCAGAGAACTTCGACTGGTTCGATGATCTGCCCCTTAAAGGCGTGAAAGTCCTGGTGACTCAGCCGAGAAAGAAGGCCTCGACTCTTGGAGATAAGCTTAAAAACCTTGGCGCAGATGTGACCATGTACCCGTGCATAAGGACCGAATATATAAGGCCGATAAACCCGGAATTTGATTCCTTTACCGTTCTCGTATTTACCAGCGCGGAAGGTATACATTCCTTTTTCGACTGGCTTAAGGAAGAAGGACTGGATTCGAGGGCCCTTAGCGGAAAGAGGATTGCGTGCATAGGCCCTGCCACCGCCAGAGCCGCCGAAATGTACGGAATAAGAGCTGACTTCGTTCCGGACGTCTACGACGGAGTTCACCTGGGAAACGAGATGATATCCGCGGGATTCATAAACGAAGAGGACAGGCTTATTCTCTTAAGAGCGGAGAAGGGAACGGAAGAGATAACGGCAATTTTCGATGAGAATAATATCCTGTATACGGATTATCCCGTATACAGAACGTCCTATGTGGAAAATGAAGGCCTCAATGCAGAAGACTTTGACGTGATAACGTTTACATCTAAAAGCTGCGTAGAAGGCTTTGTGAAATCCGCGGGAAGGAAAGACTTCAGCGGAGTAAAAGCCCTGTGCATAGGACAGAAGACGGCTGAGGAAGCTTTAAAATACGGCTTTGACGTGACGGTATCGGATAAGGCCACCATTGACAGCATGGCCTGTAAGCTTACAGAAACCAGATAGAGAAAGAAGGAATGCATGATGATAATCAGACCGAGAAGACTGAGATCGGGAGAAATAGTGAGAGGAATGGTAAGGGAGACGAGAGTGTCGAAAGACAGCCTCATATACCCTATATTCTTTGAAGAGGGAAAGAATATAAAGACTCCAATAGACGCCATGGACGGACAGTTCAGATACAGCCCGGACAGAGCGAAGGAGATAATAGACCGGTGTCTTTCTCACGGCGTCAACAAGGTGCTTCTCTTCGGAATTCCAAAGGAAAAGGACGAGAAGGGAAGCCAGGCATATGCGGAAAACGGAATCGTTCAGCAGGCCGTCAGAGCCATTAAGGAGGAATACGGCGATTCCGTGTACGTGGTTACCGACGTCTGCATGTGCGAATACACATCTCACGGACACTGCGGCATACTTTGCGGCCACGACGTGGATAACGACGAAACTCTGAAATACCTTACGGCAACGGCGGTTTCCCATGCGGAAGCCGGAGCCGACATGGTTGCCCCGTCAGACATGATGGACGGAAGAGTTGCGGCCATAAGAGAGGGCCTTGACGATAAGGGCTTTAAAAACGTTCCAATCATGTCCTATGCGGTAAAGTACGCGTCCAAGTTCTACGGCCCGTTCAGAGAAGCCGCAGGCTCCGCGCCGTCCTTCGGCGACAGGAAGACCTATCAGATGGACCCTCATAACGTGAGAGAGGCTATGAGAGAGGCGATGTACGACGAAGAGGAAGGAGCAGACATTCTCATGGTTAAACCGGCTCTTTCGTACCTGGACGTCATAAAGGAGCTTTCATATAACACCAACCTGCCCGTTGCAACTTACAGCGTAAGCGGAGAATACTCAATGATTAAAAACGCCGGAAAGGCAGGCCTCATAGACGAGTACGGAATCATGTGCGAGACTACCGCGTCAATGTTCAGAGCGGGCGCGGATATTGTGATAACCTATTACGCCATGGAGGCGGCTGATGCGATTGTTAAGGGAGATATAGGCTAAGCCGGGAGGAATACAAACTATGAAAAATTCGGAAGCTCTGTTTCAGAGGGCAAAGGAAGTTATGCCGGGGGGAGTCAACAGCCCGGTGAGAGCGTTCAGATCGGTGGGAATGACGCCCAGATTCATAGATAGAGCAAAGGGAAACAGGATATACGACGTGGAAGGAAACGAATACATAGACTACGTCGGTTCATGGGGTCCTATGATACTGGGACATGCAGAGGAAAACACCCTTAGGGCCGTAAAAGAGGCCGCAGATAAGGGTCTGAGCTTCGGCGCATGCACCGAGGCCGAAGTAGAGGCTGCAGAGCTTATCACTTCAGCGCTTCCTCACATAGAGATGATAAGAATGGTAAACAGCGGAACGGAAGCCGTAATGAGCGCTGTCCGCGTCGCAAGAGGCTTTACGGGAAGAAGCAAGCTCATAAAGTTCGAGGGATGCTACCACGGCCACAGCGACAGCATGCTGGTAAAGGCGGGTTCGGGAGCCATGACATTCGGTTCTCCGGACAGCGCAGGGGTGACAAAGGGCGCGGCAGAGGACACTCTCCTTGCCGAGTACAATAACCTTGAATCCGTAGAAAGACTTTTCGACGAAAACAGAGGAGAAATAGCCTGCGTCATCGTAGAGCCGGTAGCTGCGAATATGGGCGTTGTGCCTCCTGAAGAGGGATTCCTGGAAGGCCTGAGAGAACTCTGCGACAGAAACGGCAGCCTTCTCATATTCGACGAAGTAATCACCGGATTCAGACTGGCCTTCGGAGGAGCTGCGGAGTATTTCGGAGTCGCGCCGGATCTTGCCACATACGGTAAGATTATAGGCGGAGGAATGCCCGTAGGAGCATACGGAGGCAGAAAAGAGATAATGGAGAGAGTATCTCCAAGCGGAAACGTATATCAGGCCGGAACCCTTTCCGGAAATCCCATAGCCATGGCGGCCGGACTTGCGACGCTGAAAACTCTTAAAGAAAATCCGGATATATACACTAAGATCAACGAAATGGGAGCATATCTTGCCGGAGAGCTCAGAAGGGTGAGCGGACTTACCGTAAACAATGTGGGATCCCTTCTCTGCCTCTATTACACGGATAAGCTGGTGAGAAACTATGCCGATGCGGTAAAATCCAATACGGACAGATTTTCAGGCTCTTTCGGAAAGCTTCTGGAAAAGGGTATTTACGTGGCGCCGTCCCAGTTCGAGGCCATGTTCTTAAACGCATGCTTTACCGGGGAAGACCTTGACTACACCGTAAAGGTATATGAAGAGATTTTCGAGAAGGAGAAATAGAATATGAACGGAGTAATGATTCTGGCGCACGGAAGCCGTGTGCAGTCCACCAAGAATACCATAAACGAAGTGGTGGAGATGACGAAGAAGAAAATCGGAGACATTCCGCTGGAAATAGCGTATATGGAATTCTGCGATGAAAACATAGAGCACGGAATAAAGGCCCTGACGGAAAAGGGCGTGACACATATAAAGGTCGTTCCGTATTTTCTCTTTGAGGGAATACATATAAGACAGGATATCCCTGAGGAGATTGAAAAGATTTTAAAGGACTATCCCGGTGTGACGGTAGAAATGGGAAAAACACTGGGAGTCGACGAAAGACTTGCTGATATTCTTGCAGACAGGATTTTAAACTGATGAAGATAACGGTTGCGGGAACGGGCTGCGGATCTGGCAGCCTGTATACGGAAAAATTCAAAAGCGCAGTAAAGAGCGCGGACAAAGTGTTCACTGCCGTAAGGGACGTAAAGGACCTTGAAAAGCTGCGCCCCGGCGTGGAATACATGTCGGTTTCCGATACGCTTAAGTATATAGACGAGCACATAGATGAGAATGTAAATCTCTGCGTCTGCGCGTCCGGGGACACCGGATTTTACAGCATTGCAAAGACGGTGGCAGCGCGTGTCAGGAGCGATGCGGAGGTGGAATTCCTTCCGGGAATAGGAAGCCTTTCCTACTTCTGCGCAAAAATCGGCATGGGCTACGAGAAGATGAAGCTCGTCAGCCTTCACGGAAACGAAAAATCCATAGTGCCGTTCGTCTGCTACAACGAGTACGTTTTCGCCCTGACGGGCGGGAAGGTCCGGGTGCAGGACATGGCTGACAGTCTCATCGGGGCCGGATTCGGAGACGAGCTGACCCTGTACGCAGGGGAGAATCTCAGCCTTGACGGTGAGAGAATCGTCACCGGAACTCCCGGAGAAATCGCCTCCGTGGAGTTTTCCGACCTTGCCGTAGTAATAGTACATAATCCGAATTACGTAAATCGATATAAGACTCTGAGAGATTCCGATTTCATGAGGGCCAAAGTGCCTATGACAAAGGAAGCGGTAAGGACTATCGTCGTCTCTGAGCTTGACGTTATGCCGGAGGATACTGTCTGGGACATCGGAGCGGGAACCGGTTCGGTTACGTGCGCTCTCTGCTACAGGGCCTGTGAAAGCACCGTCTATGCTATCGAGAAGAATCCGGCGGCACTGGAGCTCATAGAAAAGAACGCGGCTCACACCGGAGCGAGAAACATGAAAGTCGCCTGCGGAACGGCTCCCGATGATTTAACCGGTTTTCCTGCGCCGGACAAGGTTTTCATAGGCGGAAGCAGCGGGCGGATAGACGAAATATTCGACCTGGTATTAAACGCCAATCCTAAGGCGGTAATCTGCGCAACGGCCGTTACCCTTGAAAGCCTTGACGCGATTCTGAGAGGGTTTAAAGACAGAGGCATGGAGTACACGGTAAAGTGTGTAAACGTAAGCTCAGCCGAGAAGCTGGGGCCATATCACCTGATGAAGGCCGAAAACCCCGTGTACATTCTGAAAGGAAACTTTGCAGACAATGAGTAAGCTCATTTTTGACATACCGAGAATATTGATTACGGGCACCGGAAGCGGCTGCGGAAAGACTACGGTCACCTGCGCCGTTCTTCAGGCTTTGAAGGAGCGAAATATTGATGTCTGCGCCTTCAAATGCGGCCCCGACTATATAGATCCCATGTTTCACAGCCGGGTTATCGGAATTCCTTCCCGAAACCTGGATCTCTTTCTGTGCGGCGAGGAAGGTGTAAGAACGATTTTTGCAAAGAACGCCGGAGGAAGAGATATAGCCGTAATCGAAGGCGCCATGGGAATGTACGACGGTATAGGCTTTGACGGCGACGAATATTCGGCAAACCGCACGGCAGCCGCCACGGGAACGCCTGAAATTCTCGTTGTAAACGCGAAAGGAAAGGGAGCCTCCCTTCTTGCCGAGCTTTACGGCTATCTGAATTTTACGGATAACAACGTAAGGGCCGTAATATTGAACGGCTGCTCTGAAGGAATGTATCCGGCGTATAAGAAGGCCGTAGAAAAGGCTTTCGACGTGAAGGTTCTCGGCTTTATGCCGAAGATTCCCGAGGCAGGCCTTGAGAGCAGGCACCTGGGGCTTGTTACGGCAGATGAAATAGAGGGCCTCGAAAGGAAGCTGAAGATTTTAGGCGGGCAGGCGGAAAAGACTGTCGACATAGACGGGCTTCTGGCCGTCGCGGGCATTGCGGAGCCTCTTGAAGCGGAGATACCGGAATTTATGCCTGTATCGGACAGGAAATTCACCGTGGCTGCAGCCTTTGACAAAGCCTTCTGTTTCTACTACGAAGACAACTTCGACCTTTTGAAAAATCTGGGCGCGGAAATAGAGTTTTTCTCACCCCTTGAGGACGAACCTGTTCCGGAGGGCGCGTCAGGCCTCATCTTAGGCGGAGGCTATCCGGAGGAGTACCTTGAGGAGCTGAGCAGGGCGGAAAAGACGAAGAGCAGCATAGGATCGGCCGTGAAGTCGGGTATGCCCGTATGGGCCGAATGCGGCGGATTCATGTATCTCGGGCAGACTATCGAAAAAGACGGAATTGAATATCCTGTGGCGGGAATATTAGACGGAAAGTCTAAGATGACGGACAGGCTCGTAAGGTTCGGATATAAGAATCTGACTGCAAGAAGGGATAATATGATGTGCGGCGCGGGACAGTCCGTAAAGTGCCATGAATTTCACTACAGCGACAGCAGCGAAAACGGCGGGGATTTCGACGCGGTGAGAAACAGCGGAATGAAAAGCCGGTGCATTATAGCGAAGGATAATATCTTTGCCGGTTATCCACATATACACCTTTGGTCAAATCCGGAGTTTGCCGAAGGGTTTGCGAGAGCGTGCGCGTCTTACGGAGGCGTCCTATGAGCATAGCGTTTTCCATATTTACAGGGTTCATTTTCGACTGCATCTTTGGCGACCCGAGACGGCTTCCTCATCCAATTTGCCTCATAGGAAACTTCATAAGCCTTATGGAAAAGCTTCTGAGGAGGGCCTTTCCAAAATCGGAAAGGGGAGAGCTTGCGGGAGGAGCCGTTCTTGCGGTAGCGGTTCCGGCGGCAGCCTTTGGTGTTTCTTTTATGATTCTGAGGCTGTGCGAGGCGGTAAACCCGGTTCTGAAGTTTGCAGTCGAGACCTTTTTCTGCTACCAGATATTTGCCGCAAAGTCCTTAAAGGACGAAAGCATGAGGGTATACAGGTACGTGGAGGCGGGAGACATCGAAAACTCCAGAAAGTATCTCTCATGGATAGTTGGAAGGGATACTGAGGATCTGAGTTTTGAAAAGATAGACAAAGCCGTGGTTGAGACGGTGGCGGAAAACACATCGGACGGAGTGGTTGCGCCTTTGATATTCATGGCCGTAGGCGGCGCGCCGCTGGCGTTTTTGTATAAGGGAGTCAACACCCTGGATTCCATGGTGGGATATAAGAACGACAGGTACCTTTACTTCGGCAGAGCCTCGGCGAAGCTTGACGACCTGCTCAACTTCATTCCTGCAAGGCTTACGGGGCTTGCCATGTGCGCAGGGGCGTTTTTCACCGGCCTTGACTGGCGGACGGCATTCAGAATCTACAGGCGCGACAGGAAAAACCACTCGAGCCCCAACAGCGCCCATCCGGAGTCGGCATGCGCGGGAGCTTTAAACATACAGCTTGGCGGAGACGCTTACTACTTCGGCAAGCTTTACAGGAAAAAGACCATAGGCGACGATATAAGACCCGTTGACAGCGGCGACATAAAGCTTGCCATAAGGCTCATGTACGCCGCGTCGGTAATATGCCTGGTGCTGGCGGTGGCAGCGCGGATTTTAGTATTTACTGTAATTTAAAGGATTTTTTAATGAAGGAAGTACACGGCGGAAATATATATAAATACGACAGAAGAATGTACGACTTTTCGGCCAACCTGAACCCTCTGGGAATGCCGGAGGAGGCAAAGAGAGCCATCAAAGAGAACATCTGCGTTTACGAGACCTATCCCGATACGGAAAACAGGGAGCTGACGGCCGCGGTATCAGATGCCACAGGCGTACCCGGCGATTTTCTCGTGTTCGGAAACGGAGCGGCCGATCTCATATTCAGGCTGGCCCTTTACCTTAAGCCTGAAGAGACGCTGATAATCTCTCCGACCTTTGCGGAATACGAAGAGGCGGCAAAAGCTGCAGGCTCTCAGGTTTCTCACTTTTTTCTGACTGAGGAGAACGGCTTCAGGTACGATAAAGGGGCGGAAGAAGCCGTCACGGACTGTACGGACCTTGTGTTTATATGCAATCCCAACAATCCGACCGGATTGCCGGTGGAAAAGGAGAAAATCCTGTCTCTTGCGGAAAAGTGCAGGGAGAAAGGCGCCGTTCTCGTCATAGACGAGTGCTTTTCCGATTTTCTCGAGGAAGAGGAGAAGTATTCGTTTCTGCCGTATATAAAGGATTTACAGAACGTGGTCGCCCTCAAGGCGTTTACAAAGATTTTCGCCATGGCAGGTCTCAGACTGGGATATGCCGTATGCAG
>DXHZ01000062.1 GCA_019113145.1 Candidatus Avanaerovorax faecigallinarum
GATAAGGCATTCCGTGGGAAATAATGGTGGATTCCAGGGCTACTACCGGCTTTCCCGCGTCCAGAGCCTCCTGCACTTCCTTTGATACTTCTAAAAACTTGTTCATGGGTTTCTCCTCCGTTTCCAAAATCAGATTCTCTATCTCTTAAGGCCGCCCTTTGCGAGAGCCTTCTCTATACACATTTCAGGGTTTATTGTGGTCTCTGCTTCCACGGCCACGGCCCCTGCGCCAAGGCCTATCTTCCCCGATTCCTCAAGGCTTCGGCCGTCAAGCCACGCCCATACCAGACCTGCCATAAAGGCGTCTCCGCCGCCTGTGGTGTTCACAAGGTCCGCTTCGGGACAGGCAAGCTTCACCCGCTCGCTTCCTTCCGCGCAGTACGCTCCTTCGCTTCCCAGACTTATAAAAACTCTCTTAAGTCCTGTGGAAAGGAGCTTTTCCGTCGCCCTCTCCAGGCTTTCGTCATCGTTTATCTTTATTCCGGAAAGGTACTCCGCCTCCAGCTTGTTAGGCTTCAGGGTGTGGATCCTTCCCAGCAGGTTCTTAATCTTCTCGGCCTTTATGGTCGACACCGGGTCGACAAAGAGTGGAGCCCGGCAGTTTTCGGAAAGCCAGGCAAGGGATTCCTCCGGTATGTTGGTATCCGCCACCACGGCTTCCGCACCGTCGAGGAACTTCCTGTGCTTTTCCAGGTACTGAGGCGTAACGTGACGGAATATGTCCATGTCGGAAAGGGCTATCTCCATGTCGCCGTGTTCGTCGGCTATGAAAAGATACGTTGCGCTTGTCTCCCCCCTGACTCTCAAAGCCTTGTTTATATCTATGCCCAAATCGAGGCAGGACGCGGTCACCACGTCGGTGAACTCGTCGTCCCCGAGAGCCGTAAGAAAGCTCACCTTTATATCAAGAAGGGACATATTGTGGGCGATGTTTCTTCCCACGCCGCCTATGGATATGCTCACCTTTCCCGGGTTGGAGTCCCTCGGAACGAGGGGTCTGTACGGAATTCCGCCTATATCCCTGTTAAGGCCGCCTACCACCACGGTATAGCTGGGCTCGCTGACCACGTACCCTCTTCCTGCGATGTAGCCCTTCTTCATCAGATTGGAAATATGAACAGCCGCCGACGAACGGGTTATTCCCGCCCTGTCAGCCAGCTCCTGCTGGGAAATCATAGGGTTTTCCTTTATCCATTTAAGCAGCTGCGCTTCTCTGCCGGTCATTATCTTCACCTTTCATAAGCTAAAGTTGTTTTATATAATCTTTTGTTTATATTCTGCCACGGAGATGCGCCTTTTGTCAAGAAAAGAATTGAATGTTTCGGCGCGCCGTTGTAGAATAATTCCCGGAGGTAAAAAACATGATATACGATCTTAACAGCAAGGGAAATCTGGTTAGACTTCTCGACATAGACAAAGACTTCATAATCGACCTGAAATACGCAGGTCCCGATAATTTTACCGGCCAAAAGGTTTACTCCTCCGGTGAATGCTGGATGGACAGGCACACGGCCGAAATCCTCATCAAAGCGAGGGACATTTTTAAGAAGGACGGCTACAGGGTCAAGGTTATGGACGCATACAGACCCATAAGCGCGCAGAAGAAATTCTGGGAAATACTGCCCAATGACGATTTTGTCGCCCGTCCCCCTGACATGAGCAAGCCCCGCACCTTCAGACCGGGCCACCTGAACGGCCTGGCGGTGGACGTGACTCTTACGGACATGGACGGGAACGAGGTGGAAATGCCTTCAGCCTTTGACGACTTCTCCGAAAAAGCGGCCCTCAGAAACGCCGCGCCGGGAAGCGAAGGAGAGAAAAACGCCACGTACCTTAAGGAAGTCATGGAGAGCGTGGGTTTTCAGGCGTACAAGAACGAATGGTGGCACTTCTACGACGTGACCACCGAGCCGACACCTTTCATGGACTTTCGGATATAAAATCTTTTAACATAAGCCTAAGTGAAATTGAAATGCCTCCCATAATGTGTTAGTATAATCCCATTGGGAGGTATTAATTTTGGATTTTATCGAAATACTTAAATCAGTTATATACGGAATAGTGGAGGGCATTACCGAGTGGCTTCCTATAAGCAGCACCGGCCATTTGATTCTCTTCAACGAGTTCATGCCGATGAAGGTCAGCGATGATTTCTGGAATATGTTTCTGGTTGTCATTCAGCTCGGAGCCATTCTCGCCGTCGTGGTGAACTTCTGGGTCAAAATCTGGCCTTTCAATACGAAGGTAAAGAACAAGCCGTTTATCCGCTACGACGTTATGAATATGTGGGTCAAGATTATCGTTGCGTGTCTGCCGGCGGCGGTTATAGGACTTCTCTTCGACGAGTTCTTCGAGAAGTATCTCTATAAGCCGGCCGTGGTCGCCGCCATGCTTATCATCGTGGGTATTGCCTTTATAATCATCGAAAACACCAACAAGCACCGTCAGCCCCACATCAATTCCCTGAAGGAAATTTCATATAAGGACGCACTTATCATCGGCTTCTTCCAGCTCATTGCGGCGATATTTCCGGGAACCTCCAGATCGGGTTCGACCATTATCGGAGGACTTCTCATAGGCGTAAACAGAACCGTTGCGGCGGAGTTCACATTCTTTCTCGCAATTCCGGTCATGTTCGGCGCAAGCCTTCTGAAGCTGGTGAAGTTCGGCTTTTCCTTTACCCCATTCGAGGCTGTCATACTGCTGGTGGGAACCGTCGTTTCCTTCGTCGTTTCCCTCATAGTTATCCGCTTTCTCATGGGCTACATAAAGAAGCACGACTTCAAGGTTTTCGGCTGGTACCGAATTGTCCTCGGAATCGCGGTTTTGGGATATTTCTGGATAGCCCGTTAAGGTATGCTTGCATTTAGCCGCGAATATGTTATAATGTACTGGTGCTTCGGGGTGTAGCGCAGTTGGTAGCGCGCTGCGTTCGGGACGCAGAAGCCGCGAGTTCGAGTCTCGCCACTCCGACCAGTTTTATTACATCATTTGGTGCCGTAGACATTAAGCCTACGGCATTAAGTGTTTTAAGACGATTTTACATTCCGATAAAATACTTGAAAGGATCTCTATATGAGCAGAAAATTCGGAGACCGGAAGGACGGAACATACTTAAAAAATATCAGTTCCATGCACGCAATCATGCCCCTGATGTACCCCAACAGATGTGACAACGAGGCCTATATCAGCGAGCGCATCGATCTGACCGCCATCAACCGGTATCTTGAAAAGAAAAACGAAGGCGAGCCCGATTACCCATACAACCTGTTTCAGGTCATGGTGACGGCGCTTCTTAAGACCATCACCCTGCGTCCGAAGATGAACCGTTTTATCGCAAACCAGACCATGTATCAGCGGAATGAGGTCACGGCTTCATTCACGGTTAAGAAGCTGTTCTCCGACGACGGCGGCGAGGCTCTTGCGAAAATCAGAACGGACGGCAGCGAGACCATCGACACCATTCACGATGAGATTTTCAGGCAGGTATCGTTTTGCCGCAGCGACGAGAAGGACCCTTCAACGAGCAGCATGGACATCATACAGAAATTCCCGAAGTTCATGCTTAAGCTTATAGGCGCCGGGGCGAGATTTCTGGACCGACACGGCCGTATGCCCGCAGGGGTCATAGCCACGGATCCCTTCTATTCCTCTGCGGTGCTTGCGAACCTGGGCTCCATCGGACTTCACGCCGGGTATCACCATCTGACCAACTGGGGTACCTGCTCCGTATTCTGCGTAATAGGCGAGATAAAAAAACGGCCTTTCTACGATGACGACGGCCACATAGAGATGCGGGAAAGCGTCGACCTGGGGCTGACTATCGACGAGCGCCTTGCCGACGGATATTACTACTCTAAAACCATACGGCTGCTGAAGCGCCTTCTGGAAAATCCGGAGCTTCTGGAACAGCCGCTGAACGAAAAGGTAAACTACTGATATGAACGAAATAACTGCCAAAACTCCATGGAAGGATTATATGGGCGACCTGCCTATGCACCTTGACTACTTTGAAGGTTCAATGTTCGAAGCGGTGGAACGGATTGCAGACAGATACCCAAACCAGGTGGCCTTTGACTTCATGGGAAAATCCACTACATACCGGAAGCTGATACAGGAAATCGAAACATGCGCCAAAGCGCTTAAGACCATCGGTATCCGCGAGGGAGACAAGGTTACAATAGCGATGCCTAACTGTCCCCAGGCCATCTATATGTTCTACGCGGTCAATCTTGTAGGCGGCATAGCCAACATGATTCACCCTTTGTCGGCCGAAAAGGAAATAGAATTCTACCTCAACGAGTCGGAAAGCGTGACAGCCGTCACACTGGACCAGTTCTACCATAAGTTTGAGCATATCAGGCATAACACAAAGGTTGTTAACCTGATAATCGCCAGCATCAAGGACGCGCTCTCAAGGCCTATCAAAGCAGGCTACATGCTGACGGAAGGCCGGAAAATCGAGAAGATTCCCGCCGACGCTCCCGTAATACGCTGGGCGGACTTCATGAAGCTGAGCAAACACTGCTTCTACAAGTACAAGGTGCATTCCAAGGCCGACGACCCTGCGGTTATCCTGTATTCAGGCGGCACCACCGGCACCACGAAAGGCATTCTTCTTACCAATAAGAATTTCAACGCCCTCGGCCAGCAGGTCATAGCGGCGAACCCCATGTTCAATCCGGGAGATAAAATGCTGGCGGCCATGCCATTGTTTCACGGCTTCGGTCTTGGCGTATGCATCCATACCATGCTGTCTCAGGGCGGACGCTGCATTCTGATACCCCGCTTCACGCCGGAAAGCTACGCCAAGCAGATTATAAAATACAAGTGCAACTTCATCGCCGGAGTGCCTACTCTGTACGAGGCGCTGCTGCGGATTTCGGTGATGGACGGCAAGGACCTCAGCTGTCTTAAGGGCGTTTTCTCCGGCGGCGATTCCCTTTCCATCGAGCTGAAGAAGAAGCTGGACAGATTCCTTGCGGAGCACAGAGCGACGGTTCAGGTTCGCGAGGGATACGGCACGACGGAGACCGTCACGGCCTGCTGCCTGACTCCTTCACATATGCACAAAGAGGGCAGCATAGGGCTGCCGTTTCCGGACACCTACATAAAGATCGTAGAGCCCGGAACCGATAAGGAACTTCCTTACGGAGAGGAAGGCGAAATCCTCCTTGCCGGCCCTACGGTTATGAAAGAGTATATGCATAACCCTGAGGAGACGGCCGAAACCCTGCGAAAACACGACGACGGGCTTACCTGGGTCTATACAGGCGACCTTGGCACTATGGACGAGCAGGGCTTTGTCTACTTCAAAGGCCGCGCAAAGCGTATGATCGTCTCCTCAGGCTACAACATCTATCCGGCTCAGATTGAAAATGTCCTTGACGCTCACGAACTCGTTCAGATGAGCTGCGTAATAGGCGTCCCGGACGACTATAAGATGCAGAAGGTCAAGGCTTTCGTAAAGTTGGTTCCCGGCGCGCCGGCGGACGAGCACACCAGGCAGCTCATCATGGATCACTGCCGAAAGAGCATAGCAAAATACGCAATGCCTTACGACATTGAATTCAGGGAAGATATGCCTAAGACTCTGGTCGGAAAGGTGGCATACAGAAAGCTGGAAGAGGAGGAGCTTAAAAGGCTCGCTTCAGCCAAAGCCTGATTATACATAATGAGGGGGTTATGATTCCGGCCGTACCCGCGTATACGTCCGGGATTATTTGAGATTACTATGAAACGAGAAAAATCGTCACTGCTGTTTAAGCTTATCAAAGGCGCTGTTCGCCTGTTCTATCCGAGAATCAGGGTCGTCGGAACCGAGTTTCTTCCCGGCGAACCTTCTGTTATTGTGTGCAATCACGCCAAGATGAACGGGCCCATTGCCTGTGAACTGTACTTTCCGGGACAGCGAAAAATCTGGTGCACGGAAGAAATGATGCATACACGGGAAGTGCCCGCGTACGCTTTTCACGATTTCTGGTCGGAAAAGCCGAAATACATCAGATGGTATTACAGAATCCTTTCCTATCTGATCGCGCCGGCAGCCTCCTTCATATTCAACCACGCGGATACCATCGCCGTCTACAGAGACAGGCGAATCGTCTCCACACTCAAGGAAACCGCCGGCGCGCTGGCAGAAGGAGCAAACGTTATCATTTTCCCGGAGCACCACGTTCCCCACAATCATATAGTAAACGACTTTCAGACCGGGTTCGTGGACATCGCCCGTCTGTACTATAAAATGACCGGGAAGGAAATCAGGTTCGTTCCCATGTATCTCGCTCCCAGACTTAAGGAGATGGTGCTGGGAGAGCCCGTTCAGTACAGGCACGACGCGCCAAAGGCTGAAGAGCGTACCAGAATTTGTGAATATCTGATGGACACCATAACGGATATAGCTTGCGGCCTGCCGAGGCACACCGTCATTCCGTATCCTAATCTGCCAAAGAAGGAATATCCGACAAACATTGCTGAAACCGAGGACTTTCATGAAAAAACCAGTCGTTGATTACCGTACATTTCGCTTATCAAGAATAAACGAGCCCCAGTTTTCCCACCTGAAGCTTTTGTGGGGGTGGATCGTATATTTCATTCTCTTCGTTCTGACGGAGAATCTGATACCCGCCGAAAGCTGTACGCCGATGCACTGCCGGCTGGACGACATTATCCCGTTCTGCGAAGCCTTTGTCATTCCCTACGTAGGCTGGTATCTGCTGATTATCGGCTCCTTGGGATATTTTCTCCTGTACGACATAGACAGCTTCAGAGACCTGCAGAAATATATAATTTTAACCCAGATGATTGCCATGGCAATCTACATTCTTTTCCCCAGCCGCCAGGATCTCCGGCCTGCGGAGTTTCCACGGGACAACGCGCTGACTGCCCTTGTCGGACTTCTTTACTCCGTGGATACAAATACGGGCGTCTGTCCTTCCCTTCACGTCGCCTATTCCATCGGCATTGCGTCCGCCTGGCTGAAGGAAAAAACAGCATCAGTGCCGTTTAAGGTTTTCATCGTATTCTGCGCCGTCATCATCAGCCTTTCAACGGCGTTTATCAAGCAGCACTCCGTCGTTGATATCTTCGCGGCTATAATCATGTGCATCGTCGTGGAAGGCATCGTCTACGGAAAAACATACTGGATTAAAAAAATCAGAACACAATAAGCGGCCCCGGCCCCATGCGGACGGAAAGGGCCGCTTTTTTTATCCGCTGCCTGTGTACTCCCTCCTTCCTGTTTTAAACCTCTTTCTGCGGGGTAATTTCAATACATGAGCGAAAATACTATCAGAGAAAAAATCAGCGCTCTGCCGTTTAAAGAAATGATGAATCCGGCGAAGGCCGGGAAGGAGGATAAAATGAACGTTAATAAGAATAATTTTGAAGCTGAAGTAATGAATTCCGATATTCCTGTACTGGTAGACTTCTGGGCAAGCTGGTGCGGCCCGTGCAAGATGCTGGGCCCTGTCCTCGAAGAACTGGAACCCGAATATGCAGGAAGGCTGAAGATAGCCAAGGTCAACATTGACGACGAGATGGAGCTTGCCAGAGCTCACAGAGTTATGAGCGTGCCGACTCTCATGCTGGTCAAAGACGGCAAAATCGTCGATACCTTCGTAGGCTTCAGACCAAAGCACGAGCTGAAGCCGATACTGGACGCAGCGCTGTAAAAAGCCGCCCATCATACTAGTTGCTTAAATTCCAAAAACATAAATAAAGTCCTTTCAAAACGCAGGCTGCCGCCCATTCCGGTCGCCTGCGTTTTTAAATTCACGCGAGTTTTTTAAATTTCCTGTGACAAAACGGCATACTCGTTTATATTATATGTGAAACATGTTTCGCCGGCCGGCATAGAAAACTGCAGAAAGGAGGAGGCAGTCATTCGGATAGACAGCACCAACATCGAATACTATTTCAATCTGTATAAGGATTCCGTTTTCAGTACCGGCTTCAACTGGTTTAAAAATCCTGTAGATGCCGATGATATAGTGCAGGAAACTTTTTTCAGGCTCTTTCGCTGTAACCGGGATTTTGAAAGCGAGGACCATTTGCGTTTCTGGATTATCCGGGTAGCTGTAAACGAGTGTAAACGGGTAAGTCTCTCTTCCTGGTTCAAAAAGAAGGTCAGCCTTGACGATTATGCGCAGACCCTGGTGTTTCACGACCCCGGGGAAAGCCGGCTCTTCTCGGCGGTCATGAATCTTCCGTCAAAGTACCGTCAGGTAATCCATCTAATCTATTACGAGGGGTATTCCACTGCAGAAATAGCAGATCTGCTGAATATATCGCAGACCGCAGTCACCACTCGGCTGCAGCGGGGAAGACAGCGGTTAAAAAAAGAACTGGAGGTATGCGAGCGATGAACGATAGAGACATAATAAATCGGGAATTGTACAGAAAAGCATTTTCTGTCCTTCATGCTTCCGGGGAGCTTGATTTGGAGGATATGAAAATGAAAAAACACATTACAGGATTCAGATTAAGGCGGAAGTTTGTAACCGCAGTCCTTGTATTCACCATGCTCTTTGCCATGGCCTGCGTAAGCTACGCCGCCACAGACGGCCAGATTTTCGAAAACATTAAGCTTTGGATAAACGGCGAGGCCTACGAGGGCGAGCTTACTCAGACAGAAGACGGCGCTTATGTCTTCGATATAAAGCCCGGCCACAGCGCGGTCATCGAATCCGATGGCGGGAAAACCGAAATAGATGCAGGCGAAAACGGAGGCGGCGCAACCATCGAGT
>DXHZ01000063.1 GCA_019113145.1 Candidatus Avanaerovorax faecigallinarum
CACAACGTCCTTTCCACGAATATAATCGGCCTTTATGCCGTCCATCACATTATACCCCCCCTATGTATATCGTCAAGGGGATATCGTTCTGTTTCATTTTAACTTCATATCATATCCAAACGTTGTGCTGCCAGCACGATTTTATAATCAAATTTTTTCATCTGGGCCGCCCACCCTGTTTTTCATCTCTGTGGCCGAGGGATTTTACTGCAAAAAAAGCAAAATCCCGGCAAGTGGCCGAGATTTTCACTTCGATCTTCGAGTTTTATTGCTATTCAAAGCTGGTTTCTCGGCCACATGACCGGAAGTCGCCTTATGCGGCCCAGATTTCGTCGGCCGCAACGCTAATTTTCGACCCTGACGGCCCATATGAGGGGTAGATTCCGATAAGTGCACCAGCAGCCTGCACGAGACACTACCGGTCAGCTGTCGGGCATATCAACTCTACACCTCCAGCGGCTTTATCCCCTGCTCCTCCAGCGTCATGTTCATCTTCGTAACGGAGCAGCAGCCTTTGTTTATAAGGACGGCGATCTTAACGTCCCTGACGTTCCTCGGATAAAGAGGAGCCTTTCCCGCAAGCTCGAGAGCCCGCTGGGTTTCTCCGTAATCCAGGCCCAGTCCCACGGCAATGGCGATTATCTTGTCCCTGGATGGATTTTTCCTGTCCCCGTTCAGTATGTTGTAAAAATAGTTTTTGCTTATGCCGCTGGCGTCTCTCACCTCCGCAGGGGTGCGCCCTTTGTCCGCCATCTTTTCGCTTATGTAGGCGGTAAAACCGCTCCGGACGGCGTGCTCATCTATAAACCTGTCCGCCTCTTTGCAGTCCCTGATTTCCTCCAGGACTCTCGAAAGGCTTCTCGTCGTGTCTCTTTCCATACTTTATCTACCTCCTCTTTCATGGTACAATATTAACATATTAAACGCAAGGAGAAGCCCATGAAACCCGAACACGAACTGGAGCTTTCGTTCTTTGAGGAGCTCTCGTCCCTCGACGATAAGGGGAAGGTTTTTCTCGTAAAGGACATGAGGGACGACACGATCCACGTGAAAAAGATTCTGTCAAAGGATGTTTTGGACGTATACGATGCTCTGTCAAAAGCTGAAATTCCGGGAATCGCCAAAGTCGAAGCAGTTTTTCCCGACGATGAACAGATTATCGTAATAGAGGAGCACATAAACGGCACAGCCCTTTCCAGGATAATGAAAAAACGCACCCTGAAACCGGAAGAAGCTGCCAGCGTCATATACTTTCTCTGCGATGCCCTGAGTATTCTTCACACCATGAATCCGCCCGTAATCCATCGTGACATCAAGCCGTCCAATATCATTATCGGCAAGGACGGCACCATAAGGCTCATTGACTTTGACGCCGCAAGCAGGTTCACTCCGGAAAAGAACCGGGATACCACCCTCATGGGAACTCAGGGTTATGCCGCGCCGGAGCAGTACGGTTTTTGCAGATCCGGTCCCGAAACGGATATATACGCCTTGGGGGTTCTCCTCAACGAAATGCTCACGGGAAAGCTCCCCGTTGAAAAAACGGTTAATGGCCCTTTCGCCTCCGTGGTGGAAAAGGCGACGGCAATGGATCCCGAAAACAGATATCACACTGCAGACGAAATGTCCCGCGCCGTAAGCCGCGTAATGCATCCCGAAAGGGAGGGATATACGTCGGGCGAGACTTCTTCCTCCGGACAGTTTTATTACAAGAAGAAACCCCGCCGGTCAAAATACCTGCTTCCCGGACTTGATGCAAAAGAAATCTATATACGCGTAATGTCCGCTGCAGGATATGTACTTCTCGGCTGGAGTTGTCTCAATGCGGATTACACCGATCGCGAGACCGGGTCCATTCTTCACGGTTCTCAGCTGTGGCTGAACCGAATATGCATGTTCTTTGCCCTGTTTCTTACTATCGTCTATCTGGGCAACTTCATGGGAGTCAGGGAAAAGTTTCCGTCCCGTGATTCCGGAAGGCATAACGGTCTGAAGACGGCTGCCGGTGCACTTATCGTGCTGTTTGTCCCCATAGCTGTCTGCGTAATCATAGAAAGGATTTTTTACGTATGAGAAATATAATACTGGCCTCTTCTTCACCGAGGCGCATAGAAATGATGAAAAGCTGCGGTTTTGACCCGGTAATAAAACCGGCGGATGTGGACGAGACTCTTCCTGAAGGTATCTCCATGAAGGATGCTGTGATGTTCCTCGCCCTGAAAAAAGCCCTGGCTGTGGAAAAGGAATATCTCGAGGAAAACGGCGCTCCGGACGCAGAAAACGCGCCTCTCATAATCGCGGCAGACACGGTGGTGTATAAGGACGGCTTCGGAATAATGGGGAAGCCTTCCGGCAGAGACGACGCCCGCCGCATGATAAAGGTTATCAGCGGAACCTCTCATCAGGTTGCAACTGGCTCCGCCCTCATAATCCCGGGTCAGCCTGAGAGAAGAGTCCTCTTTGACGTGACAGAAGTCTTTGTCAAATCCATGACGGACGAAGAAATAGAGGAATACCTTGACACCGACGAGCCTTACGACAAAGCCGGTGCCTACGCCATTCAGGGCATATTCGGCAAATACATAGAAAAGTACGAAGGGGATTTCAACACCGTGGTGGGATTTCCCATCGATCATATCCTGAAAGAAGCAAAAAAGCTCGGTTAAAAAACCGGGCTTTTTCTATCGTTACGGGCATATTTCTACGCCACTATATTTATCCATTTTCTGCTCTTATATCTCGGCATGCAGATGAAGTATCTTACCAGATTTCCGGAAAGCTCCACCATTATGATTGCGAAAGGAAGGTCTACGCCTAAAACCATAACGGCAAGGGCTGCCGCAGGAATCATAACGAGGATATTGCATGCAAGGTCTATTATCATGCTGAACACGGTATCTCCGCCCGCTCTTAAAATACCCACGATGTATATGTATCCAAGCATCTTAGGCGTAATCATAAGCCCCATGGCCATGAGGGAAGATACGAGCAGGGATTCGGTATCCGGAGCAAAATCGTAAATTCCCGCAATAGGCTTTGCGAGAGCGAGCATCGCAAGGGTCATTACCACGTTGAGGACCCAGACGGTGCGCACCGCCAGCTTTCCGCTGTGGTATGCGTCCTCCACCTTTCTCTGTCCCAGCTTTTCTCCTATGAGCATCGCAGTGGCGTTACCCACTCCGAAGTATATGGACTGAAGCAGATCGGTTGCAACATTGGTGACCTGAATTACCGCAAGAGCCGACGTTCCAAGCCTTCCGTATATGGCAAAGATTACCGCTACGGACAGGGCCCAGCCGCCTTCCGTAAATATGACCGGCACCGCCGTCTTCATAACCTTTTTAAAGAGATTGAGACCGAATCCGAAAAGCTCCTTAGGGCTCGACCTGAACGGATGATTCTTGCTTAAATTGATGAACAGAATCAGAGCTGTAAACTCAAAGATTCTGGCTATGAGAGTGGCTATTGCCGCTCCTTCTACGCCCAGCGCCGGAGCCCCCGCCTTGCCGAATATGAGGATATAGTTCAGCACTGCGTTCACGCAGAGGGCAAGAGCGTTGATTGTCGTAGGTATGGCCAGATTCTGAATGGCTCTGGAATTATATGATATTGATGTTGATATCGCCGTGAAAAAGTACGACATGCAGGCGATTCTTATGTACCGGCCTCCAAGCTCTATAACCTCGCTGTCGGCCGAAAAGAGCCCGATTATATTCTCTCCGAAGAAAAATGCGATAAACGCCACCAGCAGAGAAAATATTCCGCCTACCATGAAGTCTATTCCGAGGACTTTTCTCACCCCGTGAAGGTTCTGCGCTCCCCAGTACTGGGCGGTATATACCGCCGCTCCGCTGAAAAGTCCGAACAGAGACACGCTGAAAATGAAGTAGACCTGATTAGCCGCTCCTACGGCTGCGATTTCCTTTTCTCCCAGCATACCTATCATAAGAGTGTCGAGAAGATTGAGTCCAAGGCTTATCAGATTCTGAAGCACTACGGGAATTCCCACTATGACCATCTTGCGGTAAAAATCCCTGCTTTCATCGTTTAACGTGATTCCCAAACGGGTGTCCTCCTTTCATTTTTTCATGCAATGGATATTATATCAGAAAAAACATCCGTCTACATCCACTTTTTGCGCCTGAAAACAATGTATTCTATGAGCAAAAGGACTGCGGAAAGTCCTAACACCGCGGCGTACCCGTAACGCCAGTGAAGCTCCGGCATTCTGTCGAAATTCATTCCGTACCAGCCTGTTATAAGGGTAAGCGGCATGAATATGGTCGTTATCACCGTCAGGAACTGCATTATCCTGTTCTGCCTCAAATTTATCCTGGACTGATACATATCGTAAATCTGGGAGGAATATTCTCTCAGGTTAAGAGCGTCCTGAGACAGCCTGTCCATCCTGTCCGAAAGAAATTTGTACATTCTGCCGGCCTTTTTGTCGATGATTTCGCACGGCGACTCTGCCAGGGCCTGAGCCATGTCTCCCAGCTGATCGTAATATCTGTAGTCCTTCAGGAGCTTTCGCCTCATCTTCTGCATATACTCCTCAAAGCCCTCCGGCACGCCGCCGTCAGATTCCAGCATTCTGTTCTCCCAGCCGTTCAGGGACTCTTCAAGCTCGTCTATATATTCGCCCTCGTCGTATATTACGCCGTCCAGAAACGCAAAGAGAGCCTGGGCGCAGGTGATAACTCCGAAGGTGTTTTCCTCCGTTATCCTTCTCACCACTTCCTCCGTCCACTCTTTGCCGCCGATAAAGAGAAGCCTGTCCTCGTCCATATAGAATCTGGCGTACTTCTCCCCCTCGTCATGTCTTGCCGGCACGCACACCGTTCCGTGAACGGTTCGCTCAAAGACGTCAGCCTTGCAGTGTCTTACTTTTTCTTCCATGCGCAAAAGGGGCAGCCTGTCGTCAAGTTCCCCGTAATCGGCCATATACTCATCTTCCGAAAGGGTCTCTATGTATTTTTCTCCGATACTCAGTTTCATCGGACCAACCTCCCTATATAACAGGGCTCTGCTTCAGACGAAACAGAGCCCATGCCGTATACATTATTAAGCTGTCTCACGACAGTCCCGTGACTGCGATTAGTTAGCCTTTTCTGCAGCTTCGTAAAGATCCTCAGCCTTGTCCCACTCTTCCATGATCTGCGGGATAACCTTGTAAAGGTCGCCTACGATACCGTAGTCTGCAACCTCGAAGATAGGCGCTTCAGGGTCCTTGTTGATAGCTACGATGATGTCGGAAGTCTGCATTCCTGCAAGGTGCTGAATAGCGCCGGAAATACCGCAAGCGAAGTAGATTTTAGGCTTTACGGTAGTACCGGTCTGTCCAACCTGATGGGAATGATCGATCCAGCCTGCGTCAACACATGCACGGGAGGAACCTACAACTCCGCCAACCTTGTCGGCGAACTTCTTGATAAGCTCGAATCCGGATGCATCGCCGAGACCTCTTCCGCCGGAGCAGATGATGTCAGCGTCGGTCAGGGAAACCATTTCCTTTGCATGCTTTACGATGTCAACGATCTCAACTCTGATGTCAGCAGCCGTAATAGCAGGCTTAACGTTTACGATTTCACCCTTGGCTCCCTCAACCTTTTCTCTCTTGGACATTACGCCAGGTCTTACTGTAGACATCTGAGGTCTTGTCTTAGGGCAGATGATGGTAGCCATCAGGTTTCCGCCGAATGCAGGACGAGTCTGCTTGATTCCGGTGGAAGGATCGTTAGGGTCTAATGTGGAGGTGTCCAGTGTGGTGTTCTTCTTAGCGAACTCGATGTAGCTGGAAACCTTAACGTCCAGTCTGGTGCAGTCAGCGGTAAGACCGGTGTTGCATCTTGCTGCGATTCTCGGAGCAAGGTCACGTCCGATATGAGTTGCGCCGTAGAGAACGATCTCAGGCTTGTACTCATGGATAGCGTCGGTGATAACCTTGGTGTATCCGTCGGTAGTGTAGTTCTTAAGAAGCGGATCCTGGATCAGGTATACCTTGTCAGCGCCGTATGCAAAGCACTCGTCTGCAAGGTTGTCGATTCCGTCACCGACGAGAACTGCACATACCTGAGTGTCGTCGCTGATTTCTCTTGCGAGTCTGTAGCCTTCGCCGATAAGCTCGAGAGCAACGCTCATGAGTTTTCCGTCTCTCTGCTCTGCAAATACCCAGATGTGCTTGTAAGCGCTGAGGTCAACTGCTTCAGCCTTAGGAGCTTCTTCAATAGCGCCGAAGTTACACTTGGAAACGCAGGCGTTACAGTTGGTGCACTTTCCTTCGTCTACTACTGCTTTTCTGTCTTCCATTCTCAGTGCGTCAAAAGGACAAGCCTTTACACAGAGAGAGCAGCCTTTACATTTATCTTTAAGAATTTTAATAGCCATTGTTATCCTCCCTATTAGATTACGTGCTTAGCCTTAAGGTTTACTAAAAGCTTATCAGCAACTTCTTTTTCAGTGTCTCCCTCAAGAATAACACCCTTGCCCTTAGGAGCCGGTGTGAAGGATCTGAAAACGTTAGTAGGGGAAGCCTCAAGACCTACTGTGTTGAGGTCAACCTCGATATCCTTAGCATTCCATGTAGTCATCTTCTTCTCGCCGAAGATTCCCTTCATGCTCATGTACCTCGGAGTGTTAAGTTCCTTGATGGCGGTCAGCATGCAAGGAGTCTGGATCTTGATGATTTCATATCCGTCTTCGAGCTGTCTCTTAACGGTGATGTCCTTCATGTTGTCGTCGATGTTGAACTCTTCAACGTAAGTAACCTGTGGAAGGTGGAGCTTCTCAGCAATCTGAGGTCCTACCTGAGCGGTATCTCCGTCGATAGCCTGTCTGCCTGCAAGGATAAGGTCGAACTCGCCGATCTTCTTGATTGCAGCGTCCAGAGTGTTGGAGGTTGCCCATGTATCGGAACCGCCCACTGCTCTGTCGGAGATAAGGATACCCTCGTCAGCGCCCATAGCGATGCACTCGAACAGGAGGTCGTTGGCCTGCGGAGGTCCCATGGTTACAACTGTGATATGAGTATCAGGATGCTTGTCCTTGATCTTCAGTGCTTCTTCGAGAGCGTTAGCATCATCCGGGTTAAGGATGCTTGGAACGCCGTCTCTGATAAGAGTACCGGTCTTAGGGTTAATCTTGATAACGTTAGTATCCGGTACCTGCTTTGCGCATACTATGATTTTAAAAGCCATTTTCTATTCCTCCCGTAATCTTATTTCTTGAAAGTCTGACCGGCGATTACCATCTTCTGAACTTCAGAAGTTCCTTCGTAGATCTCGGTAATCTTAGCGTCTCTCATCATTCTCTCAACAGGGTAATCCTTGGTGTATCCGTATCCGCCGTGGAACTGAACGCACTTGGTGGTTACCTTCATAGCAGTTTCGGCAGCAAAGAGTTTAGCCATAGCAGCAGCTTCGCTGTACTTCATATGCTTGTCCTTCATGTCTGCAGCTCTGTAAACGAGAAGTCTTGCAGCTTCGATTCTGGTCTTAAGGTCAGCCATCTCGAACTGAAGAGCCTGCATCTGGGACAGCTTCTTTCCGAACTGCTTTCTCTGCTGCATGTACTCAACGGTTACGTCGAATGCACCCTGAGCAATTCCGAGAGCCTGGGAAGCGATTCCGATACGTCCGCCGTCCAGAGTGGACATTGCAACCTTGAATCCTTCGCCTACTGCTCCGAGGAGTCTGTCCTCAGGAATTACGCAGTTCTGGAAGATAAGCTCGGTAGTGGAAGATGCGCAGATACCCATCTTGTCCTCAGTCTTACCGATGGAGAAGCCTTCGTCACCCTTTTCAACGATGAAAGCGGAGATTCCGTGATTTCCCTTTTTCTTATCGGTCATTGCCATTACTACGAATACGTCAGCATATCCGCCGTTGGTGATGAACACCTTGGCTCCGTTGAGAATCCATTTTCCGTCAACCAGCTCAGCTCTGGTCTGCTGTCCGGATGCATCGGTACCTGCGTTAGGCTCGGTAAGTCCGAAAGCTCCAAGCTTCTTTCCGGAAAGAAGATCAGGAAGGTACTTAGCCTTCTGCTCGTCTGTACCATAGTTGAAAATAGGCCAGCAGCAGAGGGAAGTGTGTGCAGAGCAGATTACTCCGGTAGATGCACAGACTCTGGACAGCTCCTCTACAGTGATAGCATAGGAGATGTGGTCTCCGCCTGCTCCGCCGTATTCAGTTGGGAACGGAATACCCATAAGTCCGTATTTTGCCATCTTTTCTACGGTTTCGGTAGGAAATCTGTGTTCCTGGTCGATGTCTGCCGCTATCGGTTCAACTTCGTTAGTAGCAAACTCTCTTACCATTTTTCTTACGAATTCCTGTTCCTTCGTCAGTTGAAAGTTCATGTATATGCCTCCTTAAACTATTATAACGGTTCCCATATCTTAGCAAGCAACCTGAACCGTTTTTGACTTGAATTTAGCCGCGCATGCCTTTGTTACAAAAATAACAGCATACATATATATTAAACCACTTTTGGCTCACTTCTGCAAGCCATTTTTGCCTTTCGGGGCAACTTAATTAACGCAGTTATATAAAATGTGATTTTTGTCAGGAAATGTCTACTATTTCCTCGGACTCCACCGCCGCTTTCACCAGACCCTCAACATCGAGGCGGCTCTCCGACTCCTCTATCCTCGAAAGTCTCGGCTTCGTTACGGGATGAGGCGGCAGGAACACCGTGCAGCAGTCCTCGTAGGGCTGTATAGAAGTCTCAAACGTTCCTATTTCTTCGGCTTTTTCCATGATATCGACCTTATCCATGGCGATAAGGGGTCTCATAACGGGCATGGAAACGGATGCGTCCGTCACTACCAGGGATTCCGCCGTCTGGCTTGCCACCTGCCCCAGATTCTCTCCTGTTATCAGCATCATGCAGCCGTTCTTTTCGGCAATCTCCTCGGCGATTCTCATCATGAACCTTCTCACCAGTATAGTTGTCTCCGCCTCAGGGCAGTTCTGAACTATCTGTTCCTGGATAGGAAGTATGTTTATGA
>DXHZ01000064.1 GCA_019113145.1 Candidatus Avanaerovorax faecigallinarum
ATTTTCCTCCTGTTAAACTTTGTTGCAGTTGCCAGACCGCAATTTTAGTTTAACAGTTGGAAAGTTAATGTTCAAACGCGTAGCTTCAACGAACCCCGTGTCTAACACGGGGTTTTCTTGATACAAAAAACGCAGCCGTAAAGCTGCGCTTTGAGTAACAGGTCATGCACGTTTTGTCTAATCCGGAAGCTTTTCTCCTTCGGTGTACTTGCTGAGCCAGTTTCCTTTTTTGTAGTATATCGCCATGATAACGGCGGCGGTGAGCCAGGTTACCGGATAGCCTGCGAACACTATGTCTATGCTGTGGAAAAATCTCGTCATTATGGTGAGCCATATGATTCTCACCACGCAGTAGTTTCCTACCATGATGAACATAGGTATGGTCGCCTCCCCTGCGCCTCTGATGATACCGCTGCATATATTGGTGAAGCAGCAGAGCACGTAGAACGGCGCCATCCAGAGGAGCATGGTATGTCCGTAATCTATGACTTCAGGCTCCTGTGTGAACAGGCCTATGAGGTTTGTGCCGAACAGGAAAACGAGAGCGGACAGCACGATGGTAACCGCCGAAGACATAAGAATACTGGTATTGGCGGATTTTTTGACTCTTTGCCATTTCTTCGCGCCTATGTTCTGTCCCACAAAGGTGGTGCTGGCAAGCCCGATGCTCATAAACGGCAGCATTATGAACGTGTCCACTTTGTTATACGCACTGTAGCCTGCCATTGCCGCAGCGCCGAACAGGTTTATCTTGCTCTGCACGATTATATTGGAAAAAGATATTACAGACTGCTGAATTCCCGACGGAAGACCTATCCTTATTATGGACATCAGATAGTTCTTCTGCACCTTCAGCTTCTTAAGGTGTACTCTGTAAATATCGTCGTCGTGCATGAGAACGTACATTACCAGTATCGCCGATACGGCCTGGGCAACGCCTGTAGCTATGGCAACTCCTGCCACGCCCAGGTGGAAGACCACGACGAGGACCAGGTCGAGGACGATGTTCGTTATACATGCGACTATTAAAAAGTACAGAGGTCTCTTGGAATCGCCTACGGCTCTCAGAAGTCCCGCTCCCATGTTATATATGACTAAAGGGATGCTTCCCAGGAAGAATATCCTGAGATAGAGCACCGACAGCTCTTCGACTTGAGGCGGGGTTCCTATGGCGCGAACTATCCACGGCGCCGCAACGATTCCGAGAATCGTTATGATTATGCCGCAGTAGAACATGGACATAAGGCCGGTGTGCATGGTTCCCTGAACGCCCCGTTCATCCTTTGCGCCGTAATACTGGGAAACCAGAACGCCGGCGCCGGCCGAGATACCCATAAACAGTCCGATGAGCATGTTTATGATTACCATGCTGGAGCCCACCGCTGCGAGAGCGTCGCTTCCCACAAAGTTCCCCACCACGATGCTGTCCACCGTGTTGTAAAGCTGTTGAAAGAGATTTCCTACCAGAAGAGGCGCCGAAAACTTCAGCAGTTCCTTCCAGATCACACCATCAGTTATACCGTTTACTCTGACTTCTTCAGATACAGTTTCTGACAACTTTTCCGACCTCCTTCTTGAAATAACCCCCTTTTGGCCTATCTGAACGCTCTGTCACCCTCGTTTATCACAAACTCCTTAAGCTTCTTTACATGGTCGTCCGCCGACTGACGGGCCATGTCTCCGTTTCCGCTGGTGAGAGCGTCTATGATTTCTTTATGTTCCACCGGCATGTTCACGTACCGGGAAAAATCATCGTAGTAAAGATATCTGAATCTGAGAGCAAGCTCCTGGACGGTTTCCGAAAGCTGAATGAGAGTCTTGTTGCCGCTGGACGCCACGATTTTCTTATGAAACCTTTCATCGAAGGTGATCATTTTCTCCGTATCGTTATTTCTTACGGCTTCGCTGTAATTTTCCGTGATTTCCCTCAGCTCGTCCACTTCGGCCTCAGTGATTCTGTCTGCAGCAAGAAATGCCGCAAAACCTTCAAGATCCTCTCTTACCTCAAGAACGTCCACCATGTCCTTTACGGATATGTCCGAGGCGTAAGCCCCTCTTCTCGGCTCTATGGTGACGAGGCCCTCTTTTTCAAGCTTCCTGATGGCTTCCCTTACAGGTGTACGGCTGACGCCCATTTCTTCGGCCAGCTCTACCTCCATCATTCTCATACCCGGGGTTATCTTGCCCCTGAGTATCTGTCTCTTCAGCTCCTCGTACACGATTTCTCTGAGAGGTCTGTGGTTCTGCAAATCAAAATTCAACATATATTTTCTCCTTGACTTTTTTATACTGTGGTCTTCGTCCAGTATGCCTCGTATCCCATGGATCTGACGTCCGCACACAATTTCTTCGCCTGATTCAATGTGTCAAAAAGCGCAAACACTGTAGGTCCGCTTCCGCTCATCAAAACCCTCCGGGCAGACCTGCCGGATTCAGCCCTTATGACAGCTTCCTTCAGCTCCGCCACCTGTGGATAAGCTTTAAGTGTATAGCTTTCAAGCACATTTATCATCTGACCTTCCGCCGTCCTCCGATCTCCATCTTCGAGAGCCTTCTCCAGGATGTCGTTATCCGGTCTTTCTTTTATATCGCAGCTGTCGATGCCTTTATATACCTCGGCAGTGGATACGCTGAGTCTGGGTTTTGCAATCACTACCCAGCTTCTGAGGCCTTTTATTATCTTCAGGTCTGTACCTGTTCCTGTTGCACGGGCACAGCAGCCTCCTGCCGGATCATTCCGCAGAGCGGCCGGCAGCCCGCGGCACCCGCGGGCCTGCCCTGCTGCGCAGAAGGGCACGTCGGAGCCCAGCTCCGAGCCGGCCGCCAGTATGCGGTCCAGCCCCACCAGTCCGTCTTTTCCGCCCCACAGCACGTTGAGACCGTGGAGCACTGCAGCGGCGTTGCCGCTGCCTCCTGCCATTCCCGCAGCTACGGGAATTCTCTTGCGAATATCTATATGAATATTCCCTCCGGGAACACTTTTTCCGAATTTCTCCCCCATGAGAACTGCTGCTTTATACGCCAGGTTCCTCTCATCCGTCGGAAGATACGGTCTGTTGGTGGAAAGCGTAATCCTGAACTCCCCCCTGTCCAGCTTTCTGTCAGGCGCGTAGCTCACTTTAACGTCATCGTGAAAAGCGAGCTGCTGCATCACCATATCCACCGGATGCATGCCGTTCTCCATGGGTTTTCCCACGTCTATGGAAAGATTTATCTTTGCAAAGGAATAAAGACTGATTTCACTCACCGGATACTCCTCTTCAGATTTCCAACTTGTCTTCGTCCCGTCTGCACTCCGCGGAAACGAAGCGTCTGCTCTGTTAAAAATGAGCGGAACAAAGCCCGCTCATTCAGTTATCGACTTATTTCTTCTTTTTCTTCTTAGCGGCAGCTCTCCGTCTGGCAAGGCGCTCCTCTTCGGCTTTCTTTGCCTCGGCGATAGCCTTCCTTCCGGTAATATATGAACTTCCTCCCGCCGAAATCGGACGAGGGCCCCTTACCCTGTAGTTTCCGTTAGTCTCTTCGACTGTCTCTTCAACCTCTTCCTCGGCATGGTGCTTCGCATGTCTTGCCTCTTTAGCCGCCTTCTTTGCCATTTCCTTTTCGTGTTCGGCAATAACCTCATCAACGGATTTGCCCGTTTTCTTGGCTTCCTTATACGGATTGAACGGCTCTTCCCTGGTTTTACCTGCGTTTTCCTCAGCCATATGCTTCTTCATCTGCCTGTTGGTGAAGAAGAACATTCCTCCGAACATGGCAAACATCATAACCATGTATACCATGGTGTTTCTCGACTGGTTAAGCGTTCTGAATGTTATCTCATCGCCGCTTCCGAGGGTGGACCCGTCATTGGCGGTAAATTCTTCCGTAATCTGAAGAGTGTAGTCCGCATTATCCTTTACGGTAATGCCCTCCGAATTCATCTCGGTGGTGTCTGCAAGAACCAGAACCTCTGTAGCGTCCTCAGGATTGTAATATACTCTGACAGGAAGCTCTTTTCCCTCATCGTCCACAATCTTAAAGCACTTATTGTTGGCTTCCTGATTCTCCTTGCTGTCTACGGCCTTGTTGAACTGAAGCTTTATTGCCATGTTTTCCATGGTCGTATTATGCTGTCCGTCCTCAGGATATGAACCTGTAATCTCCAGATTGCCTTCCGCAAAAGCGGCTGACGTCATCATGATTACAAGCAGACCCGCAATACAGGCGATCTTTCTAATCCTCTTCATTATGTTCGTTCCTCCGATTAAGTTTCTTCTTCTTTCTGAGCTCTGAAAAGAATTCCCTGACCAGCGTCCGGCATTCATCTTCCATTACGCCCGTATGCACATTTATTCTATGGTTAAGTCTGTCGCTTCCCGTTATGTCAAAAACCGATCCGCAGGCTCCCGCTTTCGGATCCATGGCTCCAATATAGAGATTCTCTATTCTGGACCATACGAGAGCTCCTGCGCACATGCTGCACGGTTCTATGGTCACGTACATGTCACAGCCTGTAAGCCGCCAGCCTCCAAGGACTTCTGCGGCTTTTCTCACCGCGAGAATTTCCGCATGAGCCGTGGGGTCTTTCAGCGTCTCCGTAAGGTTGTGAGCCGAAGCAATTATTTCTCCGTTTCTGACAACAACAGCGCCTATGGGTATTTCACCAAGGCGCCCCGCCTCTGCGGCTTCAGCTAAAGCCGCCTTCATAAATATTTCCATACACCAGAATATGTTACCATAATTCAGCGCCTGTTTCAACTGCTAACTTGGAACTTTGTACTGATTTAAAAACTTTCCGGGTATGTTCTGTTATTTTACCTTATCTGAATTCCAGAAAGACCTGGAGAACATTATGAGTATGGCGTACATCTCGAGACGTCCCGCCAGCATGAGCAGAGCTCCATAAAGTCTTGCGAAAACAGAAAAGTCCGCATAGCATCCGTTTGACACCAGCCCGAAGCCTGTTCCCGTATTGGTGAACAGAGCCATCGGCGCCGTCAGCGTCGTCAGCATATCCACATTCTCGATGGAAAATACAACGCACGAAAACAGGTATACGCAGAAGAACAGCATGATAAACGTGGAAATGGACGAAGCATTTTCCGCGCTTACCGGCGTGTTTCTTATCATTACAGGTTTCATCGCCCTCGGATGAATTCTCTTATATACTCCTCTTCCGGCCAGTTTGAGCATTACGATTACACGAATGGCCTTCAGTCCGCCGCTGGTGGAATTGGCGCATCCGCCTATGGTCATCATTATTATGAGTATGAGCTGGCATGCGGACGGCCACGCATTTATGTCCGTATCCACTGTAAATCCCGAGGTGGATCCGAAGGATACCACTTCTTCAAATGCGTTGACAAAGGCGTCTGCCGGGTTATCGTAGGTTCCCGAAAAGGTGAGAACCGTTCCGCACAGAAGTCCAGCTATCAGTATGACAGCGAGAAAAAATCTCAGCTCTATGTTTCTTGCAACCTCCCTGAACCTTCTCCTGGCCATGAGCACGAACATGACGCAGTTCATTGAACCCAGGATGGAAAATACCATCAGCACCCCTTTGATGTATATGGAGTACTCTCCCGAAACGCTGTTCTGATAGTCGATTATTCCCGCAGTGCTGACCGTGGACATGGTGTTTATAAGGGCGCTGAATACGGGTATGCGCCCTATGACCAGCAGCAGGAACTCCACGGCCGCAAGGCACACGTATATTCCGCAGAAAACTCTGGTGGTGTCGCTCATTCTGGCAGTAAGCTTTTCAAGCTCCGGCCCCGTAATCTCCGCATTCGCCATCTTCTGTCCCTGAACGCCGAGAACGGGAAGTACGGAAATAGCGAGAACCACGACTCCTATTCCTCCGAGGAAGTTGGAAACAGCCTTCCAGAGAAGAAGGGACGCCGGCATTGCTGAGGTGTCTAAAACCCATGCGCTGCTGGTAGTCCAGGACGCCACCGATTCAAACAGGCAGTTTACCGCACTGTAGCCGCAGCCGGAAAAATAGTACGGCATAAATCCCACGAGAATTACCGTAGCCCAGCACAGGAGAACTACGAAATAGCCCTCTCTGGTCTTAATCCGTATGATATATTTTTTCATGTGGAGGTACATCCACGCTCCCGTCGCAATGCAGAATGCGGAAACTACGGCGAAAGTGATGAGAACTCTCGTCTCGCCAAAAACCGCTGCGCATATTATGGACGGAACCATTGCCAGCCCCTCTAAAGCGATTATGAGGGACACAGTCTTAGCCATCAGTCTGATGTTGAACGTCATATCTTCTGCTCCCTTCTACACTCTGTTGGAGTTCCAGTACTTCGGCGAGAACAGGATGAAGAACGTAAAGAGCTCAAGCCTTCCCGCTATCATGATGAGACCCAGTATAACCTTGGAGAAGTTCGAGAATATACTGAAGTTAAGAACCGGCCCTACCAGATTGAATCCGGGGCCCACGTTTCCAAGGCACGTGAGGACGGCGCTGAAGGTGGTAACCAGGTCAAAACCGTCAAGGCACACGATAAAGGTCCCTCCCAGCAGCACGAGGATGTAGAACAGTATGAAGTTTATAATGTTGGTTACAACTGTCTGCTCCAGTCCCCTGCCGTTTAAGGTTATATCCGCAATCCTGTTGGGGTGAAGCTTTCTGGAAAATCCGCGCTTTGCAAATTTAAGGGCAACCACGACTCTTATCATCTTCACGCCGCCTCCCGTGGATGACGAGCAGGCTCCCGTTATGGTCAGAATGAGAAGAATCATCTTTGCGAACGTAGGCCACATGGTATCGTAGTCCATGGTAGCGTATCCCGTAGTGGTCACTACCGAAGAAACGTGAAATGCCGAATCCCTGATTCCCTCGGACAAGCTGTCATAGTCTCCCTGAGTCATGAGGCAGATGGTGATAAGCCCTATGGAGCCGAAAACCATGAGCAGGTAAAACCTCAACTCCTCGTCCGCAAAAAAGCTCTTCAGACCACCTCTCGGAATGAGGAAGTAAAGGTTGAAATTTATACCGCACAGAAGCATAAATATGGTTATAACCCATTCGACATACGCGCTGTCGTAGTGGCCTATGCTGTTGTTGTATACGGAAAATCCTCCCGTTCCCACCGTACCGAAGGTATGAACCATGGAATCGTACAGGGTCACGCCTCCGAACATTAAGAGAACGGTCTGTGCCAGAGTTATTCCGAAATAAAGTATGTAAAGAGACTTTGCCGTATCTGAGTATTTTGCCGAAAGCTTATCGAAGGTCGGTCCCGGAGTCTCGGCGCTCGCTATCATCTGGCCGCTTACACCTATGGACGGAAGGAGAGCCGCGGCAAATACTATGATTCCCATTCCTCCCAGCCAGTGGGTGAAAGAACGCCAGAAAAGCATGGATTTTGACAGAGCCTCTACATCCGTGAGTATGGTGGATCCGGTCGTTGAAAAGCCCGAACACATCTCAAAAAAAGCGTCTGCCGGATTCGGAATGTTTCCCGATATAACCAGTGGAACGCCTCCTATTACAGACGCCAGAAGCCAGGCGAGTGTTACGAAAAGGTAACCGTCCCTGGCTTTCATTTTAATCTTTTCCGGCTTCAGTTTTTTTGTAATCAAAAGTCCGGCGAGTACGCACGGAACTGCCGTTACTGCAAAGCTTACAGCCGATGTGGATTCCTTATATATAACTGCCACTGCCAAAGAAGGCATCATGCAGATTCCGAGGACAATAAAAAGTACTCCTATGACCCGCACGACGCTGCCAAAATTGACTGTCATTACTGCTTACTGCTCCCTATCTCTTGTTCTTCAAAAGTTTCTCCAGATCGCTTATTTCGCGGAGGAGACTGAATATCATTATTCTGTCATTCAGCTGGATTCTCGTTTCCCCGTCAGGGATAATGACCTCTCTGCCCCTGTGAATAGCCGCAACTATCATTCCTTTAGGCAGCTCGAGCTTTGACAGAGGTATGTCTATCATGCTCATTTCGCCGTTTGCGATAATCTCTATCACCTCTGCCTGACCCTGAATTATGACAGAAGAAACCACCACCTTGGATTCCTTTATGTACCCGAAGATGTTTCCTGCTGTTATATCAAGAGGATTGAGAACCATGTCGATGCCCATTCTCTCTATGAGATCGGAGTAGCTTTCTCTGCTGACTTTGGAGATTACGTCCTCTATTCCGCGGTCCTTTGCAGTAAGAGCGAGGAGAAGGTTTTCCTCGTCGTAACCTGTTGCCGTAACGAAAGCGTCCATTTCTCCGAAGTTCTCCTCTTCCAGCATGTCCACGTCGGTGCCGTCGCCGTGGAGCACCATAACGTCAGGCATATGAGTGGAAAGATATCTGCAGCGGGCTTTATCCTTTTCCACAAGCTTTACTGCAATTCCGAACTCGGCCAGCTTGTCGGCAAGGTAGTATCCCGTCTTTCCGCCGCCTATTATCATCACCTTCTGGATGTCGGTGTACTTTCCTCTTACGTGAACCTTCTTATTCAGCTCGCGAATCTTTTCTTTTTCTCCTACCACGTAAAGGGAATCTCCGTACTGGATGGTGTCATCCCCGTGAGGGATTATAACTCTTCCGTTTCTGGATATTGCGGCAATCAGCATATCCGGGAGCAGCGCCTTCACGTCCGGAATGGATTTTCCTTCAAGATTTCTGATTCTCGCTGCTTTAAACTCTATGATTCCTATGCTTCCGCTGGTGTAGATTCCGTTGCTCAGTGTGTATTTCTCCACCAGATACTTGTATATTTCCGTGGTTATGGAAAGGTCAGGGTTTACAACGTAGTCGATGTTGAAGGTTTCCTTTATGAATTCGAAGTGCTTCATGTACTCCGGCTCTCTCACTCTGGCTATTACCTTCTTGCATCCCAGCCTCTTCGCAAAGGACGCGATGACCATATTGGTCTGGTCGTCTCCCGTTACGGCAAGGAGATAATCAAAGTCCTTTATGTTCATACGCTTAAGGGCGTTTATATCTCTGGCGTCGATATTGAGGGGCATCACGTCAAGCTGGTTTCCTATTTTGTTCAGAATGTCCTCATCCTTATCAACAAGGGTTATGGAGTAGTTTCCGCTGAGCAGAGACTCTGTCACCTTGATGCCCAGTTTACCGGCTCCGATAATTGCAATTTCCATTTCTTAAAAACCTCTTATTCTTATCAGATAATCGGCTCTGAAACCGCATTTTACGGTACAGAGCCCACGTCGCTGACATACATCGTAACACAAAAGGAGGTATTGTCAATACCTCCTTCCAAAGATTTCTTCTTTTTAAGCCGAAGACTATCTATTTAGAATTTCCATAAACTCCTCACCCGTTATAGTTTCCTTTTCATAGAGGAATCCGGCCAGCTCGTCCAGCTTTTCCCTGTTTTCTTCGAGTATGGATTTTGCCTTTTCGTGCTGCTTCTTTACAATCTCCACTACCTTCCTGTCTATCTCATTCTGGGTGTCGGCAGAGCATGCAAGAGACGTATCTCCGCCAAGGTACTGATTCGTCACCGTTTCCATGGCTACCATATCGAAGTCCTCGCTCATACCGTACCTGGTTATCATGGCTCTCGCTATCTTCGTGGCCTGCTCTATGTCGTTGGAAGCTCCCGTAGTAATCTGTCCGAACACTATCTCCTCCGCGGCTCTTCCTCCCGTCAGGGTGGCGATTTTGTTCTCCAGCTCCTCCTTGTTCATAAGCACCTTGTCGGTCTGCTCCACCTGCATAGTATAACCTAAAGCTCCCGACGTTCTCGGGATTATGGTTATCTTCTGAACAGGAGCCGACTCCGTCTGCTTTGCCGCAACGAGGGCGTGGCCTATCTCGTGATAGGAGACTATCTTCTTCTCCTGATCCGTCATAATGGCGTTCTTCTTCTGATAGCCTGCGATTACGACTTCAATGCTCTCCTCCAGGTCGGACTGGTTTACTTCCGTTCTTCCCTGTCTTACAGCTCTCAGCGCAGCCTCGTTTATGATGTTGGCAAGCTCGGCTCCCGACGTTCCTGCGGCCATCCTTGCAATCGCACCAAAGTCCACGTCTTTCGCCGTCTTTATCTTCTTCGCGTGAACCCTGAGTATGGCTTCTCTTCCCTTAAGGTCCGGAAGCTCTACAGGAACTCTTCTGTCAAACCTTCCCGGTCTGGTCAGGGCAGGGTCCAGAGATTCCGGCCTGTTGGTCGCCGCAAGGATTATTACTCCGTTATTTCCTTCAAAGCCGTCCATCTCGGTGAGCAGCTGGTTCAGTGTCTGCTCTCTTTCGTCGTTTCCTCCCAGCTGTCCGTCACGCTTTTTTCCTATGGTATCTATCTCGTCGATGAACACGATACACGGTGCCTTTTCCTTCGCCTGTTTAAACAGGTCTCTGACCTTGGAGGCTCCCATTCCCACGAACATCTCAACGAATTCGGAACCGGATATCGAAAAGAACGGAACCTTCGCTTCTCCGGCAACAGCCTTTGCCAGCATTGTCTTTCCCGTTCCCGGAGGGCCTACGAGGAGAATTCCCTTAGGCATCTGCGCACCCACATCCGTATATTTTGACGGATTGTGGAGGTAATCGACTATCTCCGTCAGGCTTTCCTTCGCCTCGTCCTCGCCCGCCACGTCGTCAAACTTTATTCCGTCAGTGGACTGGACGTATATCTTGGCGTTGCTCTTTCCCATTCCGAACATCATGGAGCCTTTGCCGCCGGCCTGCTCCATCAGCTTCTTATTCAGCCGCTGCCCTATGAATATGAATATCACCATGGGCAGAACGAAATATATGAGCATGCTCGTAAGGGGCGACATAGTCTGCTGTATTTCCTTATCAAAGGTCGCGCCGGCTTCATAAAGCCTGTCCGTAAGATCCGGGTCGTTCATAAGTCCCGTCCTGTATACGGTATCGTCGTCCTTGAGGGTAAACAGTATCTGGTTGTCCTCCACTTCCACCTTATCTATCTTCTTCTGCTCGATGCGGGTCATAAACTTTCCGTAGTCCACGTCTTTAACAGCGGACGATGAAAGCATAGGAGCCAAAAGCGCATTGAAAAGCATCAGGAGTATGAGCACTCCCAGGTAGTACAGAAACAGAGGTTTCTTCGGTGTCTTGACTTCTTTCATTATGTATTCTTCTCCTCCGGCGAAAAACCGCCTTAATATCCTTATGAGTTACTTCTTCATATTATACCTCTCCCGGTGCCTGCGCAAACCGGTTTCACCCAATCTTCATTACAAAATCTCCGTTTCTCCTTGCTAAAGCAAACAGACGCCCCGAAATGGGGCGCCCGCCTGTGGATTTGGTATATCTTTAGCTATTATAAACTATTCGGCCATTTTCTGTTTCAGTATTTCGAAGTTCTCAACTATCTCCTTCGGCAGGTGGTCGAACTTCTCGTAGAACTCCTCGATGCCCTTAATCTCGTCCTTCCAGATTTCCTTATCTACGGACAGAAGCTTCTCGAGGGTCGCCTCGTCGATGTCAAGTCCTTCTGTTTGTATGTCGCAAGGTCTCGGCTCGTATCCCAGCGGAGTTTCTACGGCTTCAGCCTTTCCGTCGCAGCGGTCGAGCATCCAGAGAAGAACTCTCAGGTTGTCGCCGAATCCCGGCCACATGAACTCGTCGTTCTCGTCGGTCCTGAACCAGTTAACGTGGAAAATCTGAGGAGGGTTGGTCATCTTCTTTCCCATGTCGATCCAGTGCTGGAAGTAGTCGTTCATGTTGTATCCGCAGAACGGAAGCATTGCCATAGGGTCATGTCTTACAACGCCTACCTGGCCGTTAGCCGCAGCCGTGGTTTCCGACGCCATTGCGGAACCGATGAATACGCCGTGGTTCCAGTCCCTTGCCTGATGAACGAGAGGTTCAGCCTTTGCACGACGGCCTCCGAAGATTATAGCGGAGATAGGCACTCCCTCGCCTGTGAAGAATTCGTCGGCGATGGTAGGGCAGTTGGCTGCAGGAGCCGTAAATCTTGAATTAGGATGAGCTCCCTTTTCCGTAGCCGTCTTGCCGTTCCAAGGTCTTCCCTGCCAGTCCTCTCCGTTTTCAGGAGCGTCTACGCCCATCTTCTCCCACCATACGGTGTTGTCGTCAAGATTTCTTGCAACGTTGGTGAATATGGTGTCCTTCTGAATTGTCAGCATTGCGTTAGGGTTGGACTTCATGCTGGTTCCCGGAGCAACTCCGAAGAAGCCGTTTTCAGGGTTTACGGCGTAAAGTCTGCCGTCCTTTCCTATTCTCAGCCAGGAGATGTCGTCTCCTACAGTCGAAATCTTATATCCCTTTTCTCTGAAGTACTCAGGCGGATTGAGCATTGCAAGGTTGGTCTTTCCGCATGCGCTCGGGAATGCGCCGCACACGTATCTTGCGCTTCCGTCAGGTCTTTCTATCTTAAGAATGAGCATGTGCTCTGCCATCCAGCCTTCGTTCTTTCCAAGGTATGAGCCTATTCTCAGGGCCAGGCACTTCTTTCCGAGGAGAACGTTTCCGCCGTATGCGGAGTTTATGGACCAGATGGTGTTGTCCTCAGGGAAGTGAGCTATGTACTTCTCCTGCTCGTTTATCTGAGCCTTGGAGTGGAGGCATCTGGTGAAGTCCGCGCCGTTATTCAGCTCCTCGATAACCTTTTCGTTCACTCTTGTCATGATTGCCATGCTGAGAACTACGTAGATGGAGTCGGTCAGCTCGATACCGATCTTCGCAAACTCGGTTCCCGGCACGCCCATGGAAAACGGAATTGCGTACATGGTTCTGCCCTTCATGGCTCCGTCAAAGAGTTTCTCCATGCGGGCATACATTTCGGAAGCCTCTACCCAGTTGTTGGTAGGGCCTGCGTCTTCTTTATTCCTGGTGCAGATTACTGTTCTCTTTTCATCTCTGGCAACGTCCTTCGGGTTGGTTCTGTAGTAGAGGCATCCCGGAAGCTTTTCCTGATTCAGCTCCATCATCTCTCCGGTCTCGAGAGCGATTTTCTTAATCTCGTCAAGCTGCTCTTTGGAACCGTCAACCCATACAACCTTTTCAGGCTTTGTCATGGCTGCCATCTCGTTTACCCAGTCGAGTACGACCTGGTTTTTCACCATTGTCATAAATTATTCTCCTTTTCTCTTTTATAACAACTTTTTTATCAGTTTCGTGCTTTTCAGCCTTTGTCCTGGGATTGATACAATCCCTTTGACGCTTTGATTCTATACCATTTTCCACGGTTTGTCATAAAAAAACGGGATTTCCTTAGAAAGAAAAATCCCGCTCTGTAAAACTTTATTTTATTAAGAAAAACCCTTTCTCCGGCGTTTAAAACTCCTTTTTCGACATGATTCTCATGCTGACCGCTATGGATGCGGCGTAGACAAGCGCCGCCGCGACAAAGCCTGCAGCCGCGATGACTTTAAGTCCAAGCCCCGATACTGCGTGAACCACAGGACCGATATCGGGATCGAACACGTTGAAAAACAGCACCGCCGCCGCAAAGGAGACGAAGAAGATTGCTATGTTGGCAATTCTCCCCTTTTCGCCGCCGAATTTAAGATTAATCGTAATCATCCAGGCCTGAAATATCATGGAGAAAATCAGCGATATAACCCATATGAGCCCGAAATCTCCCATGTCCACGGTGCTTTTGACCGCAGCGACTATAAGGGCGCAGATGCTCATAACCGCCAAGGACAAAGCGTACAGTATAAACGTAAGGAGATACTTTTCCAGCACGTAGTCCTTCCTTGAAAAAGGCATCGTAAAGAGAAAAGCGTTGCCGTTATCCATTTCATCGTAGGTTATGGTTCCGGCGCCTACTATGGCCGCGATGAAGGAGATGAACATCATAGGATAAAGCTCTCGTCCGGTAGAGAAAATTATCATGCACAATCCCGCAATGATGACCATTATTATAAAATCCCTGTTCACCTTCAGCAGTCTGAAGTCCTTTGCCAGAAGACCTTTCATATTTCTTCCCCCTTTATCATCATCGTTATAACGCCGTCTATGCCGCCCTTCTCTACGATAATATCCGGGCAGTTCTCGGTGTAGAAGCTCTTCTCGGCGGTCAGGCAGCTGTATCCGAAAGGCTCTTTCCTCGCCCTGATAATGTGGCTCTTATCGAGCTTCCCGAACTGCTCATCGTCCATCTTCAGTACGGCGTAGCTGTCCATGAGCACGTCGGTATCCTCGTGAAGGATAATCCTGCCGCCTTCTATAAGGTATATATCGTCGCATATGCCCTCCAGGTCTCCGGATATGTGAGAGCTTATGAGAACGGCTCTGTTCTCGTCGCCCTCCATGTAATCCCTGAGCATGTTCAGAAGCTCGTCCCTTGCCACCACGTCAAGACCCGCTGTCGGCTCGTCAAGTATGAGAAGCTCCGCCCTGTGGCTGACTGCGGCGAGAACCTTAAGCTTTGCCTTCATTCCGGTCGAAAATTCGCTTATCTTCTTATCCTCCGGCAGACCGAACTTCCCGGCCTGCTCTCTGAAAAACTCCTCGTCAAAACCGTCGTAGAACTTCTTCATCACAGGGATTATCTCTTTGATTTTTAGATAGCCGCTGAATCCGGAATCCGACAAGGCGACCCCTGTCTTCGCCCTGTCCTCCGCAGTCAGCTCCGCCGGATTCTTCCCCAGCGTCTGCACCATACCGCCGTCCGGCTTTATCAGCCCCAGCGCCGCCTTGAAAAGCGTTGTCTTTCCGGCTCCGTTTCTTCCCACTATTCCGGTAATCCTGCCCTTCGGCACTTCCAGGGAGCAGTCCAGCGTAAAGGCTCCGTAATTCTTTTTCAGCCTCTCCGCCTTCAGTAAACATTCACTCATCGCGAGATCACCCCTCTAAAATCAGTTCAAACATTTCCTTCATATCCTCGTCGCTGATTCTGCACTGCCTGCCCCTGGCTACGGCCTTTGTCAGGTCGGCCTCAAGCTCCTTTTTCTGTTCCTCTAAGAGAACCTCGGGATTTACGGCCGCAACATAAGTCCCTTTGCCGTGAACCGTAACCGTGAAGCCTTCCTCCTCCAGAGCGTCGTAGGCCTTCTTAACCGTCAGCGCGCTAATCCTAAGCTCCTTCGACAAAGCCCGCACCGACGGCAGACCGTCATTCTCCTTAAGCTCCCCGTCGCGAATGAGAGCCTTTATCCGGTCCGCAATCTGCTCATAGATAGGAATCATAGACGATGTGTTGATTATAACTTTCATACAGGTACCCTTTTCTTTTCTGCCAAACACCCCTTAGCGCTGTAAACAGTATATAACAGTATGTAACTGTTGTCAAGTGTTATACGGTGTTTATCCAGCGGAATTCTTTTTAAGGAGCTCCCGGAGCCGAACCGGGACCGAGCAGTCCCTTCTCCCCGGTTGAATTTGGCTAAGCAGCAGTAATTGATGCAAAAGACCAAACTCTTCTTGGTCTAATCTATCATATCCATCTAAAAAACCAAATTTTCTTGGCTTTTCTCGGGGTGACGCATTAAAAAGCCAAGCTTTATCCCTCTTATTTACCATATATATCCTTATATGGAAGCCGTGCTCCGGTAAAACGCCCTATAAGTTTGGTTTTTAGAAGTCTGTATCACAAAAAAACCAATAAAAATTGGTTTTTTAGACGCTTTTCAAGTAAAAAAGCAAACCGGAGCCACTGTCTGAATCTACATAAAAAAGGAGACGCTGATAAAGTACCAGCATCTCCTCTGCCGAAAATTCTTCTGCTATGCTTCCTACCTCACGTACTCTCTCTCCACGTAAGCGCTGGTGGCGGCTTTGAGAAGTCCGCCGTAGCCCAGTTTGAACTCTACGACGTCGCCCACCTTGTAGTCCCCTGCGCACTTTGTCACCTCGAGAATGATGTGGTCGGAGCTTCCGCCCATGATTTCAATTCGCTCGTCGCAAGGAGTCATGCTTCCAAGGTCTGCGTCCTGCTTGCCGATGGCGATGATTGCGCGCTGCATGATTCCGCGATCCTCGTAGTAAGGCTTCTCGCCAAAAGCGTCAACGCCCACTTCTCCGATAGGCAGAGACGGCTTTTCCTTAAGCTCCACAATCTGCGCCTTGAGAATCAGCGTATCGTCTGCGGTTCCCGGAAGCTTCGTCTCATAAGCGGTGTCGTTGCCGAGGATAAAGGCTTCGCCCAGACGGAGGTTGTTGATGCCTTCAGGCAGCTCGCCTTTGTCGATGAGATAGATGGAGCTGGAGTTTCCGCCGGAAATCATGGAAAGCTTTATGCCGAACTTGTCCTCTATCTTCCTGCCGATTTCAACGAGACCGTTAAGATTATCGTACTTCGGAATGATTGCGCCGTAGCAGGTCAGGTTCACGCCGATGCCGTAGAGGTTGATGTTCTCCATGGCGAGAATTTCCTCCACCGCGCCGAAGATGAGGTCTTCGTTTTTGAAGAAGATTCCCTCTCTCAGGTCGCCCATATCTATCATGAGGAGAATGTCGTGCTTCTTGCCGGCTTTGCCCGCCTCTTCGTTTAAGAGCCTGATGGTCGAAAGCTCGGAGTTAAACGAAAGATCCACGTATTTTATAACGTCGGCAACCTCGCAGTGCATAGGGATTCTGAGTAAAACGGTTTTCTTGCCGGCGCCTCTTACCACGTCCGCAAAGGTTGCAATGTTCTTCACTCTGGAATCTGCCACAAAATCCACGTTTTCATTGGCGGCAATCATCTTTACCATTTCGTGGTCTGCGCAGAGGCCTTTCGTTACTATCATCAGCGAGCAGCCGCCTCTCTTCGTGATGGCCGCAACGGCATTCAGGTTGTCTTCCAGCTTCTTAAGGTTGATTGATAATTTAGGGTACATCTTAACACTCCTTTCTGTTCGGACAGTGAATTCTGCTGCAGTGCCTGCAGTCGTGGGTGCAGTCGCCCATGTTCTGAGTCCACTTTCCCTGGACTCCCTCTCCCTGAACGAGTCCTGCCTTCTGAGGGTCCGATCCGGCTTTGACAGCTTCTCCGCCTAACGGATTGGCTCCTCCGATAGGTTCATCGTCCTTGTATGCGCACATGTCGTAGCCCATTGCTTCCATCTCGGCGATATGCTGCTTATGCTCCTCTTCCTTTGCATCCATTTCGGCCACCTGAGCCTCGGCTTCCTGAAGCGCTTTGGATACTCCGGCAATCTGAGCAGTGTCCTTTTTCTCAGGGAACTTGAAATCAAGGCTCTTCTCGAGAAGCCTGATGGCCGCCTCCCTGTACTTCTTGGAAAGGACGCCGAGAGACGCCATGATGTAGTCGTTGTCCACCAAAATCTGCGCGTGGTCGGTAGGGAACAAAAGCATTCCCGTTTCGTTGTGCTCTGCAATCTCCTTCATAATCTCAACTCTGTGAGGAAGTCTGGTGAGAGCTCCACCGGTTCCGATTATGTACTTTACCTGGGTCAGGTCCTTGCCCTCGGCAACGGTGCTCCTTCCCGAAGGTCCGTATATGTATCTGATGTATCCTGCGTGACGCTCCATGGCCTTTAAGACGGCTTCCTCTGTGAGTATCTCTACGAGAGTTCTCTCGTCGTCGTTCTTAGGAATTGCAACGTAGGATTCCAGGGTTTTGTCAGGGTCGATTCCGGCCTTCTCGCACTTTTTGCGGAATTCCTCTTCTCCCATGGATTCGATGACCTTCATCCTGTTGACAAAGACGCCCAGGTCTCCTTCAACGGTTCGCTTTGCCTTTGGCTCCGGCGAAATCATTATGCGGGCGATTTTGTCGGATTCGGTGGCTACGGAGTGAACGTCCGTTGTGGCTCCGCCTACGTCCAGAACTACCAGGTCTCCCAGACAGTCATAGAGAAGCTTGGTACACTCCATTACTGCGCCCGGTGTCGGGATTATAGGGCCGCTTACCATATCTCTCACGTGCTCCATGCCCGGAGCATGAGTTATATTCTTCTCAAAGGCTTCCTGAATCACCTTTCTGCACGGCTCAACGTTCAGGTCGTCAATTTTAGGATATACGTTTTCGACGTTATAGAGCTCCTGCCCGCTTTCCTCGTCAAAGATCAGCTCCATTTCTCCCTGGTTCTCCACGTTTCCTGCGTAGATAACCGGAGTCTTCAGTCCCAGAGCCCTGATTTTCTCGGCGTTGTCGAGGGCGGTATCCCTTTCGCCGTAATCCACGCCGCCCGCTATGAGAATCAGGTTCGGGTTTATCTCCTTGATCTTTGCAAGGTCGGTTCTTCTCAGCTTTCCTGCGGTGATGTAGTGGATTATGCCGCCTGCGCCGAGAGCCGCTTCCTTTGCAGCCTTTGCGGTCATATCGTATACAAGACCGTGGACTGTCATCTTCAGTCCGCCTGCAGCCGATGACGTTGCCAGCATGTCGTCGTACTCAAGGCTGTCGATTCCCTTTTTCCTGCAAAGGTCGTCGATAGCCCCCTGAAGGCCTATCCTTACGTCTCCGTCCAGAACCGAAGTCGGCGCCTGCCCCTGCCCCCAGAAAACCGGGTTCTCCGTCGCAAGGTCCGTAAAAGCGTTGACCACGGTAGTTGTAGAACCGATTTCAGCTACTAATACGTCTACTTTCATATTTTCCTCCTTCTTACAACAGTTTATTCGTGATTATGCTGTCTATCTCAGCAAGGTTAATGTGTCCGTTCTCGTCATCGTAAGTCACGATGAGGTTCTTCCACGGCACAATTCCCTTGGTTTCGTACAAATTCATCTTCCACTTGTGTTTTTCTAAGTAATCCCGTTTCCCCGTCATTCCGCAGTGTTCCCAGTAAAAAACCTTTCCGGAAGGTGTCATCACCGTGAAGTCCGGTGAGATTTCATACCTGTCTATGTGCATCGCCGGCTCGTATCTGAACGGGATTCCGTATTCGTAAAGTCTCTCCGCTATGAGCATTTCGGATTTTGAACGAACCGCAAGTCCTCTCGACGTAAGATGCACCTTCGCCTCGGGTCTGTAGCTGCTCTGCGGGTAGGTTTCGCTCGCCCAGACAGCGCGCGGGTCCTGATCGTCCATGGTTTTCCTGAACAAATCCTGCGGCAGCCTCCTGATTGACGGGCTCAGGCTTTTCATCACATTCCCGGAATTAAGATCGCCGATTTCTTCCCCCGTTTCCCTCAGAATCCGTATGTTGTTTTCGATTATCGCTTTCTTCTCCGTCAGATACGCCTTTCTTGCCAGGGCCTCAACCGTCTCCCTGTCCGACGTTATGCCTTTCCGCTCCCTTTTTCCGTTTTTCGTCGATACGCAAAAGTATCTGACCCCCCTCGTCTTTTCTTCCGAAACCATGAGGCTTCCGCGAGGGCACGCCGCAATCTCTTCGGTGACATTTTTCAGTTCAGTCTCCAGTTCTGTCACCATATTCATTATTTTATACGTGTAATACACCAAAATCCCCTTTTCTTTCTCTATTTCCCTGCTTTCGGTCGCATTTTTTCGGCGTTTTGCGGCGTTTTTAGGTGGTCTTCCCGGCGATTTCCCCGGAATTGGTGACAAAGGTGACATATCAGCGATTATATATCAATTTTGTCACCAATTCTAAACGAGAAGCGTGCGCTCATCCTCCGACAAAGCCTGCAGCTTCGCCTGCAAAGCCTGCAAAGCAGCGCCAATAGCCTTCCGACAAAGCCTGCGGCCCCACAATGGCGCCGACAAAGCCCGCTAATCTGAAAAAGCGGGCGGGCTCCGAAGCCCGCCCGCCGGAACAGTCAGCGTAAGTTCAACGCCGGTATGAGACTATTTCTCTTCTCTTGGTGGAAGTTCGCCTCTTCTTCTCATTGCTTCCTCTGCAAGGAATGTTGCAACGTCGATACCGTGGGAGTCTCTTCCGAATCCCTCATCGATACCGGTCTGTCTTGCATCCTCAGGAATTACCTGAGTTCCGCCTGCGCAGATTATTACCTTGTCTCTGATTCCCTTTTCTACTGCAAGATCGTTGATTCTCTTCATGTTCTTGTAGTGGATGTTGTCGTGGGAAATGATAGTGGAAGCAAGGATTGCGTCAGCGTTGAGCTCGATTGCGGCGTCAACAAGCTTTTCTACAGGAACGGAAGTTCCCAGGTAGTTAACCTTGATGCCCCACTTTTCGATTCCGCCGTGCTTGATGTTGATAATCTCTCTGAGACCTACAGAGTGCTCGTCCTCACCTACTGTACCGCATACAACTACCATCGGATGATCCTGGAACTCCTTGTACAGAGTTGCATCGTCCAGATGATGTGGTTCAGGCGGTATCTCAAGGGTAGTAGGATCCACGTCGAAGGTTACCTTGCCCTTCATTTCGATTCTGGTACCCTCTGCATCCTGGAGAACTTCCTTACTGATAACCTCGCACTGGTCAAGGCCCATCTTCTTACCGATTTCCAGAGCAGCAGCCTCTGCGGTTCTGGTGTTTGCAGGAATGCACATGGTAAGGAGAATAGTTCCGTCTGCGCACCATTCAACTTCAGGCTTGAGAGCCTCTCCGTCCAGGTACTTCTTAACCTTCTCGAGTCTTACATTAACAGTATCCTCTTCGTCGAGCTCGTCGATGTAAACAATCTTGCTTCTGTCTTCGAAGGTGCATCCGCCGATAAGAGCGGAAGGGTTCTCAGGGTCTCCGCCGTACTGCTCTACGTTGTTGTATCCGTAGTGAGCGGTTACAGGAGCCATGTAGTCTTCTTCTCTCTCGAAGATGTATCCGTAGCCTACGCCGCCTTCAGGATTTCTTGCGATACCGTCGCCGTTTCTTTCAGGATACTTTGCAGAGTCTACGAAGAATCCCTGTCTTACGGCCTCGAAGTAGCCGCCTACCTCTACGATCTCTTCCATGAAGAGGCATGCTCTTTCTTTGATCTCTCTTGCCATCTCTCTGAGAGGTCCGTCTTTCTTCAGCTCTACCATATCCATAAGTCCGTCAAGACCTACGAGAGTCTGCTTAGCATTGTCGCAGGCTTCGATATTGTAGATATGCCAAGGAACGTTTCTTCCTTCGTCAGGAGTGATGGTGGACTGAATATCAGCGCTGGTCAGCTTGGAGATGAGCATATCCAGAACGTGAGTTACGGTAGCTTCTCTTGTGGAGGAGCAGATGTACTTGGTGTTCTGCTGAGCTCTCATCTTGTATCTTCCGCAGAAGTCTCTGAGCGCTACTGCATAAGGAAGGTCCATATACAGCACCGGTGCAGGAGTTGCATCAGGCGGTACTGTGGACAAGCTGATGTTCTCAGGCTTGATTCCAACTTTTTCGGAGAAGAGGGAGTTGATAGCGTGCTGAACGATAAGCTCAGGCATTACCTTCCATGCTTCTCTTGCGGTTGCGTTAGCGTTATGAGCTCCGTCGATCTGGAGAATGCCGGCCCATGCGAGAATCTTCTTGGATTCGCATGCGTCAACAAAGGATCTTACGCAGTTGATATCTCTGTAAAGTACGTTGTACTGAGGGTCCTGGTGAGCACCGTTGATACCTTCTTCAGCGAACATTACAGCTACGTCAGGTCCTGCTACTCCGGATACGTAGGAGTGATAGTTGATTGGACGGCCTACTTCGTCTTCGATGATGTCCAGAGCCTTTCTCTGAGCTCTGACCTGCTTTCTCGTTACAGGAACACCGCCGATACCCTGCGGGGTACCTTCCATAAGTCCGTCGATGTGGGACTGACCCATATGTCTGATAACCATGATATGGTCAGCGCCGTGCCATGCAGCCATTCTCATTCTTCTGATATCGTCTTCAAAACGTCCGGAAGCAATCTCAGTAGTGATTACAGGAAGCGGCTGCGGGTCGATGTTGTCAAAGTACTTTGCCGGAGGCAGAGGTACGCTGTTCTTTAACGGCTCCGAGCAGTCTTTGTACTCGAAAGGTCCCATCTTAAGACCAGGGGCAGGCTTTCTCCATGTCCAGCCTCTTCTTCTAGGCTCATACTTATCGAGATCCTTAAGGATTTCTCTGACATCGAGCTTTTCATTCGGTTTCAAAATCATGTCTGCCATCGTTATTTACCTCCCTTGAATAATGCTACAGCATCGTCCCAGTACTCTCCGCGGGCAAGAGCTTCTCCGGCCTCTCTGATGGAGATGTTCTTATCCTTGGATACCTTGTAAACAACATGGCCTGCACCATGACCCATCAGGTGTCTGTCCATGCATCCCTCTACGATTTTCTGAGTGTCGAGGGAGGAGATTCCCATTCTGAGAAGAACTGCTCTTTCAACGGAAGGAGTAGTGTTCTTTCTTCCCAGCTCCAGGAGAGGATCGACAACCTGAGCGGTCAGATCCCAAAATCTGTTATAAAGTTCTTCGTCGGAAAGATTTGCGATATGCTTTCTTCTTTCTGCGAAATCGTCTGCTCTTTTCATTCTTTTTCTCCCTATACTATTAATACTCTACGCCTAACTCGTCCAGTACAGACTTAACGAAAGCCTCATCGGATCTGGTATCTGCCACCAGGAACTCGATGTCTTCTGCAGTAAGCTTCTTGCCGTTAGCTCTTGGTACGGATCTCTTAATCAGAGACTTTCTCAGATGGTTCAGATCCATATCCTTTACCTTGAAGAGACCAGGGTTTGCCGGAAGAACGATGTTCTTTCCAGGAACGTCTTCGGAAGGATCTCCGAACTTGATTTCTATGCCGTTGTCTCTTGCGAAATCAAGCTGAGGCTGGATGTGCTTTCCTGCGCCGGTGTACTCGGTTTCGGTAACTACGAGGATAGCATCTTCAGGAAGCTCCTGAGCGAGAGAGAACGCTGCAGCAAGTGCTGTATTTCCTGCAGGACCTCTTTCAAGACCTTCAAGGTTTGCGAGCATTTCAGTCATGTACATAACTTCGCCCTGAGTAGTTGTAACGTATCTGTCCATGTATCTCAGAGGTCTTGCTGCACTTCTTGGAACGTCTCCGGTATCAGGGTTCGTTGCGTGAGGTACGCCAAAGCCTGTATGACCGGTAGTGCAGGACTTCTTATTGAACTGTTCGTCGGAAGCCATATGGAGTCCGGTAAGGTCGATGGAAGCAGCTACTACGGTAGTGTCGGTTGCGCCGGCCTTGATAAGACCTCTTGCAGTACCGGTAACCATTCCGCCGCCTGCCTGAGTGCAGACTACCATCTCAGGATCCTTTCCATAGAGCTCACGGCAGTCCATGGCGATTTCATATCCCAGAGTCTCAACGCCTGCGATACCGAAAGGTGAGTACAGAGATGCGTTGAAGTATCCGGAATCCTCCATTACGGAGAGGTGCTCGTAGAACAGCTCAGGTCCAACGGTAAGCTGGATAACTTCTGCTCCCAGAGCTTCGCACTTTCTTGCCTTCTCAACGATTTCAGGCTGTCCAACGCCGTGGGAGTCGTAGCATTCCTGAACGATGATGCACTTCATTCCCTGCATTGCTGCCTGGGAAGCAACTGCCGCACCGTAGTTTCCGGAAGTAGCAGCGATAACGCCCTTGTAGCCGAGCTTCTTAGCGTGAGCTACAGCGCATGCCGCACGTCTGTCCTTGAAGGAACCGGAAGCGTTTGCAGCTTCGTCCTTGACGAGGATTCTTGCACCGTATCCAGGCTTAGCATATTTTCTTGCCAGCTTGGTGATGTTTCTCAGCTCGAGAAGCTGGGTATGTCCAACGCCTGTCTTTGACTGAATCTTATCTACATCGTCGATGGTGTAGCCGGTTGCCTTCATAAGACCTTCGTAGTCGAATGCTACGGAACCGGATTCGAAATCATTGAAGTCCAGACCAAGTGATTCCCTCATGATTTCAGCCGATCTTCCCATTACGGAATTATAATCTTTAGCTAATGCCATTAGTTTTCACCTCCGAACTGCATGATCTCTCTGAGCTGCTTATCGATTTCGATAATTTCAGGAACGAATTTGCCATAGCTGTGAGTATAGTAAGGGTTTGCTTCGATGAGAGTACCCTTCTCTTCACGGCCGGTTGCCGTAATAACGGTAACCTCATCGCCTATTTCAGCGTCTTCTTTAAGGCTTCCTTTTACCCACATCTCAAAATCTACATGCTTGGTGTCTTCAGGAAGCTTGGCAGTTCTTTCCTCAGCCTTGAGTATGACTGAATGGATTCTTACCCATGTGTCCTTTTTAACCATTTTAACTCACTCCTCACTTACAGACGACAGGAACAGCCCGGGAAGAGCCGTTCCTTACGTCTACGTTGTAATAAAATTCGTGTTTACTGCCTGTCTTATTTTACGATTTTCTTGTCAGGGCAGATTCTTTCTCTAACGTCTCCCATGAGAGCGCGAGGAATAGGAAGAGTAATCATGGTGTGAAGACCAGCTTCAGCGTTGATAACCTGCGGAATCATGTTTACGCACATTGCGATAGTTCCGAGACCGCCTTCAACCTCTGGGCTGTTAACCATGTTAACTGCAGGAGTTCCTTCGATGATTACATAGTCACCGGTCTGAACGCCAACCTGCTCAGGCTCAATCTGCTGTGGATGCTCCATTCTGATTTCCATACCGTTGGAAAGGGTAGCGTCAGCAGTCATGGATACGCCTGCGCAGCTTCCTGCTGCAGCGAATCCGTAAGGGGACTTTCTGTCAACGTCAGTAGTGATAGGCTCCATATCCTGAGCAAACTTCTCAACCTTGAGGCCGAGACCTTCTGCCATCATTCCTACGGACTCAGCAAATCCTACGTGACCTGCCATAGTTCCGTCTGCCTTTCTCTTGTAGAACTCGTCTACGGAGATACCGATTCCCTGTTCTTCCATTACAGCAGGACCGAATGGGGAGAGGGAGTTAACTCTTCTGGAGAGGATGTGCTTAACGTCAACCATGCATCCGGTCATAACGAGTACGAGCATATCCATGATGTGTCCAGGGTTGATACCGGTTCCCAGGCAGGATACTCCGTTGGCCTTGGCAATCTCATCGAGCTGCTTTGCAAGTTCAGGCTCCTGAGCTGCAGGGTAAGCCATTTCCTCAGCGGAAGTGATAACGTTAATCTTCTGTTCCATTATGAACTTAAGCTTGTCAAATGCGTTTCTGGTGAAAGAGTCTGTGCAAAGAAGAACGATATCAGCTGCACCTGGCTTGATGATGTCTTCAGCAGCCTGGATCTTAACGTCAGGTCTGTCGCCTCTTTCGGTCTTGATGTAGTCGTACATGGAAGTTCCGATCTTCTTGCCTCTTCCTGCAACACCTACAATGTCAACACCTTTCTTAGTAAGAAGCATGTCAGCCATTCCGCCGCCCATAGCGCCAAGGCCCCAGATAATTACTTTTACATTTTCCATTGCTTTTCTCTCCTTTTCTAACAACTAAAGATATAAAGATTTTATTTATAATGACTCAGTCATTACTCAGCCATTAAAGCCACTGATATGATTCGCAATTATTATGCCAACGAAATCCTTGTATACATAATACCTGCACCACTTATATTATTTTCTCATTTTCAACGGTTGCACGGTTTTCTATACAAAAAACGGTCTTGATTATTCGCAGAATATTCATCCTTTGCAAGAATATCTCTATAATCCGACCGTTAAATCCGTTTTTCCGCAAAACTATTTGCGTTAATTGCGCAAACTTTTTTGCACTAATCATCCTGTATCCCGTACTTTTTCAGTTTGTGCTGGAGTGTCTGCCGCTTAATCTTCAGGGAGGCTGCCGCCTTTGTTATATTTCCGCCTTCCTTTATCATGGCTTCTCTTATGAGCTCTTTTTCAAGCTCGGCAAGATACCTGTCCAGGGAAGTGCTTCCGTCCCAGCGCTCGGCGTCCGCGCCCAACTTTTTCATATCCCGGGACGGCATCTGCAGCAGCTTTTCCGTAAGCACGTGTTCTTTGTCAGCCATGGAAACCGCCTGCATTATTATATTTTCAAGCTCTCTGACGTTGCCGGGATAATCGTAATGGCGCAGAAGCTCGGCGGCTTTATCAGACACCATCCACAGCTGTTTGTCGAACCTTTCGTTGTGCTTGGCGAGGAACGTCTCCGTCAGCAGCGGTATGTCGTCGGGCCTTTCTCTCAGAGGCGGGATGCTTAAGTTTACCACGTTAAGCCTGTAGTAAAGGTCCTTTCGCAGCTTGCCCTCTTCGATAAGCTTAAGAGGCGGCTCGTTTACCGTCGCTATGATTCTGGTGTTTACAGGTATGTCGCTGGTTCCTCCCACGCGCCTTATGTAGTCCTCCTGAAGCACGCGCAGGAGCTTGCTCTGAAGGTCGTAAGGCATGGCGCTTATCTCGTCCAGCAGAAGGGTTCCGCCGCTGGCCTGCTCGAAAAGTCCAGCTCTGTCCACGGCTCCCGTAAATCCGCCCTTTGTGGTTCCGAACAGTATGCCCTCCAGCAGGCTCTCCGGAAGGGCCGCGCAGTTCTGAGCGAGAAACGGCTTGTTCTTCCGGCTGCTGGCGTAGTGTATGCTCTGGGAAAACAACTCCTTACCCGTTCCGGTCTCTCCGTATATGAACACGGACACGTCGCTCTTTGCGGCTTTTTTCGCTCTGTCTATAACGGCCTCAAAGGCCTCGCTTTCGCCGGTTATGTCATCAAAGGTATACTTCTTTATAGTCGGCTTTACAGGTTTGCTTCTTTCGATTTTAGTTTCCTGCAGAGTCAGGATTCTGTCGCTCATGGATCTGATGTTGGTTATATCCTTGGCGACCTCTACCGCCGCGACCACCTGCCCGTCGTCTATGACCGGCACCGTGCTGTTGATGGTGGTTATCTCCTTTCCGTAGAGGTTTTTATAGGTCTGCTCCTTGTTTCGCGTTGCAAGCCTCTTATTAAGCGCCTTATATAATGTACTCTCGTTCAGAGGCACCCCCGGGAAAGCTCTGTGGTATTCCTTTCCCACCACGTCTTCCACGTTTATCTCCTCCATGGCCGCCATGGCCTCGTTGTAGAAAAGTCCTCTGCCGTCGGCGTCGACGATGTATACCCCCGAATCAAGAAGCTTAAGGAGCTCTTCTATGATAAGTTCATATCCTCTGTTATCCATACAAAAAAACCTCCCGATACGTCTATTTTACTACATATCGGGAGGTAGTGCAAATATTTTTGCATTAAGGTTCAGCGGCTATTCTTCCGTTTTCTCCGGTGCAGGCTTTGTTATAAACGGAGAATCCTCTTCCATTTCCGCCAGCTTGTCGTGGACTTCACCCATCATAATATCCAGTTCCTCCAGGTCGGATTTTGCCACGTTGTGACGCATGAACAGATTTTCAATCTCCATGTTTATGGTGCTCATATCATTTGCTATCTTGATAAATCTGGAGAAGTTGCTGCTGTTGTATGCGTTTTTAAACCTCTGAAGGTCGGCTGCGATTATCTCCACCACCTGCTGGTCATTGTATATCTTTCCTATCATCATAGGATAAGGGTCAACCCTCTGCAGATATATGTTCTCGTCCTTCACCTCGTACATATAAGTCAGTCTGAGGTCGCCTATCTCAAACTTTGCGATGCTTATATATGCCGGTGTTGTCTTGATGGAAACCGCGCCCATCTGTCTGAGCATTACATTGATCATATCGTCCGATACTGCGCTTCTCATTTTGTCTCACCTCGTATTCTTACATTCCGAACTTCAAAAGCAGGAATATCGTAGACAGTACCACTGTCATTATCATAACAGGAAATCCTACTTTTGTATATGTCGCAAAGGTTATAGGGTATCCGTGCTTGTTGCTTATGCCCGAGAGCACCACGTTTGCGGAGGCTCCTATGAGAGTTCCGTTTCCGCCAAAGCATGCGCCCAGGGAAATCGCCCACCAGAGGGGTTCGATATCAACGCCGCTTTCTCCGAGAGCCGTAACCAGCGGAATGAGTGTGGCAACGAACGGGATATTATCCAGCACCGACGAGAACAGGGCTGAAGCCCAGAGGAGAATCATCATCATTATAATCTGATGTCCGGACGCCACATTCAGCACCACATTTGCAAGCTCGCCGATGACTCCCGTCTCAACCATTCCTCCAACCACTACGAACAGCATTGTGAAGAAGAGTATGGTGGACCATTCCACCTCGCTTATTATATCGTCTATATCCTGTCCGCCTATAACCATCATAACGGCTGCGCAGGTAAGGGCGATAGTCGCGGTATCCACGCCTATCTGACTGTGGAATATAAACGCAAACACCACAATTACAACCATTACAATGCTCTTCACGAGCAGTCCGTGATCTTCTATGGCTTTACTCTCATCCAGATGCGCCACGGATTCAATGGCCTCCACATCTGCCTTCATCTTAGTTCCATAGAGGATTTTCATGGCTATAAGCAGAACTACGATAGAAACTACTGCAACAATTCCCGTGTTTGCAACGAAATCAATAAATGTAAGTCCTGCCGCACTTCCTATCATGATGTTCGGAGGGTCGCCTATGAGCGTCGCCGTTCCTCCGATGTTGGATGCGAAAATCTGAGTGATCAGGAAAGGAACCGGATTTATCCTGAGCATTCTGGCTATGGTAATGGTCATAGGGCCTACCAGAAGTACGGTCGTAACGTTATCGAGGAATCCTGAAAGGAAAGCTGTGATAACGATGAAGGCGGCCATGATCTTCCACGGATCACCCTTTGCCATCTTTGCGGCTTTAATGGCGATATACTCAAAGAGCCCTGAATTTTTAACCACGGCCACAAAGAGCATCATTCCAATGAGTACACCGATAGTGTTAAAATCGATGTATCCTACGGCTGCATCAAAGTCGAGTACCCTCGTAAGAAGCAGCACTACCGCACCTGCCAGCGCCGCTGCCGACCTGTGCACTTTCTCGGTCATAATTGCGATGATCACTACGAGAAATACGATGATTGACACTATTTCCTGCATTACTTTACCTCCTGTTGTGATCAAAAAATATAGCTTAAATTCTGATGACTAACGGAGTATACCACCGCCGCATGTGAAATTCAATTATAGAAAATAAGGAATCCTCGGCTAAAACCTGTTATTTTTTAAGTAGTATACAGTTTTTCAGCGTCATGTCCGGGTCGGAACCTTATAAAATTTACCGCCGTCTGTTTCTGTGAACGCATGAATTCCGCCCCCTTGAAAAAATGCCTCAGATGTTGTATATTGTTAATTGCCGATATGAGAAGTCTCGTAAGGCGATTTTATTTTTTCGGAGGAAATTATGAGAATAAGAAAATATAAGGATAACATGGACGAACAGGAGCTGGAGCTCATTGCATCGGTTTCCGACGCTCTGGCCCACCCCGTAAGACTTCAGCTTTTCAGGCACATAATGCACTGCAACCAGAACAGAGAGACCGTCTGCACCGGAGACCTGGTTGAAGCCTTTGACTACGCCCAGGCCACCATATCCCAGCACATGAAAAAGCTCACCGCATCGGACCTTGTCCAGGTTCAGAAGAAGGACAGATTCTCCTATTACTACGCCAACCTTGGCATACTTATGAAGTACATAGATGCGACGAAGAAGTTCGCCGTCATGTAAACGTGATATAAAAAAAGAAACCCGGATGAGGGGTTATTTAACCTCATCCAGGTAATGCTCGATTGGAATTCCCTTGTATTTATCCTCGTTGCCCACGTTGGCCGCAATTATGTGCTCCAGATTGGTCATGGACATCTTCACCGCGCCGGTAAGGTCTCCCGAACGCATGTAGCGTCCCAGCACGAGAGCCGAGAATATGTCGCCCGTCCCCGGGAACATAACCGGAATCTCCACGTAGTCCAGACGGGTCCACCCGTCCGTGTCACCTTCGTTTACCACCGTGCACATGGTTCCGTTAAGGTTGCAGCTGGTGATTACTACAGACTTTGCGCCCATGTCGCGCATACTCTTTACCATTTTGTCTATATCTTCGTCCGTATATTCTTCTTTGTACGGAACTCCCGCGATGAAGCACGCCTCGGTTATGTTCGGCACGATTACGTCGGCCACCGAGCAGAGCTTCTGCATGTAGCTTACGGTCTTCTCCGTCACGCCGTTATACAACTTTCCGTCGTCGCCCATGACAGGGTCCACAAAGATCGGCGTTCCCCGTTCTTTCTTCTGAAGGGCGCAGTACTCGCTGACTATCTTCGCCTGCTCTTCGCTGACTATGAGCCCCGTGCAGATTGCATCAAAAGTAAACCCCAGCTCGTCCCATACTCTGATGGTGTTCTTCATATACTCCGTCGTGTCGAGGATATCGAACTTTCCGTAGTCCAGGGTGTTGGACACGAGGGCCGTCGGCAGGTTAAAGGTCTGGTATCTCATATGGGACAAAATCGGAAACATGACCGAAAGGGAAACCTTGCCGTACCCCGCCATATCGTTTATCAGTAAAATGCTGCTGACATTTTTATTGTCTTTTTTCATATGTAGCTCCAATCTCCGGTAAGTAGATTCACAGTTACTATTCTATGTTTTTTTTGCGGCGTTGGCAAGGAAGAAAAACCGATTTTTCGCGAATGCAGTTGCACACTGCCTTCATTATCGTCTATACTTCTGAATATAGAAAGTAAGAGGTGTTTCAAAATGAGCAGCTACAACCCGCCATTTCACATTACGGACAAAATCACTTCTTTGATTGCTGAAATCTGCGAACAGGTAGGACGAATCAGCATTATGCATGAAAAAACTATCAGCCCGCATCTTCGCCGTGAAAACCGCATTCGAACGATTCACTCATCCCTTGCCATTGAGCATAACTCTCTATCGTTAGAGCAGGTTACGGCGATTATTGACGGCAAGCGTGTGCTGGGTAATCCCAACGAAATCAGAGAAGTACGCAACGCATACGAAACTTACGAAACGATGCTGCAATTAGACCCATCCTCAGTAAACGACCTTCTGAAAGCACACCGATTGATGATGAACGGCCTGATACCTGAATGCGGCTGCTTCCGTTCCGGCGGAGTAGGTGTTTTTGACGGAGATATTCTTATTCACATGGCACCACCTGCAGAATTCGTACCTGAGCATATTCACAATCTCTTCAGATGGTACGGCGAGTCAGACCTTCATCCGCTGATTAAGAGCGCCGTATTCCACTATGAGTTTGAATTCATTCACCCCTTTGCGGACGGTAACGGACGTATAGGCCGCATGTGGCACAGTCTTCTTCTCGGTCAGTGGAGAAACATATTCTTCTGGCTCCCCGTCGAGGAACTTATTCAATCCAGACAAAAGGAGTATTACGACGCCCTCGGCGCGGCAGACGCATCCGGAGACAGTGCCGGATTCGTCGAGCTTATGCTGGAAATAATTCGTGACACCCTGGTGGAACTTTCATCAACCGGATACGCCACCGATCAAGACGGCGACCAAGATAACGACCAAGATAAATCCCCCGTTCACAGACTTCTTGCTGTCCTCGGAGACGATACCCTTTCCGCAGCCGAGCTCATGGCGCTCCTGCACCTGTCACACCGACCGACGTTTCGCAAGAATTATCTCAATCCCGCTCTGGAGCAGGGTTTAATCGAGCGCACTATTCCCGATAAGCCGAACAGCAAAAATCAGAAGTACAGAAAAACTGCCCCGAACCTCTGATTAAGAGAATTCGGGGCAGCCTGCACTCAAACGGGTCAATCCCACGAGGGCCGTTAGCCCTCTATTGCAATGTATTTCTTCTGATCCACAGCTTTAACATCTTTCTTAGGTACGGACAGTTTCAGGATTCCGTCCTCATACTTAGCCTTGATATCTTCCTCTGTAAGATTATCTCCTACATAGAAGCTTCTGGACATTGCTCCGGAATAGCGCTCCCTGCGGATGTACTTTCCGTCCTTATCCTTCTCGTCCCTATCAAAACCCTTAGCTGCCGAAATCGTCAGGTATCCGTCCTTCAGTTCTGCGTTTATCTCGTCCTTCTTAAATCCCGGAAGGTCGATGTCAAGCTCATAACCCTCACCGGTTTCCCTGATGTCGGTTTTCATCATGTTCTTTGCGTGTTTTCCATAGAGCGGATCCCTGTCGCCAAAGAATGAGTCGTCAAACATAGCGTCCATAAAGCTGTCAAATAAATCTCTGTTCGTCAAATAGTTCTTCATCATAAGTCGTCGCTCCTTTCAAACGGCATCTATATTGTTTCCCTTTCGGGAAGGTGTCGTCTCTGCTGTTTCGGGGTTCCTTTTCAGTTCCCCCTTTTGCTTACAAGCTTATTATAGCACTTTTGTTAGCACTGTCAAGTGGTGAGTGCTAATTTTTAGGAAAAATTTCTGCGGATTTGAAAATCTCCTTCCCCAATGGTGACAAAAGCTGCGTTCGCCCTTCCCCAATGGTGACAAAAGCGGTGACAAATCCGCCGTTTGTCACCGCTTCTGTCACCGCATCTTATGCGTTTATTTGTCTTTTTTCCCGTGTGTAGTTGATAAAACCAAAAATGTGATTCCGAGCAACAGATATGTTACCGCCTGAGCAGTATCTTCATCCATATAATTCATTATCGCCACTGCGAAAAAGCATAATGCCGCAAGTAAAAAGCATATAAATACGATTTTTTCTTTTCCCATGACCTTTACCTTTTAGCCTTCCTGTCCGTCATCAAGCCCGAAATGTGCTGCCACTTTCCTCACGGTCTCTTCTACAGTGATTTATTTCTTTGCATTTTCTTCAAGCTCCAACAGGTATCTGTCAAAATCTGAGACGTACAGTCTGTCCTGAATCACACGGTACTTCTCAAACTCCGTCTCAGCCTTCATTTTGGCAACCTCCGCCGCAATTTTTCCTGAATCCTTAAGTATCTCTCTGTCGTCTGCCATCAGGAACAAATCAAGACGTTTTGCCCAATCCTCCATGGTCATCGGAATACGACGTTCTGCTCTATCCTCGGCAAGGTCTAAATAAGCAGAAACTATTCTTTCCATCGAACGCATTTCTTCGTCTGTGAGATAATTCTTGGCTATGCTGGCGTCGCTCTTTACAATCTTACCTTCAGGTGCCGCTGCCCATGTCGTAAGTCCCATGTGCGGTTTATCTGCATCGGCTCTTTCATATATCAGCTCTGCCGCCGTGTGACCATGAACAGCATAGTGCATATTGTTCTGCACTTTGGCAAAAAATCTCTTGGTAGCCAATGCGGTTCGGTCATAGTCCACAGATGTTGCGTAGATGTCCGTTATCTTCTGATAAAACCTGCGCTCGGACAGTCTGATTTCGCGTATCTGCTCCAACAGACGGTCAAAATATTCGTTCGTCAGAACGGAACCGCCGTTCTTAAGCCTTTCATCGTCTATTACCCAGCCTTTAATGGTGTAGTCTTTTACTATGTGATTAGCCCACTTGCGGAACTGGACAGCCCGGTCATTGTTGACTTTAAATCCGACTGCAACTATCATCTGCAGGTTATAGTGGATGACCTCACGGCTTACCTGGCGGTTTCCTTCGGTTTGAACTATCCGGAATTTCCGGATAGTTGATTCAGGTTCAAGTTCGGAATCCCGGTAAATCGTTTGAATGTGCTCATTCACCGTGCGAACGTTCACATCATACAGCTTTGCCATCATCTTTTGCGTCAGCCAGATGTTCTCATCCTCATATCGCATCTCTACGCTGTCCTGACCATCACCTATGGATGCCACGTAGGTCAGATACTCCGCCGCGCTTGAGCGAATCGTTATTTCCTCTTTTCTCTTTTTCAATCCATCTTCCTCCTTCTGTTCTCCCGCTAAAACCTCACCTTTATGGTCAAAATACCGCCTTCGTATTCCGCGGATATCTCTCCGCCCATCTTCTCGGTAAGAGTCCTTGCTGTGGAAAGTCCCAGTCCTGTGGACTTTCTGGCGTCACTTACCGCACAAAACTTCATCCAGCATTTCGTTTATATGAATATCATCGTCAACGATAAGAATGTGTTTCAAATTTTTCTCCTCCGTATGATATATTTAACTCATGTCCGTATTATACTACACAACTTTCCCTGATGGGAAGAGTTGTCGAAGCATAACATCTGTTACGGTACCGAGGCGGAGTATAGCTGACCTGTACGGTTGTCGCGAAGTAGCCTGAGCCGCTGCGCAAAGCAACCCGGGGCCAGCGGCAAGGGTTGCGCCGTTATCCTTTTTGACATGAAATCGCTGTTTAGGATAACGAATTTCAACCTTTTTGAGACTAATAAACAAAACAGGTATAACAAGCGCCTCGATTTTAAAGCTTCTGTTATACCTGATTTTTGTTTTTTTGCTATATAGGTTTAAAATCGTTATCCTATTTTCGTGATTCCCCTTATAAAAGGATAATGCAGTTGCCGCGCGAGGGCTACACTCATATGAAACGCTGCCGCTGCGCGCATGTCCGGCCGCCGCCTGACACGTACATGGCGGCCCTATGA